>CAJXTZ010000020.1 GCA_913061345.1 uncultured Erythrobacter sp.
TGTGTATAAGAGACAGTTCCTCGACCTATCAAGCGACGAAGTCACCGACTACTCGCACACAGGGCAGGACGACCAGGCCCTGGTCGGCAGCATCTGGCGCACGCGCGACGATTCCGACTTCCGCGAGGATATGGGTCTTTCGCTTCTGGCCGGCCTCGTGCGTCTGAAGGGACTGGAAACCCTGCGAGAGGAACTTGCGGCAACCTACAGCCCGTCCGTCTCCAACTCCACCAGCGAAGATTTCGCCGATTTCGGCACCCTCAGCCTTGCGGCGGTCGTCGATCCGGCACAGGCGGACGAGGTGCGCGACATCATCCTGCGCCTTGCTCGCGAATTGCGGGACGAGCCCGTAAGCGATGACTTCCTGCTGCGCGCACGCCAGCCCCTGTTGGAAAACATCCGGCAGTCACGAGAGAACAACGGCTTCTGGATCGGCGTTGCATCCGACGCGCAGAGCGAAGCGGAGCGCCTTGACCGGGTGCGTGAACAGGCAGAGGTCGTGATGAGCTTCACGCCTGCCGAACTTCAGGAACTTGCGCAGAAATACATGGTGCCAGATCGCCGCGCCGACACCCGCATACTCGTCGCGTCCGGTGAGGCAGACGGAGAATAAGCCAACCAGACTAGCATCGGCGGAGGTCGGGCTTCTTGCTCGACCTCCCCTTCGCATTTTAAGCGAAGAACTATTCGTCGATCAGCGTCGAATGGATATGCAATTCGCCTTCCAGTGTCTTGTGAACAGGACATTTGTCCGCGATTTCCATCAGCTTCTGGCGTTGCTCCTCGGTCAAATCGCCCGATAGCTCTATCGCGCGGTCGATCGCCTGGATCGGCACGCCCTTGTCCTCGCAGTCGATACAGTCTTCCAGATGATCGCGGCTGTGCTCCAGCTCTATCCGCACGTTTTCCAGCGGGATCTTCTTGCGGTCGGCATACATCTTGATCGTCATGCTGGTGCAGGTGCCCAACGCTGCCAGCAGCAGGTCGTAAGGCGTCGGTCCGTGGTCGCTGCCGCCGAAGCTTGCAGGTTCGTCGGCGATGAATTCATGGTCAGGCGTGCGCACCCCTTGTGCAAACTTGCCGCCAGCGGTCGACACTTCGACCGTACCTGCAAAGTCCTTGCGCGGCTCCATCGGCAGGTCGGCCAGATAGGGCGTTGCCCAGGTGGCAATCAGGTTGGCTGCATATTCGGCAGAGCCCGCCTGGGTCAGCAGATGGTCTGCCTTGTCCAGCGCCACGTAACTCTTGGGATGCATCGCCGCTTCGTAGATCAGTCGGGCGTTCTCGATACCGACAACCTCGTCCTGAGGCGAATGCAGCACCATCAGGGGCAGGCCAAGGCTGGCAATGCGCTCTGCCTGCGGCTGGTCTCTGCCCTGTTCCAGAAATTCGCGGGCGATGCGAAACTTGCGTCCCGCCAACGTTACTTCGCCTTCTCCGCGATCCTCGATATCCTGCACGGCATCACCGAAATGTTCGAACACGTGGGCTGCATCGTAGGGTGCGTTCAGCGTGGCCACGGCGCGAAGCTGCGGAATCTGCCCCGCCGCCGCTAGCGCCGCTGCACCGCCCAGCGAATGGCCGATCAGCAGTACGGGCGGCAGTCCGCGATCCGCCAGCGCCTTGGCGGCGCAGGTCAGGTCCTCGACATTGGTGACAAAACCGGCGTTGGCGAAATCGCCGTCGCTGCCGCCAAGACCGGTAAAATCGAAACGCAGCACGGCAATGCCCTTGGTCGCCAGCGCGGACGCCACGCGGGTGGCGGCGTGGCTCTGCTTCGTGCACGTAAAGCAATGCGCAAACAGCGCAGCGGCGCGGGGCTTGTTGTAAAGCGGCAGTTCCAGCCGTCCGTCCAGCGATTGCCCATCCTTGCCCATGAAGGTGAATTTTTCGGTCGAAATCATATGTTCTGGCCCCTTTCCCGCGTGCCTGTCCTACGCATCAGCAACATCCTAACGCGCTATGCGATGCAACCGTTTCCATCCTGCACCCTCCGCCTACTTTGAACGAGCTGAGCGATGCGAACGATTTCCGCTTTAGGACCGTGTTCCATGTGTTCCACATTGGTTGGAAATTTGGCGCGCGTCCACGGTGCAGCGATGCCTGGCCCTTGCAGGAATCGCCCTCAATCTCCATAGGCAGCGGCAAATTGACGCTACCTACCACCACGCCGCGAAAGGCCCGTGCCATGAAAGTCCGCATCCATGTAAGCCTGAAGCCCGGCGTGCTCGATCCACAGGGCCGCGCCGTCCATCACGCGCTGGACGGGTTGGGGTTCAAGGGCGTGAACGACGTGCGCATCGGACGCCTGGTGGAAATGGAAGTGGCCGATGACACCAGCGATGAAGCGCTGGACGACATGTGCCAGAAGCTGCTCGCCAACATGGTGATCGAAAACTACCGCATCGAGAAGGTTGGCTGATGAAAACCGCCGTCGTCACGTTTCCCGGTTCCAACTGCGACCGCGACATGTGGGTCGCACTGCGCGATGTATCGAGCAAGGATCCGGTAAAGGTCTGGCATGGCGATGCCGACCTTCCCGATGGCCTCGATTTCATCGCCCTCCCCGGCGGCTTCTCCTATGGCGATTACCTGCGCAGCGGCGCGATGGCTGCCAACAGCCCGATCATGCGCTCCGTGAAGGCGGCGGCGGATCGCGGCGTGCCGGTGCTGGGCGTCTGCAATGGCTTTCAGGTGCTGACGGAGGCACAATTGCTGCCCGGCGCCTTGATGCGCAATGCAGCGCAGCATTTCATTTGCCGCACCGTGCCCCTGCGGGTGGAGAACGCCGACAGCCTGTTCACAAGTGCCTATTCCGGTGGTGAGACGATCCATATTCCCGTGGCTCATCACGATGGTAATTACTTCGCCGCTGACGATGTTCTCGATAGGCTCGAAGGAGAAGGCCGCGTGGCGTTCCGCTACGAGGAGAACTCCAATGGTTCACGCCGCGATATCGCCGGTATTCTGAACCATCGCGGCAACGTGCTGGGCATGATGCCCCACCCCGAACGCGCAATCGAAGCCGACCATGGTGGCAGCGATGGCCGACGATTGTTCGAAGGCGTAATCGGAAGCCTGGTGGAGGCCTAGTTCGTTGGTCCCTCAATCGCCGGGCGCGGGCCGTCCGGCCTGCCTGGTTTTCTTCGCATAAGCTCGGACGCGCAATTGCGCTTGCGGTCGAAAAAGCGACCGATCCCCGCAAGAATGTTAGCTTTCCTACGAGTTCGGGTTGCGACTAGCGAGCCGCACGGCCAAACGGCCGTCCGCAGCGGGCGCAGCTTGCCTGCGCGTTTAGCGAGGAGGAAGCCGCGGAGGCGGCTTCGTAAACTAAATTATGCAGCGCGGCTGCTTTTGCGGCTTTTTACCACCAGAGAGCGGGCTTCCAGCGCCTTCATGGGGCGGCCGAAATAATAACCCTGGATCTTGGTGCAGCCCAGTTCGCGAATCAGGGCCGCCTGGTCGCCGTCTTCCACGCCCTCGGCGGTCGTGGTCATTTCCAGGCTGCGCGCCATGGCGACCACTGCGCGGATGATGGCGAGGCTTTCCTGGCTGTCATGCGTGGCGCCCTGAACGAAGCTTTTGTCCACCTTGATCGTGGAAAACCGCAATGTGCGCAAGTAGCCGAGCGAAGAGTAACCGGTGCCAAAATCATCGAGTGCAATGGAGCAGCCGAGCGCCATGATCTCCTCCAGCGCCTGGCGCGCAATACGTCCATCGCGCAAGAAGACGCTCTCGGTGACTTCCACCTCCAGCCGGTGGGCGGACAGCCCGGTATCAGCCAGCGCGCGCACCACAGTTGACGCGAAATTGGGTTCCAGCAATTGCTCGCCCGATACGTTTACCGCCACCTTAATCTCGTCGGGCCAGCGCACCGCCTCGCGGCAGGCTTCGTACAGCACCCATTCGCCGATTGGGACAATCAAACGGGTGTCTTCGGCCAGCGGAATGAACTTGGCGGGGCTGACAAACCCGTGTTCTTCACTGTTCCAGCGCAGCAATGCCTCGAAACTCACCACCGTCTCACTGCGGGCGTTGACGACGGGCTGGAAGTTCAATTCCAGTTCGTTCTTGCTGATTGCACGACGCAGGGACAGTTCCAGCTTGCGCCGCTCCTCTGCATCTGCGTGCATGGAGGGCACGTAGCGATAATGCGTGTTACCGCCCTCGTCCTTCGCCCGGTAGAGCGCGAGATCGGCATTGCGCATAAGGGTCTCCACCGAAGAACCATCGCGCGGCCCCACCGCAGAACCGACGCTTGCGCCGACGAACAGGGTATGATTGTCGATCGTATAAGGCTGCGAAAGAGCCTCGATTATGGCATCGGCCAGCCGGTCGACGCGGCCTTTTTCGCTGGCATCCCGAATGACGACAGCGAACTCATCGCCGCCCAATCGCCCGCACTGCTCGTTCTCTGTGATGACACTGTCGAGGCGTTTGGACACGCTGGCCAGCAACCGGTCGCCCAACTGGTGCCCAAGCGAATCGTTTACCGCCTTGAAGCGATCAAGGTCGATCATCAGGAATGCGCAGCGCGATTTCCATTGTTCCGAATAACTCATGGCATCGCCAAGCGCTTCTGTCAGCATAAGTCGGTTGGGAAGGCCCGTAAGCGTATCGTAGCGCGCCAGATAGGCGATCTTCTCGTCGCGATCGCGCTGCTCCGTAACGTCGGAACCGACCCCGCGAAAACCGATGTAGCTGCCGTTATCATCATACATCGGAGTGCCGGAAAGCTCCCACCAGCGATGCCCGGTCTCCAGATAAACCTGCACCAGAAGGTTGGAGAAATGCTCGCGGCGTTTCAGTTTCTCGGCAAGTTCATGAAGGCTGCGTGGAAAATCCCCGCTTTCCCATGTGGACCCGGCGATCAGCATTATAAAGCTTTCGCCCTCCAGCTTCTCTGGCACGCAGCCGAAGGCAAAGGCGAAGCGCGGGGACGCAGATCGAATCCGGCGATTGGTATCAACTTGCCAGAGCCAATCCGACTCCTTCTCTTCGAATTCGCGCAGCAGGAGGGATACCACTTCGTCCTTCTCCGCAACGCCGGCCTCGGCGATCTTGGCGGAGAGATAAGTTCGCGCAGACCGCAGGGCGCCTGCAACTATAGTCATCGTATAAACAGCGGCGGCGATGGCGAACAGAAAATCGCCCGTCAGAATGAACGATGCGACGCCCGCCGTGCCTACTACCAGGTCGAACACGACGATTGCCACGGGCGCGCTGGCCATCGTCGCCGCGCTTCCCGCTATCAGCATGGCGGCCACGGCCCAGAGTGCGTAATGGTCCGTCGTCGTACCCTGGGGCACGAAGAACAAGAGCGCCGCGACCCAGGGAATGGTACACCCCGCAACGCCCAGCGCCTGGCACGTAAACTCGTTCCACTGCACGCCGCGTGCTTCGATATCGATGAAATTCCGGTCGATCCGACCGACATTCCACACGGCAGCAATGATGCTGAGCATCCACCCGGCCAAAGCCCAATGCGCTACGCTTTGCATATAGAGCCCGACAGCCAGCATCGCTGCCAGTCCGTGGGCCGTGATCCGAATGGTAGAGACTTTGTGCAATTCGGAGTACTGGAGCGTGCGCAGCCGGGTCCAGTCCCCGTCACTCGGTTCGCGCAGTCCGATCACCTGCAGAAATCCCATCTGCAGCGGAAGTGTCGGTAATCCAGAATGTTTATCGCTCACCACCCCGCACTACCCCGCCAATAGTTATTGGGGGGTAAAGCGCAGGGACCGTTTCTGAATTAAATTACTGATTATTCCACAGTAACCGACTTGGCCAGGTTGCGCGGCTGATCCACATCCGTGCCCTTTGCCACCGCCACATGATAGGCCAGCAACTGCACAGGCACCGCGTAAACCAGAGGGGCGATGAGCGGGTGCACCTTGGGCATTTCGATCACGGCCATGCAATCCTCACCCGCCTGCTTGATACCCGCCTTGTCAGATATAAGCACGACCTTGCCGCCACGTGCCTGCACTTCCTGCATGTTCGAAACCGTCTTTTCGAACAATGGGCCTGATGGCGCCAGAACGATCACCGGAACGGTATCGTCGATCAATGCAATCGGACCGTGCTTCATCTCACCGCTGGCATAGCCTTCGGCATGAATATAGCTGATTTCCTTCAGCTTCAGCGCGCCTTCCAGTGCCAGGGGGAAATCTGCGCCGCGGCCCAGATAAAGCACGTCGCGGGCAGGCGCGATAAGGTGCGCCATGCTCGCGATGTCCTCGTCATGGTCCAGCGCGGCGTTGAGGCAAGCAGGTGCCTCCAGCAGGTGCTGGACCACTTCCGCTTCTTCCGCGCGATCCATCAGCCCTTTTTTTACCGCCAAATGGGCCGACAGGGCGGCCAGCACTGCCAGCTGGCAGGTGAAGGCCTTGGTGGATGCCACACCGATTTCAGGGCCTGCGTGGGTGGGCAGCAGTAGATCTGCCTCCCGCGCCATGGAACTGGTGGGCACGTTAACCACTGCAGCGATGACCTGCCCCTGTTCCCGGCAGTGACGCAAAGCTGCAAGCGTATCCGCCGTCTCGCCGCTTTGCGAGATGAACAAGGCCAGCCCTCCTTCGGGCAGCACCGGCTCGCGATAGCGAAATTCGCTAGCGAAATCGATGTCCACCGGCACACGAGCGAACTGCTCGAACCAGTATTTCGCCACCATCGCCGCATAATAGGATGTGCCACAAGCGACGATCGTCACACGGTTTATCGCGGAGATATCGAAATCGATTTGCGGCAGGGCAACCCGCTGTTCGCCGGGGCGAAGATAGGATCGCAGAGTCTGCGCGACCACGGTCGGCTGCTCGAATATCTCCTTCTGCATGAAGTGGTTGTAGTTGCCCTTTTCAATCATCGCGGCAGTCGCGCCGGACGCCTGGACGGCACGTTCCACCGTATTACCGTCAAGATCGCGGATACTGGCGCTGTCCTTCGTGATCGTGACCCAGTCACCTTCTTCCAGATAGGCGATCTGCTGCGTCAGCGGGGCAAGTGCGAGCGCGTCTGAGCCGAGATACATCTCGCCTTCTCCGTACCCCACAACCAGCGGAGAACCGAGCCGAGCGCCAATCAGCATGTCCGGATAGTCGCGGAAGGCGATAGCCAGCGCGAATGCACCGCGGAGGCGGGGCAGTACCTCGGCCACCGCGTCTTCCGGCGACCGGCCCTGTTCGATCCGGCGCGAGATTAGGTGGACGACGACCTCGGTATCGGTTTCGCTTTCGAAAGTGCGGCCATCGGCGCGCAGCTCATCCCGCAATTCCTTGAAATTTTCGATGATTCCGTTGTGCACGAGAGCAACGTGCGGTGTCGCATGCGGATGCGCGTTCTTTTCAACCGGCGCGCCATGGGTAGCCCAGCGGGTATGGGCGATGCCGGTGCTGCCAGAAGCGGGATTTTCCGCAAGTTCCTCGACGAGGGCTCCCAGCTTGCCTTCGGCCCGGCGGCGCGTCAGCTTGCCGTCATCCGCAGTGCAGATGCCTGCGCTGTCATATCCGCGATATTCCATCCGCCGCAGGCCGTCCACCAATCGCGCAGCGACATCGCTATGGCCCACAATTCCGATAATTCCGCACATGGCGTAGGTCCCTGATTTCTGTTCGCTGCCTTTTAGGCGACGATATTCGTATAAAGGGTGAAAACTCGCGCGGCGGTCCCTGCCAGCAAGATGCTGAACAGCGAATGGCCGTGTCAGCTACCGAGAATGGAAGGTTCCGCATCGAAGGGCACGGGTGTCAACTGCTCGTCGGTGAGGGTGCGATCAGCCATCCTTTTGAGCCGCCAATTTCTTCTTCATAGTATCGTGAAAACGGTCCGCCCAGCCCGGCTTCACCAACTGGTCTGCGCGCACCATGCGCAGTTCGCCGTCGGCGACGTCGCGGCTTACTGCGCTGCCCGCTGCGACGATGGCATCGGCGCCGATCGCAAGCGGGGCAATCAGCGAGGAATTCGATCCGACGAAGGCGCGCGGGCCTATTGTCGTCTGGTGTTTGAAGTATCCATCGTAGTTGCAGGTGATCGTGCCTGCACCAATATTTGCGCCGGCGCCCACGCTCGCATCGCCCAAGTAGGTGAGGTGGTTGGCCTTGGCCCCTTCGCCCAGCGTGGTTTTCTTGATTTCCACGAAATTGCCGACCTTGCTTTTCGCTTCCAGCACCGCGCCGGGCCGCAGTCGAGCGTATGGACCAACCTCGGCATCTTCGCCAACGCTGGCGCCTTCAAGATGGCTGAAGGACCGGATCAGCGCGCCGCTGGCTACGCTCACGCCGGGACCGAATACCACGTTGGGCTCCACCACCACATCGGCCGAAAGCTGCGTGTCATAGCTGAAGAACACCGTATCGGGCGCACGCAGGGTGACGCCCTGCTCCATCGCTTCCTCGCGAGCCACTTCCTGCCACTGCGCTTCCGCTGCGGAGAGTTCAGCGCGGCTGTTGATGCCTGCCACTTCATCTGCACTGTCACACGCGACAACCGCACAGTTGCGGCCATCGGCAATGGCAATGTTCACGATATCGGGCAGGTAGTATTCGCCTTGCGCATTCTCGTTCCTGACGCGCGTAAGCAGCGCGAACAGGTCTTCCGAGCGCGCGGCCAGCAGGCCCGAATTGCACATTGTGCAGGAGCGCTCTTCTTCGCTCGCGTCCTTGTATTCCACCATCTTGATGATCTGGCCCTGCTGCGCCACCACGCGGCCATAGCGCAGCGGATCTTCGGGTTCGAACCCCAGCACGACGGCCGCTGGCGCATCGTCGGCGCGCAGACGGTCAATCATGGCGCGCATCGTTCCTGCCTTCACGAAGGGCACATCACCATACAGTACCAGCACATCGCCATCGAACCCTGCCAGGGCATCCTCGGCCTGCTGCACGGCGTGGCCGGTGCCAAGCTGCGGTTCCTGCACCCCAAAAGCGCAACGATCGCCCAGCCGCTTTTGCAACTGTTCGCGATACTCGCCCACGATGGTGACGAGCTTGCTTGGCTGCAACTGGTCCACGCTGGCCAGCAGATGTTCGATCATGGGACGGCCCGCGACTTCGTGCAGCACCTTGTGACGGCTGCTTTTCATGCGGGTACCCTTGCCGGCGGCAAGGATGATGGCTGCGATAGGTCTTTCACTCATGACGCGGCCCATGCCACCATTTCATTGCAGTTTCCATATCCCTGCTCCACATGGCGGCCCAATGCCTGCTTTTCCTTTCGACATCGTTCTTTTCGATCTTGATGGCACGCTGGTCGATTCCAGTCTCGACCTCGGCCCCGCGATCAACCACGCGCTTGCTCTGGAAGGCCGTCCACCGTTGCCGCTGACAGAGGTACGCCAGTTGATCGGCGGTGGCGCCGTCCCGATGCTGGAGCGCGGGCTGGAACATACCGGTGGCCCGGTTTCGCCGGATCGTTTCACAGAACTGAAGAACGCGCTGCTGGATCACTATTGGGCTCATATCGCGGACAACACCTGCCCTTTCCCCGGTGTGCTGGGCGCGCTGGACTTGCTGGCCGCCAAGGGTTGCAAACTGGCGGTGTGCACCAACAAATCCGAAGAACCTGCGCGCCAGTTGATCGAGGCGCTGGGGATGACGGATCGCTTCTGCGCGATCCACGGCGGGGACACTTTCGGAAGAGAAAAAGCCAAGCCTGCGCCCGACATGCTGCTGGCCGCGATCGAAGATTGCGGCGGAGGCCGCGCTGCGATGGTGGGCGATTCAACCTTTGATGTACGCGCGGCGCGCAATGCCGACTGCCTAGTCGTAACATATCGCTACGGCTATCATGACGTACCGGTCAACGAGCTGGGCGGAGACGTGATGATCGATCACTTCGATGAACTGGTCGGCGCTCTGGAAGGCCTGTAGAACGCACTGGTTCCACGCCATTTGGCGCGTTTCTAATCGACCAGCTTCAGCAACCGCCGCTCTACCGGTGCGAGGACGTTGGCCAGTTCATGACCGCGCTTCAGCACCTGTCCCTGTTCGCCAAACAGGGCCCACATGCCCTGCTTGCCATGTAGCGCCGGGCGCTTTTCCAGGCGCGTCTGCGGCACTTCCGCCGTGCGGCGAAAAGCGGCGAAGGTGGCGCAATCCCTTGTGAAATCCATCGCGTAGTCGCGCCATTCGCCGGCCGCGACCATGCGACCATACAGGTTCAGGATCTGGGTCAATTCCTGGCGATCGAAGCCCACTTGCTCGGGCCGCCGCTGGCCGGGAAATGCAACGATATTGGGCGCGCCGCCGTGCGCCGCCATTAGCGCTGAGCCCCGCTCTTGTGGCCGCGATCGACGTCATCAGAAGCTGGAAGCAGCCTGCGCAACTCCGCCATTTCCTGTCGTAATTGGACAAGTTCGTCTTCCAGCGCCTGCACCTTTTCCGTGGGCGCTGGTTCGCACGGTTCATCGCACGGTGTGCCATAGGGAATGAATTCGCGCAGCCACGTTTCGGCAGGCACCAGGGTTGAGCGTGCCTTCAGACCGATCATCGTCGCCCCTTCTGGCACATCATCCGTTACCACGGCATTGGCGCCCACACGGGCGCGCTCCCCCACGCTAATCGGCCCGATCACTTGCGCGCCCGAACCGATGATCACGTTATCGGCCAATGTCGGATGGCGTTTGCCACCCTTGCCGCTGGTAGGGTTGGTGCCACCCAATGTCACGCATTGGTAGATCGTTACGTTGTCGCCGATTTCCGCTGTTTCGCCGATGACGGTAAAACCATGATCGATGAAGAAATTTTTGCCGATCTTTGCGCCGGGATGGATATCGATGGCAGTCATCCACCGCGCGATGTGATTCACTAACCGCGCCAGGAAATACATCTCGGCTTCGAACAGCCAATGCGCGATCTTGTGCATGCCGACGGCCAGAACCCCCGGATACAGCAGGATTTCCCACCGCGAACGCGGCGCCGGATCGCGTTCGCGGATCGAGTCCAGATAGGCTGTCAGTTGTTCGAACATCGTTACTCCAATGTCCCATCAAAATCCGCTCAGATCAAGCGGGGTTCCTCCGGCCCATGCACCGCGTCCAGTGCAGCGCGCCAAATTCCCATGTTAGGTGGGGCCTTTCGCTCAAGAGACAAGCGATCGATGGTTGCCACCAAGTTTTCGAGCTGCGCCTGCGATCGGGACGCACGAGGGACCAGGTAATCCGCTGCGTCGTCGCGCAGTGGCAAACCACGCTCGTCTGCCAAGGAAAGCAGAAGGTCGCGTGCCATGTCATCGTCTGGCTGGCCGATTTCCAGTTGCAGCGATCCGCCAAGCCGAGAGCGCAGATCGGGAAGCGAAATATCCCAGGGCGGCTCTCCCGCGACAATCAGTAACGAGGTGCCAAGTTCCTGAGCACGGTTCCAGCGATGAAAAAGCTCATCTTCCGGCATTTGCTGTGCATCGTCGATCGCTTCATGGCGGCTACCGTCGATGGAATTGTTCGCAAACCAGCGCGCCAGAAGCGTTTTGCCGGAGCGTGGCGGGCCGGTGAGCACAGCAGTGCGGAAAGGCCAGTCCTGTGTCGCCACCAGCGCCTCTGCAACATGGCGGTTGGCATTGCCGACAACGATACGCGCCGGGCCGCGACCGCGGGCAGCTAGTGGAAGGGCAAACTGGCTCATCAGCCGCAGGCCTAGCGCGAAATGCCGAGAGCGTTCTGTCCTTCGTTCACCGCCCAGCCCTGCTGTCGCAGCACTTCGGCCAATGCCGACAACTCTCCAGCATAGGTCACGTCGAACACCGATGCACCACCGATCGCGGTGGAGCGCACGCTTACTCGAGTAACACCGGGAATCGCACGAAGCGCCGATAAGGTGCCATCGAAATCGGATGCCTCGGGTGTCGCGGCCTGGATGCCATAGCTTGCGGTCGGGACGGAGGTTTCGACGGACTGCGACTGATCCGCACCCGAAGTGACGTCGATATCCGCATCGCTCTGCCTCGTCGCGGCCTCCTGCGCTGCTCGCTCGGCCGCGCGCGCCTGCTCCAGGATCGCACGGATTTCGGGCGTGATCTCGATATTGTCGAGGGTGAGCGTAGGGTCGGGCCGCAGCGTACCGTGGGCCAGGGCAGCAGCATATATCTGGTTGAAGCGGGTAACCGCGCGGCGCAGCATGGCAGGCAGTTCACCGGCGTTATCGGCCTGCATGGTGAAATCATCCAGAAAGCGATTGTCCGGGCCATAACGCGCGGTAAAGCGCCCTTCAACCGGGCCGCCGGGCCATTCCCATCGCAGGTTGGCAATGGGCACCAGCACGTCTGCCGCCCCGAACTGGTCGAGTATGTTGTTCCACCATGCCCGGCTACGCCTGCCACTCTGTCCGTATGTCAGAAGCAGCGATTCGCCGCCCGCGCCTGAAGGACGGACGTAATCGATCGTGCTGGAACCGAACTGGTACTCCGCCCACGCGCGCTGCCAGGGGTTGCGCACTTCGAACATCGTCTGCGTACCGCCGGAGATCAGCACCGGCAATGTCAGCATCGGGGCGGACCGGGCGCGCTCCCCGCCGGCACCCAGCAGTGCACCTGCACGCTGCCGATCAAAAATCACGCCCAACCGCGCAACATAGCGGCGCGGACCAATGCTTTCTTCTTCCACCACAATGGCAGCCACCAGCGAATCGAGTCGCGAATCGGGAATTTCCGGTCCGTCAATCTTCGCCCAGGCGAGGCGCTGAGCTTCCCGCCAGCCGTTGGCGCGAGCTTCCTCTGCGCTGTCTCCCGTTACGTTCACTTCGATACCGCCAACGTCGATATCGCTGCTGCTGGCGACCGGCGCGATGCCGCGATCGCCGGAAACCTGCGCAGTAAGCGACACTGCAGCGAGTGTTGCAAGCACGGCAAAGCCGAGCACCACAAGGAGGGCGGGCAGGCGGCTCTGGTTGTGCCGGAAAAGGAGAAAATCAATCTTCATCGGGGAATTCGCGGCTCTTTTGCCCAAAGGCGAGTGGAATTCCAAGCCTGAAAGACTATGGCGGTGGGATGAATTCGGACAAGCAATCCTACACCTACGAACAGGCAGGCGTTTCAATCGATGCCGGCAACCGCCTCGTGAAGGCAATCGGCCCCCTCGTCAAAGCCACGATGCGCCCCGGTGCAGACGGCGAAATCGGCGGTTTCGGCGGGTTCTTTGATCCCAAGGCTGCAGGTTATAAAGACCCGCTGCTGGTGGCCGGTAATGATGGCGTCGGCACGAAGCTGAAGCTGGCCATAGATACAGATCGTCATGACACGGTCGGCATCGATCTTGTTGCCATGTGCGTGAACGATCTTATCGTTCAGGGTGCAGAACCGCTGTTCTTTCTCGACTATTTCGCCACGGGCAAGCTGGAGAACGGCATCGCGGAACGCGTGATCGCGGGGATTGCGCAGGGCTGCAAAGACGCCGGATGTGCCCTGATCGGCGGCGAAACCGCGGAAATGCCCGGTATGTATGCGCCAGGCGATTACGACCTTGCCGGTTTTTGCGTCGGTGCAGTGGAGCGCGGCGAACAGTTGACAGGCGAACGCGTTGCTCCGGGTCATGTCTTGCTGGGCCTTGCAAGTTCCGGCGTCCATTCCAACGGTTTTTCTCTTGTCCGAAGGCTTGCAGCGGACAAGGGCTGGAAACTGGATCGCCCTGCCCTGTTCGATCAGGATCAGCTGCTTATCGACGCGCTGATCGCGCCCACGCGCATTTACGTGCGCAGCCTGTTGCCCACGGTTCGCGCAGGCCATGTGGATGCGCTGGCGCATATTACCGGCGGCGGCTTGCTGGAGAACTTGCCCCGTGTGCTGCCCCAGGGTGCCCGCGCCGTGGTCGACGCCGATAGCTGGCAGCAGTCGCGCCTGATGGCGTTCCTGCAGGCGCAGGGCAATATCGAACCGGGCGAGATGGCCCGCACGTTCAACTGCGGCGTGGGCATGGTGCTGGCGGTATCACCGGAAAAGGTCGATACCATAACCGATGTCATGACCGAGGCCGGCGAAGAGGTTTTCAGGATCGGGGAGATCGTCGAAGGTCAGCGCGGTTGCACGGTCAGGGGCTCGGCCGGCACCTGGTCCGCCACAAACGATTGGGTTGCCGATCACGATGCCTGAAGCGGTGGCGGATGCGAAGCCGCGCAAGGCGAAGATTGCCTGTCTGCTTTCCGGCAACGGCACCACCATGTCTGCTCTGCTGTTCCAGTCCCGCCTGCCCGATTGTCCTTACGAGATCGTGCTGGTTGGCAGCAACAATCCCGACGCGCCGGGCCTGAAGATTGCCGCTGCGGAAGGAATTACGACCTTTGCGCATGACCATCACGGAATGGATCGCCGCGCGCACGAACGAATCATGGACGCCGCCCTTCGCGAGAGCGGCGCCGAGTATCTCGCCCTGTGCGGATACATGCGCATTCTCACGGCAGACTTCGTGCATGGCTGGGAAGAACGCATGGTCAACACCCATCCATCCCTGCTGCCCAAGTACAAGGGCCTCGACACGCACCAGCGTGCGATCGACGCAGGTGAGGACTTCGGCGGCTGTTCGGTTCACGTGGTAACTCCCGAACTGGATGGCGGACCGTTGTTAGGCCAATTGCCCGTGGCGATCCTTCCGCAAGACACCGTCGAGAGCCTGGCAAGCCGGGTCATCCTGGCCGAATACCAGCTCTATCCCCGTATGGTGGCCGAATACGTCAGCCGCGCCTACCGCGGAGACTGGCTGCTGCAACGGGTTCGGGAATTGGCGCTTGTTCTGCCCGAGGCGGCGGAGCGTGAGAGCCACGGCACCCCAGGCTGGCGCACCGGCGGCAAGAGCGGCAAGTACTTCGCCTATTTCCAGGATCGATTCCACGGGACCGATCATATTGCCGTGCTGGTGAAGACAAGTGGGGCCGATGAATTGGCGAGCTTGGTGGAAAACGCGCCCAATACATATTTCAAGCCTGCCTATTACGGGGCCAGCGGTTGGGTAGGGATCGTTCTGAACCGGCCAGGAGTTGACTGGGATCATGTGGCTGAATGGCTTGAGAGAAGTTGGCGCTCCGTCGCGCCCAAACGGCTTGCGAAGCTACGCAATACGGCGGATGAATTCTAAGGCATGAGCGTCCCTCCTCGTCCACACCCCTGTGCTCGATCATCGCGGGTGGACCGCGTTAACGGGTGGCTGGAAACGGCCTGGCGTCGCGGGTTGAGCGACAGGCCGACGCTCGATCCAGACGCCTTGTGGGCGAAGGCTGAGCGAGATGCGCCAACCTCGGGCGAGCAAGGCCCACGTTGCGATGCGGACGTGGCGGACTTCAGGCTGCGAGTGGAAGCTCTGACTCGATCATTGCAAGCCGAAGCAAGGTTGAACCCGCTAGGTCTCACGATGGCGCATGGCCAACTGGTTCGGGCTATCCGGCAAAGGCTTGAACTTGGCGCCTTGTGGCAGGCGCAACCCGGTATTCTCGAAACCCCCCTCGCCCCGCCCGTGATTGTGGTAGGCCATATGCGCAGCGGCACGACACGCGTGCATCGCCTGCTGGCATCTGACCCTGCGCTGGCGGCAACGCGTTTTTGCGACAGCTGGCAGCCTGTGCCGAGGTCACCAGATACACGTCCGGCCTGGTCGGCGATAACCTTGCTGTTTGCGCGCGCGATCGATCCGTGGATCGATTCGATCCATCCTTTCGGCGTCACCCGCGCGGACGAGGAGCTGGGCTGGCTTGCAGCAGCGCTGGATCATAGCGCCTACGAGGCGCAGTGGCATATCCCCGGCTTCAGCGCGTTCAACGAGGCGCGCGACCCCGCCCCTGTCTACCGCGAATTTGCAAGGATGTTGCGCACCGATGCCAGCTGGCACGCAAATGCGGATCGACCGCGTGTGCTGAAGGTTCCGCAATTTGCCGAAGACCTGCCCGCCCTGCTTTCGCAGTTCCCCGGTGCGCGCGTCATCATGACACATCGCTGCGAGAAAGACCTTGCGCGAAGCGCGGCGTCGCTCGTTGCGAACCAGATGACGATCCAGTCCGACACGGTCGATTTCAACTGGATCGAGAGTGAAATGCAACGCAAGATCAGCCTGAGGCAGCAGCGTATGGACGATGCACTAGGAAGCTTCACAGGCCCGGTGGCACGCGTGGAGTTCGAGGCGCTGAACGCCGATTGGGAGGCGGAAGTTGCCCGTATCTATGGTGATCTTGGCCTGCCACTGACGGCGACTGCGTTAACAAAAATGCGCGGAGAGCAGGCGCGCGCCGCTGACGGTGAACATCAGTCGCACTCCAAAGCCTATAACGCCTTCGCGCAGGCCTAACTCTCTTGCTCTATACCAGGGCCTTGTCGACCTCGGTGAACAGCGACATCGAATGGCCGTGCGAAAAAGACTGCCGTTCCAGGATTTTCGAACGCTCTGCCCGCGCGCGCCATGGCCTTGGTAAAAAGCTTGAGACATTGTTCGCGCCCTCGCCTTGCGCGGCCAGTATCTTCAAGCAAAAGGAATTCAGCCAACAGCATCTCTACTTTAGCGAAGTCTTGCGCATTCATCGCGTCGATAAAACGATTCACTGTTCGTTCGGACATACTACTATGCAGGAGTCCGACCTTGCCACCTTGGACTCGGACGAAATGTCGTAATTATTCAGCCCGAAACGAAAAGGGGGCAGCGATCGTATCACTGCCCCCGGTGCGGTTGCGGTTGCTCAAGAAAGGCGAAGTCGGGTTAGCCGACGATTTCGTCTTCATCGAAGAAGAAGTCGATTTCAATCTTGGCGTTTTCTTCGCTGTCCGAGCCATGGACGGAGTTTGCTTCGATGCTTTCGGCATAGGCCTTGCGGATCGTCCCTTCATCGGCGTCGGCAGGGTTGGTAGCACCCATCACCTTGCGGTTGCGGGCAACGGCATCTTCACCTTCCAGCACCTGCACCACCACAGGACCGCTAATCATGAATTCGACCAGTTCGCCGAAGAATGGGCGTTCCTTATGTACGGCGTAGAAGCCCTCGGCCTGTTCGCGGGTCATCTGGATGCGCTTGGAAGCGACGACGCGCAGACCGGCGTCTTCCAGCATCTTGGTGACCGCACCGGTCAGGTTGCGGCGCGTGGCGTCGGGCTTGATGATCGAAAAAGTGCGGGTAGCCGCCATGGGGAGTTCCTTTGCAAGAATTCTGTGATGTAAAGAGTTCGCGCGGCCCCTAGCGCCCCCGAATGCACAGGGCAAGCAGGCTTGCGCATTACGCAACCCCGAAGCAGATGACGCTCTGCTGCCTAGTTCAGGTCCTGCCCCAGCACAAGTTGCCCGGTCGTGCCATCGCCAGATGAGGATGCGTTGAAACTGAAGGTGCCACCATTCTCGGTTTCGCCGGCCACCATCATTGAGCCGTTGGAATTCATCTCCATACCGATCTCGACACCCGCATTTTTCGCCTGCCTGCGATAGAACGTTACCATCTCTTCGGGTGTAGCATCGCTTTGCATGATGACGAGCATACCTTGCCCGTCTGACTGGTTCATGGTGGTCGTGTTGATCACGGAAGCGCCGGGATAGAGAGAATAACCATCGGGCAGGTCGGCCGCGACATTGTTGCCCGAATTAATGACCATTTCCTCGCCATTGTCGTCGGTGACCCGAACCTTGGTATCGCCACCATCACGATCAACGTCGTAATTCACGGTCTGCCCGTCATCTGTCTGCACAGTGCCTTCATCGGGTCCGCCGCAGGCAGACAGCGAGATGGCAAGAACGGTCACGAATGTGATCTTGTGCATGATGGCCCTCATAAGGTTGCGTCGGACTTTCTGGTAGAAATGGCCCTATCGTCAAGGCCCCTCGATCCAGCGCCCGCCCTGTTGTTTCCAAAACCTGCGTTCCATTCCCTCGCGATCCTGCAACGCTTTCCATGTCTGCCGTGCGTGCGCGATCGTAGTCTGGTCAAACAGGAATAGCACACGGTTAAAGCTATCGCCCGGCTCGCGCCACTGACCATCGGCGATCAGCAGGAAGTTCGCCCCGTTGTCGGGCTGAACATCGTTCGACAGAAGGATAGGCTGGATTGCGTCGTGCTGGTCTCCGGCGATACCGTTGGCGAGGAAAGCCTCGGGCGCGGCTTCCCACAAGATCTTGCTGGTATCTTCCAGCAAAGCCAGATCGTCTGCCACAACAAGCAATCGTTCGCCCGCCTGCCGCACCTTGCCCGCCAACAAGGTAATGGCAACGGGCGCGGGATCAGAGGAGAGCAGGTAGAAATCGACGCGCATCAGGTTGCCTTGTCCTTCTGCCGCCTGCACTTTTCCGAACAATAGCGCACGTTATCCCAGTCCCGCTCCCATTTCTTGGGCCAGTTGAACGACAGACCACATGCGGCGCAAATCTTCGACGGCAGGTCCGATTTGCGCCGCATCTTGGGCATGGCTGCGAACCTTATCCGTTCACGGTGTTGCGGATGAACCGGTCGAGCAGACGCACGCCGTACCCGGTAGCCCCCTTGTCCCAGGTCGCTCCCGGCTTGTCCGCCCACACCATGCCCGCGATATCCAGATGCGCCCAGGGCGTGTCGTTCTCGATATAGCGCTGCAGGAACTGCGCGGCGGTGATGGAACCTGCATATCGGCCGCCGATGTTCTTCATATCGGCGATCGGGCTATCCAGCAGCTTGTCGTATTCCGGCGCAAGCGGGAAGCGCCACAGCTTGTCGCCTGCCTGTTTGCCGGCGTGCAGAAGATCGTCCGCCAACTCGTCGTTATTGGAGAAGACGCCCGCATGTTCGCTACCCAGCGCCACCAGCATGGCCCCTGTCAGGGTTGCAAGATCCACAATGCGTTTGGGCTTGAATTCCTGCTGCACCCAGGTCAGCGCATCGCACAGCACCAGCCGTCCCTCGGCATCGGTGTTCAGAACTTCAATTGTCTGGCCGGACATGGATGTCACCACGTCACCGGGACGCATGGCGCGACCATCGGGCATGTTTTCAACGAGGCCGCACACGCCCACGATGTTGGCTTTCGCCTTGCGTAGCGTAAGGGCAAGCATGGCACCTGCCACGGCGCCCGCGCCGCCCATGTCCCACTTCATATCTTCCATGCCCGCACCGGGTTTAAGCGAGATGCCACCTGTATCGAAGGTCACGCCTTTGCCGACGAAAGCGATGGGCGCTTCGCCCTTGGTGCCGCCCATCCACTTGATTGCAAGGATACGAGACGGGCGTTCAGAGCCCAGCCCCACGCCCAACAGCGCGCCCATGCCCAGCTTTTCCATCTCGGCATCGTCCAGCACGACCAGTTCAGCGCCGGTCCCCTCGAAACGCTTGTTGCAGCGTTCAACGAAGCTTTCTGGATAGATGATGTTGGCAGGCTCCGCCACCAGTTCGCGGGTAAATTCAACGCCGGTCGCCACAGCCTGCGCATCGGTCCACTCGTCCTGCGCACCCGCCGGGGCACCGGATACGACCACTTTCTTCAACGTACGCTTCTGCTCGTCACGCATCTTGGTGCGGTATTCATCCCAGCGCCATGCGCGAAGGCGCGCGCCCATCAGCACGGCAGCCGTCTCGTTGGCGTCCAGACCGCTCGCGCCCGCGTCGAGAGCCATTTCGGTCTCGCCGCTGGTGAGGTACTTCGCCGTCAGCGCGGCACCTGCGCGTTCCAGTGCGGCGTGGCGGCCTTCCTTGTCCTTCTTTCCCGCGCCAACCAGCGCGAGTCGCACGACTTTGCCATCGATGTCCGCAAATCCATCGAACACCTGGCCGGCCTTGCCCGTGAAACGCGAAGCCTTGGCCCCTTCGCCGATAGCGGCGGGTAGATCGCCAGGTAGACTGTCCTGATCGACAACGCGCGCCACGATGCGCGGGCTATCGGTGCCGAGTGAGTTGCGAAATTCAATTTCCATGGGTGGGGGGCTCCAGCAAGATAGTTCGGGATCGGCAGCACAGCTTTTCACCGTGCTGCAAAGCTGGCGTTGCGATTAGGAGCGCGTGGTGCAATAGGCAAGCCATGCACCCCGGCCCGTTCCCCGCACTGCCAGCGAATCCGCTCCCTGCGTACGTTGTCAGCGCAGCCGTTCTACTTGCCTTGGGGTCACCGCCCGCCGCCTTTGCGCAGGAAGGTGCAGCCCCTGGTGTGGAAACGGCGATCGAGCCGGTGCAGACGCCCGAGCCCGACGACGACGAGGAAAGCGGCTTCCCGATCATCGCCGACAGCATTCTTGCAACCGACGATACTGATGGTCCGCGCGAAATCGCCTTCGAGGCGAACGAACTGCGCTATGACGAAAATAGCGATACCATTACAGCCGCCGGAGATGTCCTGCTGCGATCGGGCGACCAGTCGGTGCGCGCCGATGCAGTTACCTGGAACCGGCTGACCGGCGAAATCGTCGCCACAGGCACGATCAGGCTCGTGGACGAAAACGGCAACCAGCTATTTACGGATAGGCTCGTGCTGACAGAGGAGCTGGAAGCGGGTGCCATGCAGAACCTGCTACTGGCATTCCGGCAAGGTGGCAGGCTGGCAGCCCAGCAAGCGACGCGCACGGCCGATGGCAATATCGAACTGACCCGCGCGGCCTATTCTTCCTGCGCTGTGGTGGACACAGAAGGCTGCGACAAGAGCCCCAGCTGGCGGGTTACGGCAGAGCGCATTTATTACAATGAGGACACCGCCGAAATTCGTTTCCGCGATGCGTATCTGGAATTGTTCGGTGCCCGTATTCTGCCGTTGCCGGGTTTGACGATAAGCGCGGATGGCTCTGCCAGTTCAGGGTTTTTCATTCCGGATATCGGCCTGACCGCATCCAACGGCATCGAAATTTCCGACAGTTATTACTGGCGTCTGGCCGATAATCGTGATCTGACCCTGTCGGGCTATGTCTACACAGAAGCTGCGCCCTTGGTCTCTGCACAATATAGGCAGTTAACCGGGAAAGGTGCGTTCCAGGTCACGGGCTACGCCACCTATGGCACGCGCATTCCGCTCAATTCCACGATGCGGACCGAAGAGGACGATTTCCGCGGATATCTGTTTACCAATGGGCGTTTCCAGTTGGACGAAAACTGGACGGCCCAGGGTTCAATCCGCATTGCCAGCGACCGTACGTTCCTGCGGCGCTACGATATCAGCCGCGAAGACCGTCTGCGTTCGGTTGTCGAACTCACCCGGCAAGACGAGAATTCGTATGTTTCAATCGCCGGCTGGGCAACGCAGGCCTTGCTTGTCAGTACCGATCAGGGCCAGGTGCCGCTTGCCCTTCCGCTGATCGATGCGCGCTATCGACTGGAGGAGCCTGTGCTTGGCGGCTCGGTCGAGTTGCAGGCCAATACCCTTGCTGTCACCCGGTTGGAGGGGCAGGATACCCAGCGCGCCTTCGCCCGCGCACAGTGGGATATGCGACGGATCACGGCCTGGGGGCAGGAGGTTACTTT
The DNA here is from genome assembly GCA_913061345.1 of uncultured Erythrobacter sp. The sequence goes on from CAJXTZ010000020.1 coordinate 21,351, forward strand.
AACCGGCCTAGTGCGCGGCGATGTCTATCATTCCGATGACAACCTGCTCACCAGCGTCGCATCCTATCGCGGCGAGGACGGCTGGCAGGCACGCGGCATCGCGACCGCTGCGGTGGATATCAAATGGCCCTTCATCGGTGAGTTCATGGGTGGGTCGCAAATATTTACCCCGCGCGTGCAGCTTGTGGCGACCCCCGACGTTCGCAATCTCGAAATTCCCAACGAAGATTCCCGCGCCATCGACCTTGAGGATTCGAACCTTTTCGCTCTCAACCGTTTCCCTGGATATGACCGGGTGGAAGACGGTGTCCGCATTACCTATGGTATCGACTGGGAGGCCAATTTCCCCGGCTGGCGGCTGGAAAGCACGATCGGCCAGTCCTATCGTCTGAACGATGCGTTCGACCTGTTTCCCGATGGAACGGGACTGAATGATCAGTTCTCCGATTTCGTGGGCCGTACCCAGGTGCGCTATCGCGATTTCGTAAAATTCACGCACCGCTTCCGCCTCGACAAGGACAGCTTCACCGTCCGCCGCAACGAGATCGACGCCACCGTGGGCAACGACCGCACCTATGTCGAGGTCGGCTATCTGCAGCTAAACCGCGATATCGACTTCACGCTGGAGGATCTGCAAGACCGCGAGGAAGTGCGTCTCGCAGGCCGGGTCGCGTTCGCAGGCCACTGGTCGGTGTTCGGATCGGCCGTGGTAAACCTTACTGATCGCAACGAAGATCCCACGCTGGTGGCAGACGGGTTCGAACCGCTGCGGACCCGGCTAGGTATCGCATATGCGGATGATTGTCTGGAGTTCGGCTTCACCTGGCGGCGGGACTATATCGAGCTGGCTGACGCGCAATCCGGCAACAGTTTTAGCATTTATTTCAACTTGCGCAACTTGGGCTTCAACTAGTCTTTTTCCACGCGGATTGGCAGCGCGGGGACATTTGGCTAGGAGGGGCTGGCTCAGGTGGGGTTAAGCCGTAGATTGCAATTACCCGGCTCTGCACAAGGGCGCTTTTCCCCGCGCCACAGACAAGACAAGGTAACCCAAGTGATCGTGTTCACGACCAAAATGCTGAAATATTCCGCCACCGCGCTCGGCGCTTTCGCACTTGCCGGAACGGCACAGGCGCAAGGTGTGCAAGTCACAGGCTCCGACGCCTTCAACCTGCCCGATGACATTTCTTTCATTGTCGAACCCGCCGATCCGAATGTGCGCCGTGCCACCGCACGCGTAAACGGTGCCGTCATCACCGGCACCGATGTCGATCACCGCGTTGCGCTGATATTGTCCGCGCAGGAAGGGCAGATTTCGCCAGAAGAGAGACAACGTCTCCGTCTTCAGGTGCTGCGCAATTTGATCGACGAGACACTGCAGGTGCAGGAAGCGGCGGCGCAGGACATGGCCGTTACGAACGAAGAGGTGGAAGCCTCCTACGAACGCTTCGCCCGTGAGGGCCGCGGAATGGATGTGGCGCAGCTGGACGCCTATCTTGCGTCCATCGGCTCCTCGCCCCGCTCCATCAAACGCCAGATACAGGGCGAACTTGCCTGGGACCGTCTACTGAGCCGCAACGTGCAGCCCTTCGTTAATGTTTCCGAAGGCGAAGTGAACGAGCTTTTTCAGCGCTTGCAGGCATCGCGCGGCACGACCGAGTACCGGCTTGGCGAAATCTTCCTCTCTGCCAACAGCGCCAACCGCGAGCAGGTGCTGGCCAACGCCGGCCAGATTATCGAACAGTTGCGCGCCGGCGGCAGCTTCGTCGCCTACGCCCGCCAGTACTCGCAGGCTTCCAGCGCCATCGTCGGCGGCGATCTTGGATGGATTCGCCTTGAACAGTTGCAGCAGCCCACGCTGGAAGCCGCTGCGCAGCAGATGACGCCCGGCCAGCTGGTCGGCCCGCTGGAAATTCCGGGCGGCTACTCAATTCTGCTGATGATCGACCAGCGCCAGATCGGCATGGCCGACCCGCGCGACGCGGTTCTCAGTCTGAAGCAAATCAGCATCGCCTTCCCCGAAGGAGTGTCGACAGCCGAGGCGGAAGAGCGCGGCTCCACCTTCATTCAAGCTGTTAACACGATGAACGGCTGCGGCGATGCCAACCTGCGCGCAGCAGCAATTGGCGCGACGACGGTCGACAATGATGACATTACCGTGCGCCAGCTGCCCGAGGCCTTGCAGAGCATTCTGCTGAACTTGAACATTGGTGAGACCACACCGCCGTTTGGCGATCTCGACGAAGGTATCCGCGTGTTGATGCTGTGCGGCCGCGACGATCCCCAGGAAACGGCTGGTCCCAGTTCCGACCAGATCATGGCGCAGCTGGAAGATGAACGCGTCAACCGTCGTGCCCAGCGTTATTTGCGCGATCTTCGCCGCGATGCGGTGATCGAATACGACTGATCTGAATGACACAGCCCCTGCCGCTTGCCGTTACCATCGGCGACCCGGCAGGGGTCGGTCCTGAACTCATACTCGAAGCGTGGTCACGCTGTGATGCGCTGAGTCTGCCGCCTTTCGTCGTATGCAGCGGTGGCACTGTGTTGCAGGATGCCGCTCACAAGCTGGGCATCGCCTTTCCCGATGAACTCATCATCAACGTTGAAGGCGAGGCTTGCTATACTCCCGGCAAGCCTACTCGCGAGGGCGCATTGGTGGCACGCGCATCCCTGGCGCACGCATTGGCCATGGCGCGAGCTGGTTCGGCGGCAGGCGTGGTGACTGCGCCGGTTTCCAAATCGTCAATTTTTGCAGTGGACGAAACTTTCATCGGTCAGACGGAATTTTGTGCCGATGCCACAGATGTCGCCCGTCAAAATGCGGTAATGATGCTGGCCGGGCCATCATTACGCACCGTGCCGATGACTGTGCACTGTGCCCTGTCCCAGGTTCCGTCCCGGCTGAGCCAGGAGCTTATCGTGGAGCGCACGCGCATTGTCGCCCGCGCCATGCATACCGACTTCGGCATAACGCAGCCGCGCATCGCCATTGCCGGCCTTAATCCCCACTCCGGCGAAGACGGGCGAATGGGCCGCGAGGAGATCGACATCATCGCTCCTGCCATCGCGCAGCTTCGGGCCGAAGGGATCGGCGTCACCGGCCCCCACCCTGCCGACACCCTGTTTGCCCCGCACAAGCGCGACAGTTACGATGTGGCCATTGCCATGTATCACGATCAGGCGCTGGTGCCGCTCAAGGCCCTCGATTTCGACGAAGGCGTGAACGTCACACTAGGCCTGCCCATCGTGCGCACATCGCCCGACCATGGGACCGCATTCGATATTGCCGGCAAAGGTATCGCCCGGCCTAACGCCATGATCGCCGCTATTCGCATGGCGGGCGAGATTGCCGCACGCCGGGCGGATGAAGCGTGAGCCTTCCCCCGTTGCGCGAGGTAATTGCGACACATGGCCTCTCTGCCAGCAAGGCATTGGGGCAAAATTTCCTGTTCGACGAACAATTGCTCGATCGCATCGCGGCCATTCCCGAAGACCTTTCCGACAGGGCCGTCTTGGAGATCGGCCCCGGTCCCGGCGGCCTTACCCGCGCACTGCTGCGTGCCGGTGCCCGCGTCACCGCGATAGAGCGCGATTCGCGCTGCATCCCTGCACTGGCAGACGTGCAACAGGCGTTTCCCGGCAAGTTGCGCGTGCTGGAAGAGGACGCCCTGAAGCTGAATCATGCAGAACTGATGGGCGAACCCTTCGCCGTGGCGGCCAATCTGCCGTACAATATCGGTACCCTGCTTTTCACCCGCTGGATGGGCGGTGAAACCTGGCCGCCAATGTGGACCAGCCTCACGCTGATGTTCCAGCACGAGGTCGCCCAGCGCATCGTCGCAAAACCCGGCACCGGGGCTTACGGCCGCCTCGCCGTGCTGGCGCAATGGCGCGCCAAGCCCAAACTGGCGATGAAAGTGCATCGCAGCGCCTTCACCCCGCCGCCCAAGGTGATGAGCGCCATCATCCATGTCGAGCCTGCCGCTGCGCCCGAAGGCGTATCGGCAAAGGTGCTGGAACGCCTGACCGAAGCCGCATTCGGCCAACGCCGCAAGATGCTGCGGCAGAGCGTGAAAGGCCTGCCTGGCGCGCTGGATGCCCTCGCCACCTGTAAGATCGATCCCACCCGGCGCGCCGAAACGCTATCGGTTGAAGAATTTGTCACTGTAGCCCGCGTCATGAGCGGCTAGAGGATGATGTACGTCACGATCAGGTAGGCGGTGGAAAGCGCCGTCAGGCACAACACGCCATAGGTGACAAGCGTGGCCCTGAGCGACGTATCGCTTGCGCCATCTGACGCAACTGGTTTTGCGGGCTCGCGCGCCCGTCGCTTGCCGCTGCCAATGGACGCGGCATCCACACGCTCGCGGAGGCGAACGCCGAACCTGCGACCGTTCACCCAGCGTACCTGTCCGCCCACCTCCTGACCGGGCAAGTGAATGCTGATGAAATCACCGCGAATCGGCGGGCTTTCCATCGTTCCCAGCAATCCGCGAGGACTGACGTCGGAAATCCGCGCCTCGTGCGTGCCGCGCGAATCGACGACCTTAGCGCGCAACATCACCATTTCGCGCAGTTCGGCCCTCGAATTTTTCGTATCAGCAAGCATTGCCGTTCCCGGATTGCGTTGTTCCGTCCGTTTAACGGCCAAGGGTTTAGGACTTCGTAAAAAATCGTTCGCTGCAACGGGCGCAGGCCTGCGGCGTTGGGAGCGCTGGTTGCATTGCGCCGCCTGACGCGTAATGCGGTTTGCCATGCAACCACTTTCCCAGACAGAGCGCGACCTCGTCGCCGATATCGACCAGCAACGCATGCTCTCGCGCACGCAGGAATGGGCGGCGATCAATTCGGGTACCGACAATCTGGATGGTCTTGCGCACATGGCAGAGGTTCTGTCGCAGGCTTTTGCAGCGCTGCCCGGCGAAGTTACCCTGCGAGATCCCGCGCCGGTTACTGTAGTCGATGCGGCAGGAAACGAGGTGGAGAAATCGCATGGGCAGCATCTTGTCTGCTCCGTACGTCCCGATGCACCGCGGCGTTTCCTGCTGACCGGCCACATGGATACGGTTTTTCCGGCCAGTCACCCTTTCCAGACGCTGGAATGGCTGGACGATGATATCCTGAACGGCCCGGGCACCGCCGACATGAAAGGCGGTATAGCGGTAATTGCAGAAGCGCTGATGGCCCTGGAAACCAGCGATGCGGCCGCAAGTATCGGCTATGACGTGATGATCAATTCGGACGAGGAAACAGGATCGCTGTCGTCCGCCCCGCTGATCGAAGCGTTGGCGCGGGGCAAGATTGCCGCCCTTACCTACGAGCCCAGTGCCCTGCCCGATGGCACGCTGGCCCACGCGCGCGGCGGTAGCGGGAATTACACGCTCACGTTCACCGGCAAGAGCGCTCATGCGGGGCGTAATCCGGAGGACGGGCGCAACGCCGTTGTGGCTGCGGCCGATTGCGCTGTGCGCCTGAAGAGCATGCAGCATGGTGACCTGCCCATAAACCCTGCCAAGATCGAAGGCGGCGCCGCCAACAACGTGGTTCCCGATCACGCGATCCTGCGCTTCAACATTCGGCCCAGGTCGACACGCGCGGCGGAAGAATTTGCCGCCAATCTCGACCACCTGATTGCCACCCTTGCAAAAGAGCATGATCTGCAGGTGACAATGCACGGCGGTATATCGCGGCCACCCAAACCGGTAGACAGTACTGCCCAGAAACTGTTCGACCTCGTGCGCGATACAGGAGTGGCGCTGGGTCAGACGATCGCTTGGCAAAGCACCGGGGGTGTGTGCGATGGTAACAATATCGCCGCCAACCACGTGCCCGTTGTGGATACGATGGGCGTGAGAGGCGGCAAGATCCACTCGCCTGATGAGTTCATGATCGCACCCTCGCTGACAGAACGCGCCCAGCTTTCCGCGATCGTGCTGCATCGGCTTTCCACGGGAGACACCCTGTGACTTTCGTGATCCGCCCCGCAGCGATGGACGATCTGCAACATCTTTACGAAATGGCGAAACTGACAGGCGGCGGTTTTACGAACCTACCGCCGGACCGCAACGCCCTCACCGGCAAGCTGGAAGGCTCCGAAGCGGCCTTCTCCCGAGCAGGTGACGATATCATGGGCGAGACCTTTGTCCTGGTATTGGAGAACACCGAGACTGGCGACGTGCGAGGGACCTGCCAACTGTTTACCGCAGTGGGGCATCAGTACCCTTTCTATTCCTACCGTATCGGCATGTTGACCCAGTATTCAAAGGAACTGGAGCGCACCGTCGCTGCCGAGTTGCTCAGCCTGTGCAACGATCTTGGCGGCACCAGCGAAGTGGGCGGGCTGTTCCTGCATCCGGGCGAGCGCGCGGGCGGACTTGGCCTGTTGCTGGCGCGCAGCCGCTATCTGTTCATCGCAGCCCACCGTCAGCGCTTTGGCGACCGCATTCTGGCGGAACTGCGCGGCATCATCGACGAGCGCGGCGGATCGCCTTTCTGGGATGCCATCGGGGGCAAGTTCTTCGGCATGAGTTTCCAGGAAGCGGACGAGTTCAACGCCATCCACGGCAACCAGTTCATTGCCGACCTGATGCCCAAGCACCCTGTCTATATCGCCATGCTGGACGAAGAAGCGCGCAAGGTGATCGGCCTGCCCCACCCCAGCGGCCGCGCCGCTATGCGCATGCTGCAAGACGAGGGATATTCCTACCAGGGCTATGTCGACATTTTCGATGGTGGCCCAACCATGCTGGCCGATACCAACAAGGTGCGCTCCATCGCCGGCGCCCATCATGGCGAAGTGGTGAATGCGACGCTGGAAAAGGGCGAAAAGGCGCTGATCGCAGCAGGCCAGTTCGCGGATTTCCGTTGCTGCTATGGCGCGCGCGAACTGCGCGGCGATACCGTTGCCATCGATGCACAGGCGGCAGAGCTACTGCGAGTTGGCAAAGGCGACAGCGTGTGGAGCATTGCGCGATGAGCTTGCAGGAGATCAACTTCGACGGGATCGTCGGCCCAAGCCACAATTATGCAGGCCTCAGCCTGGGCAACCTGGCCGCGACCAAGAATGCGGGCGCCACCGCTTATCCCCGCGCCGCCGCCTTGCAAGGCATCGCCAAGATGAAGGCGAATATGGCGATGGGTCTGGCGCAGGGTTTTCTGCTGCCTTTGCCGCGCCCCAACACGCTATGGCTGAACGAGATCGTCGTCGATGAAACGACCGACCGCGCGCTTATAGCGGCAGGCTGGTCCGCCAGTTCCATGTGGACGGCCAATGCCGCGACGGTCAGCCCAGCGCCGGACACCGCAAACGGTAAATGTCGGATGACGGTCGCGAATCTCGTCAGTATGCCGCATCGCAGCCACGAATGGCCCGATACGCACCGACAGCTGTCCCTCGTGTTTGCCGATAGCGATCACTTCGAGGTGTATCACCCCGTCCCCTTCTGCTTCGGCGACGAAGGCGCGGCCAATCACATGCGCTTTTGCGAAGCGCATGACGCACCCGGGGTGGAAGTCTTCGTCTACGGCAAGACCGGCGGCAAGTTTCCTGCCCGCCAGAACGAGCAGGCCAGCAGGGCAGTAGCGCGCCGTCACGCCCTAGATCCCGAGCGTTGCGTGTTTATCGAACAGAACCCCGATGCCATTGCGGCAGGCGCTTTTCACAATGACGTGGTGGCTGTCTCCAACCAGCGTGTGCTTTTTACCCATCAATCGGCCTTTGCCGATCAACAGGCGGCCTATTCGGCCATTCGGAAGAGTTTCCCTGCTCTAGAGATCGTGGAAGTGCCTGCGGACCGCGTCAGCCTGGAGGACGCGATCACCTCTTACCTGTTCAACGCGCAACTGCTCATGCCCCCCGGCGGCGAGATGACGCTGGTGGTGCCGGAGGAATGCCGCGACAATTCCAATGTGTGGAGCTGGTTGCAGGACATGCTGGCAGGTAATGGGCCGATCCGTCACGTGAACGTTGTGGATGTTCGCCAGTCCATGGCCAATGGTGGCGGCCCCGCCTGCCTGCGCCTTCGCGTTGTGGCCGATCCTGCGACTGTAGATCAGCGCTTCATGCTGGATGAAGCTAAGGCCCAGCGAATGGAAGCCATCGTGGCCGAATACTGGCCCGAAAGCATAGACCCTTCGCAGGTTGGCGCTGAGAGACTTGCACAGCAGGTTCGAACAGCACGTAGCAAATTACTGGAAACGTTGGACATCACCGAATTGGCGTAGTGATCGACCAACCTGTCGGTTTGCCTTACACATCCTCCTTCCTTAACCATAGAAATCGCGGAACTGCGGCACTGGCACAGTGTTTGCATTAGTGAAGGTTAAGAGAGGTAACTGATGCTCAAGAAGATTTCCCGCCTGTTTGTGATCAAGACCCGTTGGGAAGCCTATCTGATTATCTTTGCCCTGGCGTTGGGCGCTATGGAGCGCGGCAGCCAGTATCTTGATCGCTTCCCCGGCTGGGGTGGCTGGCTGCTGATGGCGGCCTGCAGCGGCGCGGTGTTCCTTGGCGGTGCGAAAATCCTCGACTGCCTGAATTACGAGCGTGCCGAGAAGGAAGCCAGCAAGGTTTTCGCGGAAAAAACCTAGGAACCGGATCATCGGACATAGCTGAATGAGAGAAAGGTGGGGGTTTCTGCTGCTAGCTACCCGCCATTCCTGAAGGTTTGGAGAGAGGACCGTCGAGACGGTCGATCGCAAAGTCCACCAAATCGGGAAATGAGTGGGGGTTTCTGTTGCTAGCTACCCCCGGAGCCCCGGAATCCGTTCTGTTGCCCGGTCGGTCCAACCGCGCTTTAGCTTTGTAAATTCAGTCCGTTAGGACATCAAATTACGCAGCGATTGCGAGTGCTTCGTTATCGTTGGCACTTGTGTGTTTTGAACAGTTTTACGGGTTACTCAGCCCGAGCAAAAACACCGTCTTTCAGCACACGTCGATCCTGGTTCGGCCCCATCAGGACTGGCGACAGATCGCCAATTTTGGTGGAGCCGCCGGGTACTGCCCCCGGGTCCGCTGTACCTATTGCACGGCGCAATTTATCGCCATAGCCCGCCGAAGCGAGCAGACCCGATATAGACCGCACTCGCTTAATGTGAAGTGTATCGCGATATTTTTCAGGTTAGGCCGTTGGCGTTTGCCCCGCAGCATCGTGGTTTTGTGATTTGTCGCCGGTGCGTAATTCGGCGAGGATTTTCTTCAGTACATCGAGTTCCGGATTGGTCGGCACATCGTCGCTTTTTGAACTATCTTCCGTTTCCGCCTGCTTTGCCTGCATTTCCTCTGTCACACGATTGAGACCGCGAACCATGAGAAACAGCGCAACTGCCACGATGAGGAAATTGATAACCGCCGTTATCAGTGCGCCATAACCAAGCATCGCAACGCCAGCTTCCTTCAACTCGGCGTAATTGGTCGTCGAACCGTCATATCCTTCGGGGACAGGGCCCAGCAGCAGGAACCAGTTGGAAAAGTCGATCTCGCCGAAAATCCAGCCGATCAACGGCATGATGACAGCGTCCGTAACCTGTGTCACGATACCGCTGAACGCCGCACCGATCACCACGCCCACGGCCAGATCGACCACGTTCCCGCGCGCGATGAATTTCTTGAACTCCTTGAGCATGGGCGCCCTCCTATTCACTAACACCAGAACGTCGCTTTGAAACGGCAGCCGGTGGAAATGCAAGGCCCGAACATGTCTTGTATGCAGTCTCCGCCGTGCTATATCAGCAATACACCAAGTTTTCTGGAGGGTTCACGGGTATGTTCACACGTCTGGCCAAGGCGGCCGCTCTTATCGTCGGCGCGATTTCGCTGGCGTCCTGCGGCATCAATTCGGTGCCTGCTGCGGAAGAAACCGCAAAGGCCAAGTGGGCCGACGTGGAGGCACAGTTCCAGCGCCGCGCCAACCTGATCCCTAATCTGCAGGAAATCGTAATGAGCTCCGCAGAGCAAGAACGAGAGACGTTGAACGCGGTGATCGAGGCGCGCGCTTCGGCCACTCGCCCCGAAGTCCAACTGGATGAGGGCGATCTGAACGATCCCGCCGCCATGCAACAATTCAGTCAGGCACAAAATCAGCTCGGTGGCGCGCTGTCGCGCCTGCTGGTCTCGGTGGAGCGCTACCCTGAACTGAAAAGTCAGGACAATTTCGGTCGCTTCATGACCCAGTATGAAGGGACGGAAAACCGCATTGCCGTGGCCATCCGTGACTATAACGAGGCGGTGCGCCAGTATAACACCACGATCCGCACCTTCCCCGACACCATCGGTGCGAACATCATCCACGGCGCAGAACCCATGGTTCCCTACGAAGCTGCGACCGAGGGCGCCGAAGTCGCCCCTGATCTCGACATGCGCGGCGAGTGAAGCTCATTGCGATCCTCATCGCCGTCTTTTTTCTTAACGCGTGCGAAGCGCAGGAAGCGGAGGCGGAGAGTACGGCCTTTCCGTATTTTTCCGAGGAAGGTGGACGTGTGCGGGATAATGCCAACTTGCTGAGCGAAGCGTTCGAGGCGAGGCTCATCGCTCGATTGGATGCGGCGCAAGAACGCTATGGCCAGCAGATGGCTGTCGTTACGGTGCCGTCTCTGAACGGATATTCGATTGACGATTTTTCGTTGGCCTATGCAAATGCGTGGCGCTTGGGAAATGCTAAGAGGAATGACGGCATCATGATGCTGGTTGCGCCGAATGAGCGCGAGGTTCGCATTGAGATCGGTCTTGGCCTCGAAGCCAACTTTCCCGACGACTTTTGTGAAGAAGTGCTCGACAGCCAGATTCTACCAGCATTCGAGGCAGGCGAGTATGAGAAGGGAATTGCTTCGGGAACAAGCGCCCTGATCGAGCGCATGCGCGCTTATCCCTCTATGCCTACGAACGATAACGACGCACGATCTACACGTACAAAGGACGCGGCTTAATGCGCTCTTTAATTACCTTGATTGGCTTGCTTTGGTTGGCGTTGGCCAATCCCGCCGCTGCCCAGCCCACCTTCCCCGAGCGTGGCACCGCGCCGGTGGTGGATGCTGCCAACGTCATTGACGAGGCGACAGAGGCGCGGCTGACGCAGCAGCTTGACGAGTTCGAGGAGCGCAACCAGCGGCAATTCGTAGTGGCGACAGTCCCTACATTGGATGACCACGACATAGCTGATTACGGCTACCAGTTGGGCCGCGAATGGGGCCTTGGCGATACAGAGAACAATGATGGCATCATACTGCTCGTTGCTCCGAACGAGCGGAGGATGCGGGTTGAGGTGGGCTATGGCCTTGAAGCGATCATTCCCGATGGGCTGGCCTATGAATACGTGGAAGGCATGAAACCCTATTTCCGCGATGGCGACTATTCCGCCGGGATCGAGTGGGGTGCAAATCAGATCATCCAGCAGCTTGAACTTCCTCCGGAAGAGGCCGCGCAAGTGGCACAGCAGGCCAGTCAGCAGCGCGAGAGCCAAGGCGGCTTCCCGATCGGAACGCTGATCTGGCTGGGCTTCATATTCTTCCTGTCTCTTATACACATCTCCGAGCCCACGAGACTAGGCATGATCTCG
>CAJXTZ010000021.1 GCA_913061345.1 uncultured Erythrobacter sp.
ATACGGCGGCTTTTTACCTGTTTGGGAAGAATTGCGGACCGTCAGTTGACGACCCAGTTGCGGACATTGGCTTTCGGCGGCAAACTGAACCCATGAGCGAGCAAGAACAGCCGTCCCCCGAGGACCAGTGGCAGGACCAGTCGATGGATGCGGTTCATCAATTTAGTGACGCCTTGATCGAGCTACATCGAACCAATCCGTGGCCCAATCACCCTTTCTTGCCGCGTGCGATAATTCATCTCACGACTGAGCTTTGGGACCGTGGCTTCAGTCAGTCGGACATAAGAGAAGCCTTCGACAGCGCAATAGCCGATTTGCCCCGCTATGCTTCTGGTGATGAGGTGCGACCCTAAGTCCGTTTCCCACCCCAATCTAAGTCATAGCTCGCACCCAGCCGAGCAACCAAAAGCCGTCGCTTAGCCTCCGCCCGGTCCATGCTGGTGCAGCGGCGGCGGGCCGCTGATGTCTGCCGCGTCTCCGCCCGATCCCTTCTGCTCCCACTCGATCCGGTAGAGGTCGAAGCGGCGGTCTGCCAGGTTGCGGACGGTTCCCTCGGCGCGGGCCCATGCGAGGTCTGCGAGGTTCACGTCGCTGATCGTCAGCGTTTCGACATTTTCCGATGCCTCTGCTGCAATGCCGTCGCGGGCGAAAGGGAAGTCGCAGGGGGTCAGGATGCAGCTTTGTGCGTACTGGATATCCATGTTGGCGACATTGGGCAGATTGCCCACATTGCCGCTCATTACGACATAGCACTGGTTCTCGATCGCGCGGGCAGCGGCGCAATAGCGCACACGCATGTATCCCTGCCGACTGTCGGTGCAGAAGGGTACGAAGATGATCCGCGCGCCTTCGTCGGCCAGGCGACGGGCAAGTTCGGGGAATTCGCTGTCATAGCAGATCAGCACGCCAACCGGCCCGCAGTCGGTCTGGATTACGTCCACGGAATCGCCGCCACGGATGTTCCACCAATAGGCTTCGTTCGGCGTGGGGTGGATTTTCTCCTGCTCGTGGGTGGAACCATCGCGCAGGCACACCATCGCCACGTTGTGGATGTCGCCATCTTCCATGCGCGTAGGGTGCGAGCCACCGATGATGTTGATGTTGTACTTCAGCGCCATTTCGCTCAGCGCTTTGCGGATACGCGGCGTATATTCGGAAAGCAGTTCAATGCTTTCCATGGGCGAGAGTTCCTTTTCTTCCGCGCTCAGCAGCATCAGCGTGAAGAGTTCGGGAAAAAGGATGAAGTCGCTCTCGTAATCGCTTGCAACATCGACGAAATATCGCACCTGGCGCATGAATTCGTCGAAATCCTTAACGGCACGGGCCTGCATCTGACAGGTCGCGACGCGCACGTTTTCCACCCCGCGCGGCACGCGGGCCTTGGGGCTGGCTTCCTGATCGACGAAGGGATTGCGCCACACCATATGGGTGGCAAAGGCGCGGCTGCGCTTGTCCTCTGGCAGGTAGCCCGGAAGGATGCCGATGGGTTCGAACCCGTTGGCAAGCTGGAAGCGCAGCACGGGATCGTGAATTTTGCCCTGGATCACCTTCTCAAGGTAATCTTCGGGGCCATCGACGCGCCGCCAGGTCTTGGCAAGGTTCGGCATGCGTCCGCCAAAGACGATGCCCTTCAACTCCAGCCGTTCCGCCAGCTTGCGGCGTTCCTCGTAAAGCCTGCGCCCTATGCGGGTGCCGCGCGTCTTGGGATCGACGCACAGTTCGTAGCCGTACAGCCAGTCACCCTTGGGATCGTGGCGGCTGCCATAGCCCTTGCCGGTAATCTCGTCCCAGCCGTGCGGTCGCAATGCCTTGTCGCCGGCGATCCGCATCGAGGCGCAATAGCCGATCAGCTTGTCGTCGAGGAAAGCCACGAAGCAGCCTTCGCGGTAGTTGTTCAACTGCCCGCGAATTTCGCTCTGCGTATAAGGCGCAAAGTCTTCATACACCCGCTTGGCGAGAGCAGCGATCCTGCGGATATCGCCGATCTCCGCCTGGCGGACTTCGAGGCGGGCCCTTGTCATGGCCTTTTGTCCTGACGGCTTACGCCAGCCCCTGCTTCTGCATCTCGGTTTCAAGGCCGTCGACGATGGCTTCGAAGAACTGCTCTGTGGTCATCCAGCTCTGGCTGGGGCCGATCAGCAGGGCGAGATCCTTCGTCATCTTGCCGTTCTCAACACAGGAGATGCAGACCTTCTCCAGCGTCTCTGCAAAGGCGACCACATCGGGCGTGTTGTCGAAGCGGCCGCGATACATCAGTCCGCGCGTCCATGCGAAGATGGAAGCGATGGGGTTGGTGGAAGTCGCCTTGCCCTGCTGGTGCTGGCGATAATGACGAGTGACGGTGCCGTGCGCGGCTTCCGCTTCCACGGTCTTGCCGTCCGGCGTCATCAGCACGCTGGTCATCAGGCCGAGCGAACCGAAGCCCTGCGCCACGATGTCGGACTGCACGTCGCCGTCGTAATTCTTGCAGGCCCAGACGAACTTGCCGTTCCACTTGAGGGCTGCGGCCACCATGTCGTCGATCAGACGGTGCTCGTAACCGATGTCGGCTTCCTCGAACTTCTCCTTGAAGCCTTCGGTATTGAAGACTTCCTCGAACAGGTCCTTGAAGCGGCCATCGTACTTTTTCATGATGGTGTTCTTTGTGGAGAGATACACCGGCCAGCCGCGATCGAGGCCATAGTTGAAGCTGGCGCGCGCAAAATCGCGAATGCTCTCGTCATGGTTGTACATCGTCATGGCGACGCCGGGCTGATCGAAGGTATGAACCTCCAGGTCGATGTTCTGGCCGTCCTCGCCCTCGAACACCATGCGCAGCTTGCCCGCACCGGGGATCAGCGTGTCGGTGGCGCGGTACTGGTCACCAAAGGCGTGACGGCCCACCACGATAGGGTCGGTCCAGCCGGGCACCAGCCGGGGCACGTTGTCGATCACAATGGGTTCACGAAAGATGGTGCCGCCAAGGATGTTACGAATAGTGCCGTTGGGCGAACGCCACATCTGCTTGAGGTCGAACTCTTCGACGCGCGCTTCGTCAGGAGTAATGGTTGCACACTTGACGCCGACGCCGTATTTCTGGATGGCCTTGGCGGAATCTACGGTGATCTGGTCGTCCGTCTCGTCACGCTTTTCGACCGAAAGATCGTAGTATTTCAGGTCTACATCGAGATAGGGCAGGATCAGCCTTTCACGGATCCACTCCCAGATGATTTTCGTCATCTCGTCGCCGTCGATCTCTACGATGGGGTTCTTGACCTGAATCTTCGCCATGGATGTCCTGCCTTGTCTTGGTAACTGTGGTCTTGGGATTTGTTCGGATTTGCGCGCCTCTTAGCAGGGACGCGCATGTGCGCAAGTCGTCCGGTCGGTGTTGGCGGAGGTTGGCACGATGCGGCAACGCTCCGCAATGTCGATAACCAGCGATGGCGAAAGCCTTGCAAGCGCGAGCGCAGTTGCGCTGCCCAGCCGCGTTTCCGCCAAAATGCGCGCAACCTTTGCCAGTTGTACGGGCGGAAAGGCGCGCGAGGCGAAGGCACGCTGGAAAGCAGGCGCTGATCTTGATCCTCCCGCACACCAGTACCTGGCGGCCATGATGCCGCTGGCAACGGCGATAGACATGCCTTCGCCTGCCAGCGACGGAATGACGGCGGCCTGATCTCCCAGGCGGAAAAGACCGGGTGTGGTGTCGTGTGCGATCCAACCGTAAGGCACAGCGCCGATGGTCTCCACCCGTGCTTGCTGCCAGTTGCTGCCGAGACGAGCAGCGAAATCAATATTCTGATCTGCAATCTGCTCGAGAACGGCAGAAGGCTCCCCTCCGACATCGCTCAGCGCAGATTTGCGCAGGGCCAGACATATATTGGCTGTCTCGTCCTCTTGCAGGACGACGCCCGCATAGCCCCCGCGAAACAGGTGGAGTTCGATGGCGGAGCTGATCAGTTCGGCACGCGCCTCGCTACGCGGAAGCCTTATCCGCAGGCCCAGAGCCGGATCATTCGCCAGGCGGGGTCGACTGGTGCCCCGGATGTCGTGTTTCCCGCTGGCCAGGAAAATGGAATTGGCTGTCCAGCTTGTGGATTGGCCATGAGCGGTTCCAGCCGAGAGAGTGCGGATCGTGTCGATCTCCAGCCTTGCTCCGGCCTCGATGGCGCAACGGCGCAGGTGGCTGTCCAGCGCATGTCGCGACAGACCCACTGCCGAGTGTGGCAGGGGCGTTTCCGCCGTTCGCCCATGCGCAAACAGGCGCAGGTGATCGACGGTATGGCCGCCGATCCTATCCGGCTTCACGCCAAGCGTCTTAAGCTGCGCCAATGTGCGCCAGCTCATGAAGCCTCCACATAGCGGGTCGCCGACGGTTTCGGACCGGTCCAGTATCACAGGGGCGGTGCCGGCACGCGCCAGTTCCAATGCAGCAGCACAACCGGCGGGGCCCGCGCCAAGGATTAGCGGCGTTTCGCCTAGTCTGTGCACGAGACACACAGCCGAAAGGGAAACTTGCGCTCGATACGTGCACCTGTAACCCTGGCCTCGGCCAGCATCTTGCGCCAGTCTTCCGGTCGGAAAGATCGGGCGATGGAAGTCTGCCCGTCCATACGAACGATGCGGTGCAGCCCTGCCAGCTGGGCTAATACCGGATAACTAAAGTAGCTAACCGGATGGCGGTGCAGATCGTTGACGAACCAACCGATCTGCGCCTTGCTATCCATCACCTGCAGAAACAGCAGCAACTCGGCGCGGGTCATATGATGTGCAACGAGGCTGGAGGTGATGAAATCCCATTTCGTGTTCATAAAATCGGCATAGTCGCCGGTATGGTATACAATCGGCATCTCAGGCGGCGTGGCCTCTCGCGCTGCAGGCTGGCTGCGCGGATTGAGATCCACCCCAACCAGCGTGGCCTCGATCCCCCGCGCCTCGGCCCATTCCGCGATCTTGCGAAGCATATCGCCATGGCCGAAGCCTACATCCAGAAGCGTGAAGCTTTTCCGGCCTTTCAGGGCACGGTCGAGAAATTCCAGCGTGGGACGATATGCCAGCGTCAGCCAGTTTGCTTTGCTAAGATCGGCCAGCACCGCCCGGTAAACGGGCTCGGGCAGCGCCGGGTCGTCCATCATTTCCTGCGTTTCGAGACGTTCAGACAGCATCGCCGGTCATCCAGCCGAAACGCAGACCTTCCATCGCCAGCCCCGGTCCGAACGCAAGCGCGATACCGCTTTCGGGACGTTCGCGGGCGAGGCGTTCGAGGACGAAAAGTACCGTTGCAGAGGACATATTGCCGAATTCGTTGAGCACACTGCGCGACGCCTCAAGCGCGTCGGGAGGAAGAGGGAGGCCGCGCTCCACCGCGTCCAGCACGGAGCGACCGCCTGGGTGAACGGCCCAGGCGGCGGGTGCCTTCTCGCCCAGGATAGCTTCGCGTGTCGCATCATCATCCAGCGCCTCTGCCAGCCTGCCGGGCACTTCTCCTGATAGATGCATGGCAAAACCGCTGTCACCGATCGTCCAGGTGATCAGCTCGTCACTTTCCTCCAGCGCAAGCGAAAGACCTGAACCAAGGGACAGGCCTTCCCCTTGTGCACTGACAATCGCCGCCGCTGCACCATCGGCAAACTGCCCCATGGCCAGCAGGCTTCCGATATCGTCGGTTTCCTGAAGATGGAGCGAACAAAGCTCTACCGATACGGCCAGCACCCTTGCCGTGGGATCTGATCGGACGATGTGACCGGCGGTGCGCAGCAAGGTTACGCCGGCATAACAGCCCATGAAGCCGATGGAGACCCGCTCCACGCTGGCGGCCAGACCAAGACGCCGGGCTATCAACTGGTCCAGCCCGGGCGCGATAAAGCCGGTGCAACTGGCGATCACGATATGCGTCACGCAATCGGTGGATGGCAAACCGGCAATCGCTTTCATGGCAAGGTCCGGCGCGCTGGTTGCGTATCGCCTCATCCGGGCGGCCGTGCCCGGTTCTTTGCCGGTCATGTAGAAGCTGCCGAAGCCCAGTGCCGCATCATCGCCCGAAAGCACGGAATAGCGATGGGAGATGCCACCGCGCGATTCCATCCTGCGAAACAGCGTGGCACGGCGATCGTCCCGCAACTGGCGTGCTGCCCACTCGGTATAGTGCGCATGGACATCACAGTCGGGCACAGCCGTCGCGATATCCGTGATACGCGGCACGCAGGAGTTATTTTTTTCGGACATTCAAACGTTCAAACGGCAACCAGGGCCGATGGTGCCCGTCACCCGCAGAATTTCGCTCGCGCCGCCTCATACTCGGCAATCAGCTGCTCACAGATTTCGTGTGTCGGCCGTAAGTCGCGCACCGCGCCCGTGCCATGCCCTGCCGACCAGATTGTTTTCCAGGCCTTGGCCTCTTCTGTCAGAGACATTTCGCCTGAAGCATCGTGCAGGGTGGCAGCCTGAAGGCTGGGGGTAAGGAAATTCGCGCCGATGCCCGTTACCTTGTCGGTATATGAGACATCCTTGGCACTGGCCCCGATCATCATGTCCTTTTGGCCCTGCGGCGCCATGCTTTCGGTGGCGGCGATAAAGTGGCTACCAAAGTAGGCGTAGTCCGCACCCATCATCTGCGCGGCAGCGATATGGCCACCGTGGCTCATGGAGCCGGACAGGATCAGCGCCCCGTCCCAGAATTCGCGAATCTCGCTAGTGAGGGCGAACGGGCTGAGAGTGCCTGTATGACCGCCAGCGCCCGCTGCGACGGCGATGATGCCGTCAACGCCTGCTTCCGCGGCTTTCTCTGCATGACGCCGCTGGATCACGTCGTGAAATACAAGTCCCCCATAAGATTGCACGGCGTTCACCAGATCGGGCACCGCGCCAAGCGAGGTGATGACAAGCGGCACCTTGTGCTTAACGCAAACCTCGAGATCGGCCTCGACACGCGGATTGGAACCATGAACGATCAGGTTGACACCGTAGGGTGCCGCATCATCGTCAAGCCGCTCCTCGATCTCGCAAAGCCACTCGTCGAACCCTTCTGTCGTGCGATGGTTCAATGCCGGGAATGTACCGCAAAGGCCCGCCTTGCAGCTTTCCACCACAAGGTCGGGGCCGGAAACCAGGAACATTGGGGCAACGATAGCGGGCACCTTCAGCCCGCCAGCGAAGCTATCGAGTGCGGCGCTCAAAATGCATCCTCCGGCATATCCATCATGCTGCCCTTGCCGCTGGTGATCGCCATCATCTGCGCCATTGCAGGTGGTAGCAATCGATCGAAGAAGAAGCGTGCAGTAACGATCTTGGCTTCGTAGAAAGCCTTCTCGTCGGTGCCCTCTTCCAACTTTGCAAAAGCGATCTTAGCTGCCTTGGCAAAGCAGAAACCCATCGCCACGAAGCCCAGCAATCGCAGGTAATCGGTTGCCGCAGCACCGGCTTCCTCGGGATCCTTCATTCCCTTTTGGGCGATATGCCCGGTGGAAAGCTGCAGCGCGCCGAAGGCCTGCTGCAAGCTACCCACTATCTTGCCGATGTGCGCGTCCGTACCGTGATCCTCGATAAACTGCGACACGGGGTGAAAGAAGCTGCGCAGGTTGCGCCCCATCCGGTCGGGCAACTTGCGGCCCACCAGGTCGAGCGCCTGAATGCCGTTGGTGCCCTCGTATATCTGTGCGATGCGCGCATCGCGGGCGAACTGCTCCACGCCGGTTTCCTGGATGTAACCATGGCCGCCATGCACCTGGATCGCGATATTGGAGCTTTCGTGACCCAGATCGGTGAACAGCGCTTTGACGACGGGCGTCATCAGGGCAACGAAATCCTTGGCGCGTTCGCGCACCTCGGGTTCCTTCGCAGCATGCTCGGCGTCCAGCGCTCGGCTGACCCATGCGGAAACCGCACGGCTGCCCTCGTTGTAGGCACGCATCGTCATCAACATGCGGCGAACATCAGGATGCACTATGATCGGATCGGCGGGACCATCCGGGTTCTTGACGCCCGACAGTGAGCGACCCTGCAAGCGATCTTTCGCGTAATAGACGGCCGACTGGTAGGCGATCTCGCCAACGCCGAGGCCCTGAATACCCACGGCCACGCGCTCGGTGTTCATCATGGCGAACATGGCTTCCAGCCCGCGATGCGGCTTGCCGATTAGCCAGCCCTTGGAATCTTCGAACGACATCTGGCAGGTCGCGGAAGCCTTCAAACCCATCTTGTGTTCGATGGCGGTTGCCGTCGTATTGTTGAAATTGCCGGGATTGCCTTCGTCGTTGGGCAGGTACTTCGGCACTAGAAACAGAGAAATGCCCTTCACGCCCGGAGGAGCATCGGGAAGCCGCGCCAGCACCAGGTGGATGATATTGTCAGACAGGTCATGGTCGCCCGCGCTGATGAAGATCTTGTTGCCAGTGATGAGGTAGCTGTCGTCATCCTGCGGCACCGCCTTGGTGCGCAGCATGCCAAGATCGGTGCCGCAGTGCGATTCGGTCAGGCACATGGTGCCGGTCCATTCGCCGTTGGCCATCCGGGGCATGTAGAAGTTCTTCAACTCGTCGCTACCGTAGCCTTCCAGTGCCACCATCGCGCCGCCCGTAAGGCCGGGGTAGAGGCCGAAAGAAAGGTTGGCGGAGCATGTCATTTCCTCAACCATCTTGCCGATCGCATGAGGGGCACCCTGGCCGCCCCATTCTTCGGAGACGCCGAGGCCCGCCCAACCGCCTTCGCAAAACTGTTTGTAGGCATCCTGGAAACCGTCGGGTGTGCGCACCACGCCGTTTTCGATCCGGCAGCCCTGCTGATCGCCGGACCAGTTGATCGGCAGCAACACGTCACGGCACAATTTGTTGGCTTCTTCGAGGATGGCGTTGGTCACGTCATCGTCGAAATCCTCGAACCCTTCGAGATCGCCGAAACCGTCGTCTTCGTGGAGTTCGCGAATGTTGAATACCATGTCGCGGATGGGGGCTTCATAGACTTGCATTGAACAAATCCTCTCTATCAGTTGCGCAGGTTCAGTTGCGGAGGGGCTTGCCGGTTTCGAGCATGTGCTCAACCCGTGCCTGCGACTTTGGATTACGGACAAGGCGCATGAATGCTTCACGCTCCAGTTTCAGCATATCGGCCTCAGTCAGCGTCTCGGTAACGTCGGTATCGCCGCCGGACAGGACATAGGCAAGTTCGCCCGCCACGGTAACGTCGTGATCGGTCGCCTTGCCCTGTCGGTGGAAGCTTTCAACGGCGAGTTCCAGCGCGGCCTTGCCGGTGGGGCCGGGCAAGCGATACTCCGGCTTTTCCGGAGCTTGATAGCCATCAACCATCGCCAGCGCGCGCTGCTTCGCATCGAACAGCAGCCGGTCGCGGTTCATACTCACGCCGTCGTTCCGACGCAGGAAACCAAACTCTTTCGCCTCGCTGGCCGACTTGGCTACCGTAGCGGTCGAAATGATCTCGAACGCCTTCGATACGGCGGGCATCGGGCCATTGGGATGGCGCGGATTTTCCTCCCAGCGAGAGATCATTTCACCGCAACCGCCCCAGCCGGGGATAATGCCAACGCCGCATTCAACGAGGCCGATATAGGTTTCGGAATGGGCCTGGATGGCATCGGAATTGAGACAGATTTCGCAACCACCCCCCAGCGTCATGCCAAACGGCGCGGAAACGACGGGGAAGGGGGCGTATTTAAGCGCCTTGTAAGCATCCTGTCCGCCCTTGATGCTTTTCTCGACTTCTCCCCATGCCGCGATGTTCAGCGCGAACAGGGCAAGGCCAAGGTTGGCACCGGCGGAGAAGTTGGAGCCCTCGTTGTAGACGATCAGCGCCTTGTAATCCTTCTTTACCAGCGGAATGGCCTTCTGGATCAGCTTCATTACCTGCTCATCCAACGCATTCATCTTGCCGGTGAATTCCAGCGCGACGACGCCGTCACCCACGTCCCACAGGGCCGCTGAGCCATTGGCCATCAGCGGTTCCGAGGCCAGCTTGATATCTTCGAGCAGGAGTACGCCCTCGGCGCGTTCAACATCGTGATATTCGCCATCCGTGTCGAGGTACTGGCGCTTGCCGTTCTCGATCCGGTAGAACTTGCGGCCTTCTGCCTTCCTCAGCAGTTCCGGCACCGGCAGATCGTCCGCCTCCAGCCGCTCGATCAAATGTGTGACGCCGATCCTGTCGATCATTTCGAAGGGCCCGGACTTCCAGTTGTAGCCCAGCTTCATCGCGTCATCCACGCCAACGACAGTTGCCGTCGCTTCGGGCACGATACTGGCGGAATAGGAAAGCGTCGGACCAAGAACGGCCCAGGCGTATTCGCCCACCTTACCCTCGGCGGAAATAAGGGCCTTCAGGTCCTTCTTGGCTGCACCGCGCACAATGCCCGGACGGGCTGCCGCGCGGTATTCGCCGGACTTCAGGTCCTTTGTTTCCTTCACCTTACCGCCGCCTTCGCGGTTGATGCGATAGAAGCCGCCTTTACCCTTGCGACCAGTAAAGCCGCTTTCGATCATGCCTTCGATCAGCGTCTCGCTGCGGGCGATCTTCTGATACCAGTCGTCCTTGGGCAAGGTGGAGGTGAGGCTTTCCATCAAATGCGGCATCAGATCGATACCGATGAGGTCTATCAGGCCGAAAATGCCGGTCTTGGGCACACCCATGGGGCGACCACCGATCTCGTCGGCCTCTTCAACCGTCAGCCCCTGATCGAAAGCGGCGTTTACGGCGGCCTGGATCCAGAAGGTACCGATCCGATTGGCGATAAAGCCCGGCGAATCCTCGGCATCAACCGGCGTCTTGCCAAGTTTGCGGTCGACGAATTCGCGAACCATTTCCACGGTCGCAGGATTGGTCTGCGGGCCTGCCACCAGTTCGATCAACCGCATGTAGCGCGGTGGATTGAAGAAGTGAGTAATCAGGAAATCCTGCTTGAACGCGTCCGAGCGGCCATCGGTAAGGTTTTCTAGCGGAATGGTAGAGGTGTTGGAGGACACTGCCGTGCCGACCTTGCGTACCTCTTCCAGCTTGGCATAGAGGTTTTGCTTGATGTCCAGCCGCTCGATGATGGCTTCCACCACCCAATCGCACTCGGCGACCTTGCCCAGGTCATCTTCGATGTTGCCGGTTTCCACCAGCTTGGCCGCCCGCTTGCCCATGAAAGGGGCAGGGTCGGTCTTGAGCATCTTCTTGACCGCGCCTTCCGCGATGGCGTTACGGTTGTCGCCTTCCTTGGGAACGATATCCAACAGTAGTACGGGGATGCCGGCATTTGCGATCTGTGCGGCGATGCCAGCACCCATCGTGCCAGCGCCGATCACGCAGACTTTGTTGATAGTTGCGTCAGCCATTATGCAGTCTCCAATACGGTGGCGATGCCCTGTCCGCCACCAATGCACTGAGTGACAAGAGCGTACTTCTTGCCTTCACGCTGCAGCAAACTGGCCGCCTTGCCCACGATGCGCGCGCCGGTAGCACCCAGCGGATGCCCGATCGCGATCGCACCACCGTCCAGGTTGATCTTCGATTCGTCGATGCCAAGATCGCCGATAGTCGCCAGCGACTGGCTGGAAAAGGCTTCATTGAGTTCGATCACGTCGATATCGTCAATGGTCAGCCCAGCGCGCTGCAAAGCCTTCTTGGAAGATTCGACCGGCCCGATGCCCATGATCTCGGGTGCGCAACCGGAAATGGCCATGCTCTTGACCCTGGCCATCACCTTGAGGCCGTTCTTCGCTGCATAATCGGCACTGCATACTAACAGGGCAGCAGCGCCATCGGTCAGTGGAGAAGCGGTTCCGGCGGTCACGGTGCCATTCTCGTCAAACGACAGCTTAAGACCCGCCAGATCTTCGGCGGTGGTCTGCGGACGCGGCGTGGCGTCGGTGTCGATCACGGTGCCATCGGGAAGGGTGAAGGGCACGATCTCGTCCTTGAACGATCCCTTTTTCATCGCTTCGCCTGCCTTCTGCTGGCTCTTCAAGGCGAAGGCTTCCTGCGCTTCGCGCGATAGTTCGTACTTGCGCGCGACATTTTCCGCAGTGTCGCCCATCCCGATGTAGGCGGCGCTGCGCTTGGCGAGTTCGGGGTTGGGCATGGGGTTGAAGCCGGTCATCGGCACACGGCTCATCGCCTCGACACCGGCAGCGATGAACACTTCGCCGGCACCCATCGCGATCTGACCCGCTGCATAATGCACTGCGCTCATGGAAGAACCGCAGAAGCGGTTCAGCGTCATGCCACCAATGCTCAGTGGCAGATCCGCCAGCAGGACGACGAGGCGCGCGATGTTGAAGCCTTGCTCCCCTTCAGGAAAGGCGCAGCCCATCAGCAAATCCTCGATATCATCGGCATTAACGCCAGTGCGTTCGATCAGGCCCTTGATGGTGTTGGCGGCCAGATCATCCGGGCGGACTTTGGCCAGCGCACCACGATAGGCGGGTTGGAATGGGGAGCGGGCATATCCTGCAATGACGACATCACTCATGGTACTGGCTTGCCTTTCTTTTTCGCGCGTTGACCTTTTGCGTCGAATGATTACGATAAAGTATTCAACCTGACGTATACGTCAGGCAGAGACAAATCAAGCCGCAGTTTCACTCTGGTCTGCGCTGAATGAGGAAAGGATCTTTCATGACCGAGGCGGCGGTAACGTCCCACCCGCTCGATCCCTCCAGGATCCTGGATGCGGAGGGCAATATTCGCCCGCGGCTGCTTACAGAAAGCTTTGATCGGGCGGTGATGCTCTATCCTGGCCACGTTGCCATTGATTTCCTCGGCCGCGAATGGACCTACGGGGAGCTGGGTGGTGAAGTCGATCGGGTTGCGGCGGGATTGCAGGCGATCGGTCTGGAGAAGGGCGATCGTTTCGGCCTTTGTCTGCCTAATACGCCCTATTCGGTGATACTGTACTACGCCGTGTTGCGCGCGGGCGGTGTGGTTGTCCAATTGAACCCGCTTTACTCCGACAGCGAGGTCGAATTCCTCATAACCAATTCGGGCGCGAAGATGGTGGCGGTCCCGGATCTGGAGATGCTTCACGCGAAGGTTGCCGCGGCATGGGGCGCGAATGACAGCGCGGTGGAGCGTATCGTGCTTTGCTCGATGGCCGATGTCCTGCCGTTCTGGAAAAGTGTGGGGCTGCGCACGCTCAAGCGCTCCTCCCTCGTCAAGCGGCGGGCAGAGATCATTTATTCTGATTACAGCGATATCGCCGCTCACAAAGCCTCTCTCCGCCCGGTCGAGCAGGATCCGCACGATGTTGCAGTCCTGCAGTATACCGGTGGAACGACCGGAAGGCCAAAGGGTGCCATGCTCACCCACGCCAGCCTTGCGGCAAACTCTGCCCAAATGCTGCTGCACATCGGCGAGGAACGCGACCAGCAGGAGCGCACCCTGGGCGTGTTGCCGCTGTTTCACGTGTTTGCATTGACCTGCGTGCTTAACTTCGGGGTGGAAATCGCGGCTGAGCTTGTGCTGCTGCCGCGTTTTGAAATGGACGAGGTGCTGGCGACGATCAAGCGCAAGCCACCCACCATGGTGTTCGGCGTGCCCACGATTTACAATGCACTGGGTTCGTTACCCGATGACAAGGTGCCCGATCTTTCTGCCGTACGCACCAGTATATCCGGCGGTGCGCCGTTGCCCTTGGAAGTGCGAAAGCAATATGAGACGCGCACAGGCTCGCCCGTATCGGAAGGCTATGGCCTGACCGAAGCATCTCCCATCATCACCAGCAACCCGTTGCTGGGACGCACGCCGGTGAAGGAGAATTCGGCCGGACCTGCGTTCCCGCACACGATTGTCGAGATCCGCGATCCCGAAACCGGCGAATTGATGCCACAAGGTACGCGGGGCGAAATCTGCGCGCGTGGCCCGCAATTGATGAAGGGCTATTGGAACCGTCCCGGCGCGACCGAGGATACCTTCATCGACGGCGCGCTGAAAACGGGCGACATCGGTTATCTGGACAAGGACGGATACCTCTTCATTGTCGATAGGATGAAAGACCTGATCCTGTGCAGTGGCTATAACGTATATCCGCGCGCCATCGAGGATGCGGCCTATGAACACCCTGCAGTGAAAGAGGCGATCGCAATCGGCATACCCGATGATTATCGTGGCGAGGCGCCCAAGCTGTTCATCGCTTTGCACGAGGGTGAAGAACTGGATGCAGGCCAGCTGCATGCCTTCCTGAAGATGCGGCTCAATCCCATCGAGATGCCAGATGCTTACGAATTCCGGGACGAGTTACCGAAGACACTGGTGGGCAAGCTGGAGAAGAAGCAACTGGTGGCCGAGGAACGGGCGAAAGCAGCCGCTGCGGGTGCGGATACCTCCGAAGGAAACAATGCATGAGCGAGCCGGAACCACGCGAACCCGGCGACATGCCCGGCTTCGAAGACATGAAACAGGGCGATCTTAAGAGCATCGCAGAGGCATCGGAGGCCCTGGGCGTTACCCAGCGCACGCTGCGTTTCTACGAGGATAAGGGATTGATCCAGCCCAAGAGGGTAGGATCGATGCGCGTATATTCGCGGCGAGAGATGGGTAGGATGCAATTGATCCTGCGCGGCAAGCGCCTGGGTTTCAGCATTCGCGAAATCGGGGAATTCCTCAGCCTTTACGACAACGATCCCGACCAGGTTGTGCAAGTCCAGCTCATGCTGGAGGCGACACAGGAAAGGCTGTCCGAATTGCGCCAGCAGCGCGAGGCAATCGATCAGACCATCAGCGAACTGGAGAGTATCGAAGCCATGTCCCTTCGGCACCTGAAGGCGCAGGAAAGCTAAGGCTGTTCGGGTTTAACTGCAGAAGGACCGCGAATGGTGGGCGTAGCAAGGATTGAACTTGCGACCCCTACGATGTCAACATAGTGCTCTACCACTGAGCTATACGCCCGCACCATTCGGGATATGCCGTCGATACATCAACGGCAGGCGGGCCATCTAGCGCCGCCCTGATCGTTTCGCAAGAGGGTCGTCCGGTCTGGAGCCAAAAACCCGTTAAAGCGACATCGCAGCGGTGTCTTCGAAGACCCTTTCCACTTCCATCACTAGGTCTTTCAGGTGGAATGGTTTGGACAGCATCTTGGCGTGTGGCGTATCCCGATTGGCCCTTAATGCCACAGCAGCAAACCCGGTTATAAACATAACTTTCGTAGTGGGGCTCAGATCATTGCAGCGCTGGGCCAGTTCGATCCCGTCCATTTCCGGCATCACGATATCGGAAAGAAGCAGGTCGTAGATTTCCGTTTCCAGCAAGGGCAGGGCTTCCGTGCCGCACGATACTGCCATCACCGAATAACCAGCCTTTTCCAGCGCACGGGTAAGGTAAGTGCGCATGGCGTTGTCGTCTTCGGCTAGCAGGATACGGATCATGCGTTCGTCTCTTCGTGGTTGCGCGTGCCAGTGGTTGCTCGTGATGGTCACCTCTAGTCACATACGCATGAAAAATCTGCACCCTTATGCCAAGCTGCCCTGCATTGGGACAGCATGTCTTTGACATGGGGATGGTTCGCGGCCAGCAAAGATTGCGATGAGCGAACGCAATTCCGGCCTTCCCGATTCGCAAGCGGTCACTGGCGGTGCCATTCCCGGAGGGGAAGGGCAGCCGGCGTATTTGCTGCAACGCCAGCGTACGTCGGCCATACCGTTGGTGATCGCGGTGCCCCACGCCGGGCGCGACTATCCGGCCAGCCTCGTCAATCGAATGCGCCATCCGGGCGAGGCGGCGCCGCGTCTGGAAGATCGCTATGTCGATCTGATCGCGCGCAAGGTGGCCGACGCGACAGGGGCGGCGCTTCTGGTCGCCTGCGCCCCA
The DNA here is from genome assembly GCA_913061345.1 of uncultured Erythrobacter sp. The sequence continues at coordinate 15,772 of CAJXTZ010000021.1, forward strand.
CGCGCCATGATCGATCTCAATCGCTCGCCAGAGGATGTCGACTGGGAGATGATTGCCGGACCGCGGACCGGCTATGTGCGGTCTCGACTTGCCGTAGGAAGACGCTCGCGCAGCGGACTGGGACTGGTCCCCCGATGCCTGCCCGGTCTTGGAGAACTGTGGCGCCAGCGTCTGCCGGGTGATGAACTTTCTAAGCGACTGGAACAGGTTCACGCCCCCTATCATCTGGTGCTTTCCCAAACGTTGGAAAGCTTGCGGGATCGCTGGGGAGCGGCGCTGTTGCTCGACATCCATTCCATGCCGCCGCTCGGTCCCAAAGCAGGCGAGGGTGCTGCGGTCGACTATGTTGTCGGCGATCGCTTCGGTGCCGCGTGCGAAAGCCACCTGGCAGGCGCTGCGCTGGAATACTTCGAAGCGAGCGGTGCCCGCGCTGCACACAACCGGCCTTATGCAGGGGGCTATGTGTTGGACAGGCATGGTGCACCAGCAAGGGGGATTTCGGCCATGCAGCTGGAAATTTGCCGCGCGACATATCTAGACCCGCAACTGCGCGAGCCGGGTAAAGGGCTCGACCGCGTGGCGGACGTGATGACGGGCCTTGCAATGCGGTTGGCGGAAGAGGTGGCGAGCAACGCGCACGGATTTTCGCAAGCAGCCGAATAACCAGGAAAAAACCGCCCCGTGCACGATGCACGAGGCGGCCAAGGTTCAGGGAGGAGGCACGCCGAAGCGCGCCAATCCGACCTGGCCATGAGGGGAGCCGGCCGGACAAAGCAAAGATAGGCCTGCCGTCAGATGTTTCAAGGTCACATAGATCAAAGGCGGCCCCGCAGAACCGCCTTTGTCGCAGCATAGGGGCACACCATCGGTGCCCTTTGTATTTCGGTTAGGCTTTCGGAGCACCGCCGTTAGCGGCTGCGCTTTCTGGCCCTTTGCCAATTTCGACCTGTCGCGCGAAAATGTTGCGCATCAGATCCAGTGAAAACAAGTGCGCAAAGATCAGTGGCAACAGGCCGTTCTCATTCCACTTGCGAAGCTGATCGCCGCGCAGTTCGCGCAGCTTGTCCTGGTTCACCATACGGAAGCCACGATAGGTGTAGGGCTGTTCCGGGTTGTCGGCGCGATTGATCGCGATTTCACCGTCCATCAAAAGATCGTGGTCTTCCAGTTCCTTCATGAACAACTGAGTGCGATTGCCCGCCTCTTCGAACTTTTCGCAGAACTGCAGCAGCCCCTTGGTGTGCTCGCTTGGTTCCTTCTCGCCGGTAAAGAGCGGCTGGCCTTCGTCGAACTTGCCCACCAGATCGCTGCTGGGATCGAAGCAAAGCGATAGATTGTCGGAATTTTGGTCTAGCTTGGCGAGCAGGAAAGGATAGCGGCGGATATAGGCGGGAATATACGGCGGTTCCTTATCGCGCGGCGCGCCATCGTCGTCGAAGTATACGTTCACGCCTTCATTCAGGCCCATCAGGGCCAGCGGAACAGAGCGTTCGCCGGAAGAGAACACGATCGGGAAACTGCGCTGCGCGGCAGGAAATTCCTCCACCGTCAGTGGAATGGCGTGCTGTCCTGCAACCCACGGCGCCTTGTCGACCGTGCGGGCATGCCAATCGCCATGATCGTTGCTGTTGAGGGGGATCAGTTCCTTGTAAAGAACGGGCAAACTGGCTTTCGGCTGGCTAGCCATCATACTCTCCGATTAATTGGATATCCGGCATCCGACTGAAGTGTCAGGAACCGTCGAAATTTTCCGTGAAACTCGGGCCGGGGCCTTAAAGCGACTCTGCATCGGTTTCAAGCGGCACCAGCTTACCGGGATTGAGAAGGCCTTTTGGATCAAGCGCACGCTTCACTTGGCGCAGGATCGCCAGTTGCGTAGGATCGCCTAGCCTTCCCAGCTCGCCACGCTTCAATTGCCCTATACCATGCTCAGCACTGATCGAGCCGCGCCATGCCGTCACTTCATCATGTACAAAGGCGCTGATGGCTTTGCCGTCGGTCTTTTCCCATTCGCCGGGCGTCGCACCGGTTGGCGCCAGGACATGGAAGTGCACGTTCCCGTCACCGAGATGGCCGAATGCGACGGCCTTGCTGCCGGGAAATGCCTTTTCCACCTTGGGAACCGCCTTTGCGACGAAATCGGCCATGTCCGCTACGGGTACTGAAATATCATGCTGCATGGCAGGGCCGATAGCGCGTTCGGCAGGCGCGATCTCGTCCCGCAGCAGCCAGAAAGCCTGCGCTTGCGCCTCGTTGCGAGCGATCGTCGCATCGGCGACCAAATTCTGTTCAAAGGCGCTTTCGAGCAGATCTTGAGCGAGGGTGGGCAGGGCATCGGCGCCCGAGGCATCGGCGGTCAGTTCGATCAGCGCGTTCCATTCGTGCTGCTGCTGCAACGGCGCGCGCGCGTTGGCGCTGTGGGCAAGAACGGCCTCCAGCGAGTGGCGCGGCATTACTTCAAAGCCTTCAAGTGCATCGCCCGCTACGCGTTCCGCATGTAGCAGCAGCTTGCGCGCATCGCGTATTTCGCCAAGTCCGGCCCACAGCACCGCTCGATCGGCCAGTGCGGGGAGCAGCCGCAAGGTGGCGACGGTAACGATGCCAAGCGTCCCCTCGGAACCGATGAGTAATTGCTTCAGGTCAAACCCGCGGTTGTCCTTCTTCAGCGGGCGCAGAGTGTCGAAAATCTCGCCGTTGGCCATCACCGCCTCGATTCCCAGAACTTGCGCGCGCATCGATCCGTGTCGCAGCACTTGCGTGCCTCCTGCGTTCGTCGAAATCAGCCCGCCAATGGTTGCCGATCCCTTTCCACCCAACGTCAACGGGAAACGCAAGTTATGGGCCTCTGCCGTTTCGTGCAGGGTTTGCAGGATTACGCCTGCCTCGCAGGTGATCTGTCGCGCCTCCACATCGAAAGCTCGTACCGTGTCCATCCGGCGAAGGGAAAGGATGATGGCTTCCCCGCTTTCATCGGGCGTCGCACCGCCGGACATTCCGCTGTTGCCACCCTGGGGTACGATGGGGACACCGTGTATGCTGCAAAGTTTGACGAGGGAGGCAACATCCTGCGTCGTGGCAGGCGAGGCAAGACCCAGCGCCTGCCCGGTGAAACGACCTCGCCAGTCTGTCAGCCATGGTGTCACGAGTTCGGGGTCGCTGGTCCATCCCCGCGCGCCCAGCAGATCTGCTGCGGCCTTTGTGAAACTGTCTGTCTCTCTCATGGTCGAACCGTTGCCAGCATTTTGGCCGTGTTGCAAAGGCGGAACGAGGGGTTAAGCCATCATTCAATCCACGCTGGTATTCAGACGCAGTCCCCGAAGCGGAGATCAGTCGCGAGCCCCTCGCAAGTCATTTATCCATGAAACGCATTGCTACCCTTCTTGCGTTTGTCGCACTACTCGCCCCGGTCTTCGCGGCGCAGTTGCCCGTGCGCGTAGCAGCGCAGGATGTCGATGTCGGCAGGCTCAGCGGTCCGCAAAGCTCTTTGCCGCTTGGCCTGGGCCCATCGCACATGCCTGCGGGCACGTTACTGGACGAGGCGCATCTGCCACCCGAAGCGAACCAGGTGCGCATTCGTCGGCGCGTGGTGGTGCGCGTGTCGCCTGCTCCGCCGCGCGCCAGATCGCAAATGCTGGCAGATCTTCCGCGCCGTCCGATGCGCCGCAACTACGAAGAAGTCGATCATGACAATTGCGTGGATGTGGGCGACATAGTCGGCGTTCAGCCCACGAGCGACAATCGCCTGCTGTTCTTTACCCAACAGCGCCAGGTCTTGGCGGCCCAGTTGGATTCGACTTGCTCCGCACGGGCATTCTACGCCGGCTTCTATGTGGAACGCAGCGAGGACGGGAAGCTTTGTGTCGCCCGCGACCGGCTGCAATCGCGGGCCGGGGCCAGTTGTCAGGTGGCCGAATTCAGCCGACTTGTCGCCGTTAGCCAGTGACACCGGTACCCTCGTAAATCTTGACTTTTACCGCCTCTACTGCATAGGGCGCGGCACATGAATGGCACAGCGCAAACGCGCCCCCTCTTATATCCGGACCTTACGCATTGACCACTTTTGCCGATCTCGGCCTTTCTCCTGAATTGCTCCAAGCCGTGGAGGAGGCAGGTTACACCGTGCCGACCCCGATTCAGGCCGAAGCAATTCCGGCGGTGCTGATGATGAAAGACGTGCTGGGTATTGCGCAAACCGGCACCGGCAAGACGGCGAGCTTCGTGCTCCCGATGATCGATGTTCTGGCCAGCGGGCGTCGGCGCGCCCTGATGCCGCGCAGTCTCATTCTCGAGCCGACCCGCGAACTGGCAGCGCAGGTGGCGGAGAATTTCGAGAAATACGGCAAGAACCACGACCTCAAGATGGCGCTGCTGATCGGCGGCGTACAGATGGGCGAGCAAGTGAAGGCGTTGAACGATGGCGTAGATGTGCTGATCGCCACTCCGGGCCGTCTGATGGACCTGTTCGAGCGCGGAAAGATTATGCTCAACGCCTGCGAACTGGTGGTAATCGACGAGGCGGACCGCATGCTCGACATGGGATTCATCCCGGATATCGAGTTTATCTGCGATAAATTGCCCGACCAGCGTCAGACACTACTGTTTAGCGCCACCATGCCTGCGCCGATCGAGAAGCTGGCGAAGAAGTTCCTCGACAATCCAAAGCGCATGGAAGTGAGCCGCGCAGCATCAACCAACGAGAACATTACCGCGTTCAAGATTCCGGTTAAGAATCGTGAGAAGCGTTCCACGTTGGAATGGCTGCTGCGCAACGATCTGGTGGATACCGCGATTGTCTTCTCCAACCGCAAGACCACGGTTCGCGAACTGAACAAGGCCCTGCAACGCAATGGCTTTGCCAGCGGTGAAATCCACGGCGATATCGATCAGGCCAGCCGCAATGCGGAATTGCAGCGTTTCAAGGACGGCGAGATCAATATCCTCGTCGCGTCCGATGTCGCTGCGCGCGGTCTCGATATCAAGGGCGTGAGCCACGTCTTCAATTACGATACGCCGTGGCACCCGGACGACTATGTTCACCGCATCGGTCGTACAGGCCGTGCCGGCGCCAAGGGCCGCGCGTTCACCTTCGTGGGTGAAGGTGATGACGAGGCCATCGACAATGTCGAGAAGCTGACGGGCGCGAAAATTTCGGTATTCGGCAAGAAAGACGTTCGCGTCGAACTGCCGAAGTCCGAGCCGAAGAAAGACAAGCCGAAGCAGGACGCGCCAGACCGGTCCTACGATGCCGAGGAGAAGCGTGAGGAGAAGCCAAAACGATCTCGCTCTCGCAAGGCTGATCCTGTCGAAGTTAAGCCAGAACGCATGCCGCGCGAGGAAAAGCGTGACAATGCGCAGCGTAACGAAAAGCCTGAACGCCAATCCGGCGGGCAGTCGCGCCGTCGCAACCAGGACGACGAACCGGTACCTGCGGGCGAATGGAACGGACCGAAGCCCGAATTTCTCAGCTTTGGTTTCAAGTAGCGGCCAAACGGGCAGGCGGGCTCAGCCTTCCAGCACTTTTTGAGCGACTTCTTCGATCTTTCCGGTGACGAGCAGCGGACTGCTCCCAACCATACCGACCAGCGTCTGGCCGTTCTCGCCAGTGCGCAGCCATGCGATATTGCTGGCGACCACAAGATAGTCACCCCCGCGCGAGTGTAGTTTCACGAATTTCATCGAAGTGCCTCCTGGCGAGGCTTGTTCTACCCGCACGTTCTCTTTTTTTGCTTAACGACAGGCCGCTGTAATGGGTCGCCGTGGCGAAAATGATGGCCGTCTACCGCCTCTCTTTGCCAAGATGAAAATCGTGCTCGATAAACAAAGTTTGTCGCGTCTCGCCCGATTTTTGTTGCAAAGAACATACTCATTAATTTCAGGGGGCGTGAATGCTCAAGTGCCATGACGCAGATGCAAGTATATCGCACAGCCCCAGACCCTGGGATGTTGCCGAGCAGCAGGTTTATCTCCTGAAGGTTCAGGGTGAGGGCGATATGCCGACCCGCGAACTCGAGGTCCGGGCCACAAATGTGACCGCAGCGATCGAACGCGCTGTGATCGTTTTCGGGGCGGGCGAAGTAGAAATACGCAGCGCCGACGGAAGAGACTATCGACTGAAAATCCAAAAGGATCGGTCCTGGTCGCTTCAGCCGCTTTATCAGCTCTAGCAATCTGCCTTTGAAACCAGCACTTCAGGCCTCCCGCTTATCCAGATAAAGATAAGAAGGATCAAAGTCCGCAAGGTCGCACAAGCCGTCCCAGTCGTGGATCTCGGCTCGTCGATCCTGAAATGACACCAGCTTGCTTTCGCGCAGGTCTCGCAAAAGCCGGTTCACATGCACCTGAGTGAAACCCAGGCATTCCCCGATCTGCGTCTGGTTGAGAAGAAAGGGGAAGGAGTGGCCTTTCGTGAGGCCAACCACTTCGTAACGGCAATGAAGTTCGCACAGCAGATGCGCGATACGTGCTGCTCCTGAACGAGATCCTATATTCATGATCCACTCGCGATGGATTGAAGCATCGACCATGGTGGAGAACCAGAGGATGCGCGCAAGCCGGGGATGCTCTTCGATCAGCAGCGTAATATCATCGTGATACAGCTTCGCGATGGTGCAGTGTCCCAGTGCGCAGATTCCATGGTCGAGCACTTCGAGAGGGTAGGAGTGCAAATCGACGAAATCGCCCGGGATCTGCAATTCCATGATTTGCCGATCACCCGCTCGCGTATCCTTGCAGCGCGCGGCGAAACCTTCGAGGATGAGCGAGCTATAGCCGATCTTCTCACCCTCTTTTATCAGAAATTCACCGGGCGTGAAGCTGGCGAGTTCGGTGATACGATCCTGCAGCAGCAGAGCCTCGCTGGCAGTAAATTCGTAACGCCTGCGAATTTTGGCGACGAACTTCTCGATATCAGGGTGATGGTTCGGGTTACTATGGGCAGCCGCGACTACTCCGTGACCATTCTTCATTGTCTTCCCTCCGCAGCTACGATCTGCCCTTGCTCATGCACGCGTCTCGATACCCTGACTACGATATTTCCATGTGAAAAGCGATTGAAACTGCAAACCGTACTTCCGGCGGGATGTCGCGCGCTCGGTCTAGTTGGCCAAGGTCACGAAACTGTCGATCACCCGCTTCGTACCGGCCTTCTCGAAGTCGATTTCCAGCTTGTTGCCTTCCTGTCCGATTATCTCGCCGTAGCCGAATTTTTCGTGAAACACGCGCGCGCCCAGTTCGACGTCGCCGCGTGGCTGCGCAGCGAAGCTCGCGGCGGATCGGCTGGGTTCCTTCAAGCGTGCCTGTTTGGTGTCGTAGCCGGTAGCCAGCGCGCGTTGCCAGCCCGGTCCCCTGGCAGAAGAGCGGTCCGGTCTGTCGCGTGAAACGTGGGCGAAGGGGTCTTCGCTCTCGCTCCAGTTGGCCTGCCATAGCGACTTGCCGCCGGTCATGGTCGTTTCCTGCTCGATATACTCTTCGGGCAGTTCCTCGATAAAGCGGCTGGGGATCGAACTGGTCCACTGGCCATAGATGCGCCGGTTAGCGGCGTGCATGATCGTGCAATGACGGCGGGCACGGGTGATGGCGACATAGGCCAGGCGGCGTTCCTCCTCGAGGCTTGCCAGTCCGCCTTCGTCGAGCGAGCGTTGCGAAGGGAAGACACCTTCCTCCCAACCGGGCAGGAAAACGTTGTCGAACTCCAGCCCCTTCGCCGCGTGCATCGTCATGATCGTCAGTTTTTCCTCGTCACTGGCGGCGTCGTTGTCCATCACCAGGCTCACGTGTTCGAGGAAATCGCCCAGCGTCTCGTATTCTTCCATCGCGCGGGCGAGTTCGACGAGGTTGTCTGCGCGGCCCGCACTTTCCGCGCTGCGATCGGCCTTTAGCATCGCATCGTAACCGCTTTCTTCCAGCACGGCGCGCATCAGTTCAGACGGGGTGACCGCGTCGCTCATCTCGCGCCAGCGCAGAAAATCGCCCATCAGCGCGGCGATGGTGTTGCGTGCCCGTGCAGGCAGTTCGTCGCTATCGGCCAGTTGCAGCGCGGCGGCAGCAAGCGGGATGCCCTGCGCGCGCGCGTACTGGTGCATTTTTTCCAGTGTCTTTGCGCCTAGTCCGCGCTTGGGCTGATTGTAGATCCGTTCAAAAGCTAGATCGTCCGCCGGTTGGGACACCACGCGCAGGTATGCCAGCGCGTCGCGGATTTCGGCGCGTTCGTAGAAACGGAAACCCCCGATAATGCGGTAGGAAAGGCCGATCTGGATGAACCGGTCCTCGAACTCGCGCGTCTGATACTGGGCGCGCACCAGGATGGCGACCTGTTCGAGGCTGGCACCCTCGCGCTCCAGTCGCTCAATCTCTTCGCCCACGCGGCGGGCCTCTTCCGGCGCATCCCACACGCCGATCACGCGGACTTTCCGGCCCTCTGGCAGCTGCGTCCACAGGGTCTTGCCCAGCCGCTGACTGTTTTCCTCGATCAACCCGCTGGCGGCGGCGAGTATTTGCGGGGTCGAACGATAGTTCTGCTCCAGCTTCACTACCTTTGCACCCGGGAAATCCTTTTCGAAGCGCAGGATATTGGCAACCTCCGCGCCGCGCCAGGAATAGATCGACTGGTCGTCGTCCCCCACCACGCAGATGTTCTTGCGCTCTTGCGCCAGCAGCCTCAGCCAAAGGTACTGAACGGCATTGGTGTCCTGATACTCATCCACCAGGATGTACTTGTAGCGCTGCTGATAGCTTTTCAGGACATCGGAATGCTGACGGAAAATGTTGAGCACATGCAACAGCAGATCGCCGAAATCGCAGGCGTTCAGGGTCTTCAGGCGTTCCTGATAAAGGCGGTACATTTCCGCGCCCTTGCCATTGGCATAAGCTTCATTGTCCACCGCGGTCAGGTCCGCCGGGTTGAGCCCGCGGTTCTTCCAGCTATCCAGCAAGCCGGCCAGCTGGCGCGGGGGCCAGCGCTTTTCGTCAATCTCGTGTTCGCGGATCAGCGCCTTCAGCAACCGCAGCTGATCGTCGGTATCGATGATTGTGAAATTGCTTTGCAGGCCAACCAGTTCTGCATGGCGACGCAGCATCTTGGCGCAAATGGAATGAAAGGTGCCCAGCCAGGGCATCCCTTCCAGCGCACCGCCCGTGAGCGTGGCAACGCGCTCGCGCATCTCGCGTGCGGCCTTGTTGGTGAAAGTGACGCAAAGGATCTCGCTCGGCCACGCCAACCGCTCGCGCACGATATGGGCCAGGCGGTGCGTAAGGGCAGCGGTTTTCCCCGTGCCCGCCCCGGCCAGCATCAGCACTGGCCCTTCCGTCGTCATCACCGCCTCGCGCTGCGGGGTGTTGAGATGGTCAAGCCAATTCGGTGTACCGGTGGAGGAGGGCAGCGCAGCGTTTGTCACTCGTGAACAGTTAGGGAACGCCGTCCCTGCGCGCAAGCACAGGCGAACGATTTTGGGGTCCGTCAGGTGTCAACCGACGTGATGAGCGGCAACCGCTCAATCCACCGATGCCCAGCGCCGCCTCATCACAAAATTGGAACCTCGACGGGGTCCGGCGGGTTCCAATGGCAATTCGTGAACATAAAATTCCCTAACCAAGGTGAAGGATGCAGAAGATGAGAACTTTGAAGATTATGGCCGGTGCCATGCTGCTCGCCGGTGTCGCCACTCCGTCAATCGCCGACGATCATGATGATATGATGGAACTTTCTGCGCAGCAGCAATCGATGTACGATGGTTGGTCCGCAGAACAGCAGACCTCTTATGATGCATGGCCGATGGAAGCCCAGACCTATTACTGGACGCTGGACGATATGCAGAAAGATATCTGGTGGAATGCCCTGAACGATGCTCAGCGCGTGCGCATTGTCGGTATGAACGATCAGCAGCGCATGGCAGCGTGGCAATCCATTCGCAGTCAGATGGCTGGGTCGACAAATGCGACCACTCCCAATTCTACCACAGCCAATACTGGCGCAACCAATACTGCCACAACGGGCAATACTGGCATGGAAACGCGTAGTAGTTCGTCGAAGAACAGCAATATACGCTTCGTGGAAAACGCAATGGTGCAGAATATACCAGCTCCGCACAATGGCGAATATCCGCCATGTAAGGATGGACGGACTGACAACTGTATCAATCCGCGTGAAGCCGGTTTGAATTATGGCAACCGCCCGCTTGACTACTGGCCGGGCCAACCTGCAAGCCAGGCCGACTAAAGTAATTCTCCTAGAACGTGCCTAGAATGGCATGTGACAGCTTACGCCGTGTCGGGACAGCGAAGTAACACCAGCTTCGCCGGACCGGTGCGGCGTTCCGTCTCAATATTCAACGATTTGATTTTTACATCGTCCTTGGCGCCCACTTCCAGCGCAACCCAGGTTTCAGCGCCAATCCAGCCCAATCGTACAAGTCTGTCGATCGCCACTGCACCTGCATTTGTGCCATAGGGCGGATCAAGCAGCACCAGATCGCGCGGCTGTTTCGCCGGACCAAGCGACATTACGGATCCTGCTACGACCTCGCATTGTTGCTGAGCCCGCAGGCTGGCGATATTCTGTCGCAAGGTGCGGATAGCCGTAGCTTCCTGTTCGACAAACAGACAATTGCCAGCCCCGCGCGAAAGGGCTTCGAGTCCCAAAGCGCCCGAACCAGCGAACATGTCGGCCACCGATAATCCCTCGAAAGATCCCAGTCGGCTCGCCAGCATGGAGAATAGCGTTTCGCGCGTGCGATCCGCCGTCGGACGGGTCGCGTCACCGACAGGCGCGCGCAACTGGCGTCGCTTCCACTCACCCGCGATGATTCTCATGTACGCTGCCCTGACTTGAGCGTGCTGCGGAACCTCTCGATATCTTCCTTGCGGATTTCCACAGCCGCCCCGCGCGGCAGGTCAGCAAGGCCAAACGGTCCATAGGCGACGCGAATCAGGCGGCTGACTTCCAGCCCCAGATATTCTAGCACACGGCGCACCTCGCGATTCTTGCCCTCGGTCAACGATAGCTCGATCCACTGGTTGCGGCCCGTGCGACGTTCCAGGTTGGCATCGATGGGGCTGTAACGCATGCCTTCGATCTCGATGCCGTCCATCAGATCTTCCAGCTGCTCCTGAGTTACATCGCCAAAGGTGCGGGCACGATAAGTGCGCGGGATTTCGGACGAGGGCAGTTCCATCGTGCGCTTGAGCTCGCCATCATTGGTCAGCAGCAACAGGCCTTCGGTGTTCATGTCCAGCCGTCCAACGGGCATCAGGCGCGGCGTATCCTTCGGCAAGGCATTACGCAGCGCGGTGTAGATGGTGGGGCGGCCGGAGAAATCCCGTTCCGCCGTCAGCAGGCCGGTCGGCTTGTGGAAGGCGAACAGACGCGTGCGTTCGGGCTTGCCAACGGGCTTGCCATCCACGCTCACGCCTTTGAGCGAGGTAAGGAAGGTGGCCGGGGTCTTGACCACCTCGCCACCGATTTTCACCCGCCGATTCTCGATCATGCGCTCCACCTCCCGGCGGCTGGCAACACCCGCGCGGGCAAGCAATTTGGCGATACGATCGCCCTCGGGCCGTTCTTCCTGGGACATTCAACGGCCCATAGTCGTTGATGGGCTGTTCATCCAGCCTTCCATTGGCGTGGTTTACGTTTAGACCCTTGAGTTCGCATCGAAGCGGAGAGATATCTATGGCCGAAGCGGCCGCCGAGACGAAGAAATCCAAGCCCGGCTGGCGCACGTTGGCCCGTTCCCTTAAAAATCCGAAAAGCGGCTTTATGGCGCTGTTCGGCTTTGCCAGCGGACTGCCCTTCGCGCTGTTCCTGGGCACGCTCTACGCATGGCTGACAGAGGCGGAGGTTAGTGTCGAAACCATGGGCGTGTTCTCGCTCATCGGACTGGCCTATGCCTTTCAGTTTCTCTGGTCTCCGCTGCTCGACAAGGTGAATATCCCGGGGCTTCGACGCCTCGGCAAGCGAAAGCAGTGGATCGCTCCTATGCAGTTGCTGCTTGGCATTATTTTGGTGACGCTCAGCATTCTCGACCCGAAAAGCCAGCTTGGCGTGTTCAGCCTGTTGGCGGCCATCGGAGCTTTTGCCAGCGCCACGCAGGATATCGCTATCAACGCCTGGCGTATCGACGTGGCGGACGATGAAGCGACAATCGACATTCTTTCTACCATCACCCAGATGGGTTTTCGTCTCGCGGCACTGGTGGGCGGCGCATTGGGCCTGATTATCGCAGAGCGCATCGGCTGGCCGCAAACCTATGTGATGATGGGCGTGATCATGCTCGCCATCGGGGTCGCGGGGCTGTTTGCCCCTGATTCCGATGTCGAGAAACGATCCGCCGCGACAGTGGCTGCCGAAAACGAGGATGTGGCCGAGTTGTACAAGGTTGGCGAGGTCGAGCCCGCGACACGCAACTGGGCGTTGCTGGCGGTAGGTCTGCTGTGGGGGTGGGCCATTAGTACGGTCGTATTGTTCATGTACCGATCAATGACCTATGCGCCCGAACTGCGCCCCAATCCCACTGAATTTACGGCCACCTACGGTCCTCTAATTATCGTTGCGACAATCGTCGTGCCTGCTTTTATTGCCGCGTGGCTCGCCAAACTGAAGAAGGATGGTCGCCGCGTCATCAGCGCCACCGAAGCCGCCTTCGATCCACAAGACGTGAAATTCACCGATCATCTCTACCGCGCGCTGGTGCTGCCGCTGGTAGAATTTGTTGGCCGCATAGGCTGGGCGTTGGTGCTGATCCTGGCGCTGGTGCTGACCTATCGCATTACCGACGCGATTTGGGGAACCTTCGCCTATCCATTCTATCTTGGCGAGCTAAATTACACCGGCGACGAAGTAGCCTTCGCGTCGAAGTTCTTCGGCGTGGGCGCGATCATTGCCGGGTTGGCGCTGGGTGGCTGGCTGATTACGGTGATCGGGCGCATGTTCACGCTTACGCTGGGGGCAGCATTGGCCGCTGCGACCAACCTGTTGTATGCCGACCTTGCCCTGGGCGGTACATGGATGCAGGCGGGCAGCGATGTCACCGGCTTTAGCGCGCTCATCAATTTCATGGCCCCGTTCGGATCGGAGGGGCTGGCCCGGCTGACCTTTACGATCATGTGGGAAAACCTCGCTATTGGCATCGCAGGCGCTGCCTACATTGCCTGGCTTTCCAGCATCGTGAACAAGCAATACGCCGCCGTGCAGTATGCGCTGCTTGCCTCACTCACCTTGTTGGTGGGCACTCTGGGGCGCGGTGCGCTGGGCGAAATGATCGAGGATCGCGGCTATTATGACGTCTTCATCTTCACTGCGCTGATCGGTGTCGTGGCGGTGGCGCTGTGCGTGCTCGAATGGATCCGCGAGGCGCGCAGCCCGCACGAAGCTGGCGTGATCCAGCCTCCACCCGAAACCGTGCCGGCGGAGTAGCCGCAAGCCCTGCAAGCTAGTCGGGAAATTCGCGGTTGAGTTGCAGCACTTTGCCCGCAAGGTAGAGCGAACCGCAGATCAACACTGTGGACGGCCCTTTGCTGTGTTCGCCCAACATTCGCAGGGCTGACGGCACATCCGGCGCGGTCTGACGAAGTGGCACGATTTCACGCGCCATTTCGGCCAGAACTTCGGGATCGACGCTATCGTTGCCGGCTATGGGAACAGCCGTCACGCTCCCCAGATGCGGGCCAAGTATGCCAAGAAAGCGCCGCGCATCCTTTGCGGCCATCATGCCTATCACGGCGTCCACGGGTTGAAGGGCAAGCTGCTCCAGGTACTTGGCAAGGGCCTGCGCCGCGTCCGGATTGTGGCCGCCATCCAGCAAAAAGTTCTTGTCCGGCAGCAGTTCGGTCAGCGGGCCGTTGCCCATACTTTGCAGCCGTGCGGGCCACCGCGTCTCGCGAATGCCTTTCGCCATTGCGACGGGCGAGACCGTTACCATGTCCTGGTGGCGCAGCATTGCAACCGCCAGCGCGGCATTATCCGCCTGATGCGCGCCGGGCATGAAGGGTAGTGGCAGATCCAGCCGTCCGTGTTTGTCCCGATAGGCTATCGCCGCGCTGCCTGCTTCGGCCCACCAGTCACGTCCGCGCATATGTAGCGGAGCGCCCGCCAATCCCGCACGCCGTTTCACCTCTGCCGCGACATCGGGTGAATAGCCCTGGGTCACCATAGGCGATCCGGGGCGGGCGATACCTGATTTTTCGAACGCAATGCGCACCATTGGTTTGTTCGTGGGGGAGGGGGCGTCAGGGTCCTCGTTCAGCAGGAACTGATCGTGATCGATGCCAAGGCTGGCGATGCCGCAGGCGGCGGGCCGTTCCATTACGTTCGTTGCATCGAACCGCCCACCAAGGCCGACTTCGATCACGCAGGCATCGGCAGGCTCGCGCGCAAAGGCGAGGAAGGTCGCGGCTGCGGTCACTTCGAAGAAGCTGGGCGATAGGCCCGTGGCGACATCCAGCACTTCTTCCAGCAGACTGGCCAGCATCGAGTCCGATACCAGTTCACCATTAATGCGAATACGTTCGTTATACAGCACGAGATGGGGCTTGGTGGCGACATGGACGCGCAACCCTTCTGCCTCCAGCATGGCCCGGAGGAAAGCGCAGGTAGAGCCCTTGCCATTGGTGCCTGCCACATGGAACACCGGGGGCAGACGTTTTTCGGGATTGCCAAGCCGCGCCAGCAATTCACGGATCACGTCCAGCCCGATGCGCCCCTGCGGCAATGACAGGGCACCCAGCCGGTCCAGCTGCCTCTGCACCGCCGGATTTTCCGAGATCGCAAAGTCCTTCATCGAGATCGCGCTGAAGGCGTTAGGCAGCATTGGCCGGAGAGAGGTAATCGAGAAGCTGACTCAACGTGGCTCGCAGGTCCTTGCGATGGGTCACCATGTCCACCATGCCGTGCTTGTGCAGATATTCCGCGCGCTGGAAACCTTCGGGCAATTGCTCGCGAATGGTTTCCTGTATCACCCGCTGCCCGGCAAAGCCGATAAGCGCGCCCGGTTCTGCGATATGCACATCGCCCAGCATTGCGTAGCTGGCAGTAACACCGCCAGTGGTCGGATCGGCCAGCACCACGATGTAGGGTAGGCCAGCTTCCTTCAGGCGCCGAGTCATCACCGTGGCGCGCGGCATCTGCATGAGGCTGAGAATGCCCTCCTGCATGCGTGCACCACCAGCAGCGGTCACGCAAACAAAGGCGCATTTCTCGGTCAGCGCGCGCTCGGCGGCGTTGCAGAAGGCATCGCCCACGGCCATGCCCATGCTGCCACCCATGAAGGTGAAATCTTGCACGCCGACCACGGCCTTGTGTCCTTCGATGGTGCCGAAAGCAGCGGTGAAGGCATCGGGGTGCGGATTGCTGGCACGCGCGGCTTTCAGCCTGTCAGTATAGCGTTTGCTATCCTTGAAGCGCAGCGGGTCTTCCGTAACCTTGGGCGCGGGCAGAATTTCAAAGCTTTCGTCCAATATCTGCTTCAGTCTCGCGTCTGCACCTATACGGCCATGATGGTCGCAATTCGGACAGACGCTGAGATTCTTTTCGTATTCGCTGCGGAACACCATTTCCTGACATCGTGGACACCTGATCCACAGATTGTCAGGCGATTCGCGCTTATTGCCGAAGGGCAGGCGCTCTCTAACTCGATCTAGCCAACTCATAGCCAGCGCCTATCGGGCAGAATGCACCGCATTGGCAAGTTTTTCGGTGAGCGCGCGTAGGTGCTGAGGCGCATTTTCCCCATGTTGGGCGACCAGTTCAACCAATGCGGAGCCGACGACGACGCCATCGGCGACTGCGGCGATGGCCTCGGCCTGCTCGGGCGTGCGAACGCCGAAACCCACCGCTACGGGCAGGTTTGTATGTTGCTTGATGCGGCTGACGTTCGCCTCGATATCGGCAACCGCCGCGCTCTGCTTGCCGGTGATGCCCGCCACGCTGACGTAGTAGAGAAAGCCCTGCGACTTATCGAGCACCATTGGCAGGCTGTCTCTTATACACATCTGACGCTGCCGACGAAGAGGATA
>CAJXTZ010000022.1 GCA_913061345.1 uncultured Erythrobacter sp.
ACCGAGGACGCTCCCGCGGAGGCAGGTGCTAAAAACAAGCAATTTTCCTAACCCTTCACCACCTCAGCCGTCATTCTCAGCGACTCGCGCCGCGCCGCGGGATCGTGCGTCGCGCCAGACACGATGATCTCGTCCGCCTTCGTGCGCTCGATGAAACGCTCGATCGCTTCGCGCACGGTGGCGGGTGAGCCTACGGCCTTGGCGACATCGAGGCTTTCCATCATGGCGCGCGCCTGTATCGGCAGCGTGTCGCGATAGTTCGGGACGGGCGGCGGCAACTTGCCCGGATCGCCGCTGCGCAGGCGCACGAAAGACTGTTCCTGGCTACTCGCAAGGGTCTGCGCTTCTGCATCCGTTTCCGCGCACATCACGCTCATCGCGGCCATGACGTGCGGTCTTTCCAACGTGGGGGAGGGGCGGAAGTCCTGGCGGTAAATGCGCAGCGCTTCGTCAAGGTGCGTTGGTGCAAAATGGCTGGCGAAGGCGTAGGGTAGCCCCAGGCGTGCCGCCAGTTGCGCGCCGAAAAGGCTGGAGCCCAGCATCCATATCTCCACTTGCGCGCCCAGGCCCGGCGTGGCGGTGATGGGTAGATCGGTATCCCCTGTCAGCAATGCGCGCAGTTCCACCACGTCCTGCGGGAAATACTCCGCCGCGCGTTGCAGATCCTTGCGCAGCGCCTGTCCGATGATGGGCGCCGAACCCGGCGCGCGACCAAGCCCCAGATCTACCCTGCCGGGAAACAGCGCATCAAGTGCGCCAAACTGCTCGGCAATCACGAACGGGTTGTGATTGGGCAGCATGATACCGCCCGAGCCTATGCGAATGGTGCTTGTGACATGACCGAGGTGGCTGATGATGACGGCGGTCGGCCCGCCCGCAATCCCTTCGCTGGCGTGATGCTCGGCCACCCAGAAGCGCTTGTAGCCCGCTTCCTCCGCCACTTGCGCCAGCTTCCCCGCCTCGGCAATGGCCTCGGAAACATTGCTGCCTTCGCGGACGGGTACGAGATCGAGAACGGAAAGATCGGTCAAAGCAAATCCACCATGTTTAGAAGAAGGGCAATATCGCCATCGCGGCTGAGGCGATGGTCTCCGCCTTTCACCAGTGTCACCTGAACATCGTTGCTCGCCAGCGCCTGCGCAAGGCGAAGCGAGGTTTCATGCGGGACATCGGTATCCGCCTGTCCATGCAAGAGGCGGACCGGCACAGAAATCGCGATCTGGCCATCCAGCAGCCTGTTCGACTCCGCGTCCTGCCAGAATTTGGCGTGGGTCGGCGTGGGATCGTAGCCGTAGTTGTTTTTCTCGTAGATGGTCGTGCCCGCGCGCAACTGGTTCTTTTGCACCTCGGTAAAGCCCCAGTCGGAAAAATCGGGCGCGGCGGCGATGCCCAGCAGCGCGTGGAGCCTCTTACCCAGGGCCGCGCCGACCAGCAGCATCAGCCAGCCGCCCATGGATGACCCGATGAGGATCACGCTCTCGGCGATCACCTTCGCTTCGATCAGCGCCAGCACCTCGTCCCGCCAATTGCTCAAGGTGCCATCGGCAAAATCCCCGCCACTCTGCCCGCAGCCCGAATAGTCCAGCAACAGGCATTCGCGCCGCTGCTTGACACACCAGTCGAACACCGCGGTCGCCTTGCCGCCTTCCATGTCGGACATGTAGCCGGGCAGAAAAACCACCGCCGGCCCGGCCCCTACATTGTGACGATAGGCCAGCCGCTGGCCACCGGTTTCATGAAACTGCGTTGTCATCACACAACTATGGGCGCGAAAATGCCTGCTGCAAGGCTCATTGCAGACTTGGCGCGTGGCCCCATCCGCACTAGGTGGCATGCCATGACCGAATTAGTCCAGATCAGCCTTCCCGATGGTTCCAAGCGCGCGATGGAGCCGGGCAGCACACCCGGCGATGTTGCCGCCGCCATCGGCCCCGGCCTTGCCAAGGCCGCGCTTGCCGCGCGGGTTAACGGCGAAGTACGCGACCTCAATCGCCCGTTCGATTGCGATAGCGAGCTGGAACTTATCACCACGCGTGACGAGGAAGACGCGCTGGAACTGGCGCGGCACGACTATGCACATGTGCTGGCAGAAGCGGTACAGTCGCTGTGGCCCGGCACGCAGATCACCTTCGGTCCGGCGACGGACGATGGCTTCTACTACGACGTCAAAGCGCCCGATAACCGTCCCCCGTTCTCGATGGACGACCTGACCCAGATCGAGGAGCGGATGCGCGAGATCATCAGGGCAGACAAGCCATTGGTGCGCGAGGCGTGGAGCCGCGAGCAGCTGATCGCCAAGTGGGAAGCGGAGGGCGAAACGTTCAAGGCCGAATGGGCCAAGGAATTGCCCGAGAACGAGGAACTGACCGTTTACTGGTCAGGCGAGCCCAATTCCGATGGCGCATGGCTGGACATGTGCCGCGGCCCACACCTGCCCAGCACCGGGCGGCTTGACCCGCAGGCGTTCAAGCTGATGCGCGTTGCCGGCGCATACTGGCGCGGCGATCAGAAGAACGCGCAATTGACGCGCATCTACGGCACCGGCTGGCTCAACAAGAAGCAGCTGAACGCCCACCTTACGAAGCTGGAGGAAGCCGCCAAGCGTGACCACCGCAAGCTGGGCCGCGAGATGGACCTGTTCCATTTGCAGGAAGAAGCCCATGGCAGCGTGTTCTGGCATCCCAACGGCTACAGGATCTGGCGCGAGCTGGAGGCCTACATGCGTCGCAAGATGGATGGTGCAGGCTACCGCGAGATCAAGACGCCGCAAGTGATGGATGCGCGCCAGTGGGAGCAGAGCGGCCACTGGGGCAAGTACCGCGAGAACATGTTCGTCATCCCGGACGAAACGCCCAATACCGAAGACGAAGGCGAACTGGTGTCGAAGGACGCCGACTGGATGGCGCTGAAGCCCATGAACTGCCCGGCGCACGTGCTGGTGTTCAAGCAGGGCATCACGTCCTACCGCGACCTGCCGATCCGGCTGGGCGAAATGGGTTGCTGCCACCGTAACGAACCGCACGGCGCGTTGCACGGGCTGATGCGCGTGCGCCAGTTCACACAGGATGATGCGCATATCTTCTGCACCGATGCGCAGGTGGTGGAGGAAACGCGATCCTTCATCGAACTGGCCGACAGCGTCTACCGCGATTTCGGCTTCTCCTATGCCATCAAGCTGGCGCTGCGACCCGACCAGCGTTTCGGCAGCGATGCCGACTGGGACAAGGCCGAGCAGGAAATGCGCGACGCCGTGGCCGAGGCAGGGATGCAGAACGACGAATACGGGTGGGAAGAACTGCCCGGCGAGGGCGCGTTCTATGCACCCAAGCTGGAATGGCACCTGACCGATGCGATTGGCCGCACCTGGCAGGTTGGCACCATCCAGGGTGATCGCGTCCTGCCCGAACGCCTCGATGCGACTTACATCGGCGAGGATGGCGAGAAGCATCGCCCGGTGATGCTGCACCGCGCGATCTTCGGCAGTTACGAGCGTTTCATCGGCATACTGATCGAACACTTCGCAGGACGCCTGCCAGTGTGGCTGGCGCCGGTGCAGGCGGTGGTGGCCACCATCGTTTCCGACGCGGACGATTATGCCAAGGAGGTAGCGGCAAAGCTGAAGAGCGCGGGCATTCGCGTGGAAAGCGATCTTCGCAACGAGAAGATCAACTACAAGGTGCGCGAACACTCGCTGGCGAAGGTTCCGCACATGCTGGTTGTCGGCAAGCGGGAGGCCGAGGAAGGTACCGTCGCCATGCGCACCCTGGGCGAGAAGGAGCAGAAGTTCATCTCTCTCGACGAGGCGATTGCCTTCCTCAGGTCCGAGGCTACTCCGCCCGACTTGCGCGACTAGGACGGGCGCGGCACGCAGTTGGATTTCCTTGCCGAATTCAGCGCACTGCAGATTGCGGTTGCCGCCATGGCGACGTTGGGCGCAGCCTTCATTCGCGGGCTGACCGGGTTTGGCTTTGGCATCCTGCTGGTGCCGATCCTGGCGCTGGCGATCACGCCGGTGGAGGCAGTGTTGACGCTCAACATCATGGCCGGGCTGCTGGCGCTGAGCGAGATAGGCTACGTGCTGCGCGAGGCGGAGCGGTCTGCGCTGACGATCGGTGTGCTGGTGATACTGGCAACCCTGCCAGGACTGATGCTGCTGGATGCCACGCCACCCGCGCTCGCCCGCATGCTGATTGCGCTGGTGGCGCTTTCGGCCTTCGTCGCCATTCTGCTGCCGCGCCGCGCCGCCCATCTACCAGGACCGCTGACAACGGGATTGACGGGGGTTTCCGCCGGTTTGCTGACGGGTTTTGCCGCCATGCCGGGGCCGCCGGTGGTGCCATACTACGTGGGCAGGAATATCCCGCGTCAGACCGCCAAGGCCTCCATGATCGGCATATTCGGCGTGGCCGCGATGGCGGGTATCGGTTCGGGCGCGGCCATAGGCGTGCTGGAATGGCGGATCGTGATACTGGGCCTCGCGCTGTTCCCGCTCGTTATGCTCGGCAACTGGCTGGGCAGCTTCGCCTTTGGCAAGGTGAGCGACAAGGCGTGGCGCCTGTTCGTGGGGGTTGTGCTGGCCGCTGCGGCAGGTGCTGCGCTGGCAAAACTGCTATAGAGCGGCCACTTCGGCCAGCACCTTGCCCGCCCATTCAGGGCGACAGATCAGCAGGTCGGGCATGTAGGTATCGCGCTGGTTGTAGATCAATGGTGAACCATCGATGCGCGAGCAGTGGAGGCCGTGGGCTGCGGCAACCGCGGCAGGCGCGCAGCTATCCCATTCGTACTGGCCGCCCGAGTGCAGGTAGATTTCTGCCTCTCCGCGCACGACCGCCATCGCTTTTGCCCCGGCGCTGCCCATGGGCACGAGTTCGCCGCCGATACGCTCTGCCACAGCGACAGCTTCGGCAGCAGGACGCGTGCGGCTGACGACAAGACGCGGCGTGCCTGCCGCCGCAGGGACGGCCTCGGGGCAGTCGGTGCGCAGGACCTTGCCAAGGCCGGGAAGGGCCACCGCACCGATTTGCGGTTTCCCGCCGATCGCCAGGGCAACATGCACGGCCCAGTCGCTGCGCGCGTCGCCATATTCGCGCGTGCCATCGACGGGATCGACGATCCAGACCCGCTCCTTGGACAGACGTTCCTCGGTATCCTTGCTTTCCTCGCTCAGCAGCCCGTCATCGGGGCGCTGTGAACGAATGGCGTGGACCAGGAACTGATTCGCGGTCTCATCCCCTGCCTTGCCCAGCGCCTTTCCTTCGAACATGCCGGAGGAGCGCACTTCCAGGAGGATGCGTCCTGCATATTCGGCCAGGTAGGCGGCGAGTTCGGCATCGGTCATTCTGGCAATACTCACTTCAACGGCAGGATTTGCTGGATGATATGGTCGGCGGCCTCTTCTGGTGTCATGGCCACCGTATTCACTGTAATTTCCGGATTTTCGGGCGGCTCGTAGGGGCTATCGATGCCGGTAAAGTTCTTGAGCTCACCGGACCTTGCCTTCTTGTAGAGGCCCTTCACATCGCGCTGCTCTGCCACTTCCAGCGGGGTATCGACGAATACCTCGATGAATTCATGGTCCTCCAGCATGTCGCGAACCAGCCTGCGTTCTGCCCGGAAAGGGCTGATAAAGGCCGTGAGCACGATCAGGCCTGCATCGGTCATCAATCGGGCAACCTCGCCCACGCGGCGAATGTTTTCGATCCGGTCGGCTTCGGTAAAGCCCAGGTCCTTGTTCAACCCGTGGCGCACATTGTCACCATCCAGCAGGAAGGTGTGGCGGTTCATCAGCGCCAGCTTCTTCTCGACCTCGTTGGCGATGGTGGACTTGCCGGAACCAGAGAGACCGGTGAACCACAATACGCGCGGTGTCTGGTTCTTCATTTGTGCGTGGTGTTCGCGCGTGATGTCGGTTGCCTGCCAATGCACGTTCTGACTGCGGCGCAGGCTGAAGTTCAGCATCCCGGCAGCGACCGTGGCGTTGGTGATCTTGTCGATCAGGATGAAGCCGCCCATCGTGCGGTTGTCGGCGTAGGATTCGAACACCAGCGGCTTGTCCGAATAGACCTCGGCCACGCCGATATCGTTTAGCGACAGCGTCTTGGCCGCCAGTTCGTCCATGGTGTTCACGTCGACGCGATATTTGGGCTGCTGCACTGTGGCGGAAACCGTCTGGGTGCCCAGCTTCAGCCAGTATCCGCGCCCGACGCTCAGGTCCTCGTCATTCAGCCAGACGAGCGTTGCCTCGAACTGGTCGGCCGTTTCTGGCGGATCGTCCGCCACGCACAGCACATCGCCGCGCGAACAATCGATCTCGTCTGCGAGGGTGAGCGTGACGGATTGTCCCGCAGACGCTTCGTTCAGCTCGCCATCGTAGGTAACGATGCTTTTCACCGTGCTGGTCTTGCCCGATGGCAGCGCGCGTACCGCGTCGCCCGGTTTTACCTGTCCGCTGGCGATCAGGCCGGAGAAACCCCGGAAGTCCAGATTGGGACGGTTCACCCACTGTACCGGCATGCGGAAAGGCTTGTCGGCGGCAACATCGGACAATACCTCCACGCCTTCGAGGTGCTCGACGAGGCTCGGCCCATCGTACCACGGCGTATTTTCCGAAGGTGCGGTGGTAATGTTGTCGCCCTTGAAGCCGCTGATCGGCATGGCGGTGAAGCTCTCGATGCCGATCTCCTCGGCAAAGGCGGCGTAATCGGCCACGATCTTGTCGAAAACATCCTGGCTGTAATCCACCAGGTCCATCTTGTTCACGGCCAGCACGATATTCTTGATACCAATAAGATGGCACAGGTAGGAGTGCCGCCGCGTTTGCACCAGCACGCCCTTGCGCGCATCGATCATGACAACTGCAAGGTCGGCGCTGGAGGCGCCTGTCACCATGTTGCGCGTATATTGTTCGTGTCCCGGACAATCGGCGACGATGAACTTGCGCTTTTCGGTGTTGAAGAAGCGGTAGGCGACATCGATGGTGATGCCCTGCTCGCGCTCTGCCGCCAGACCATCCACCAGCAGGGCAAAGTCGATGTCCTGCCCCTGGGTTCCAACCTTCTTGCTATCGCTGCTGAGCGCCTCGAGCTGGTCCTCGAAGATCATCTTGGAATCGTACAGCAGCCGCCCGATCAGGGTGCTCTTGCCGTCGTCCACGCTGCCGCAGGTGATGAAGCGCAGCATGGTCTTGTGCTGGTGGGTTTCCAGATAGCTATCGATATCCTCTGCGATCAGGGCATCGGTCTGGTAGACGGAATCCTTCGATTGCTCGGTCATCAGAAATACCCCTCCTGCTTCTTTTTCTCCATGCCGGCACCGCCAGCATCCTTGTCTATGACGCGGCCTTGCCGTTCGCTGGTGGTGGTGAGCAGGGTTTCCTGGATCACTTCGGACAAGGTGGAAGCCTCGCTCTCCACAGCGCCCGTCAGCGGGAAGCAGCCCAAGGTGCGGAAGCGGACGGAGCGCTCCGTGATTTCGGGCTTCTCGCCCATCACCTCTTCCAGCCGTTCGATATCGTCGGCCATGAAGAGGCCGCCCTCATAGATGAAGGTGGGACGTGGCGCGGCAAAATAGAGCGGGACGATCTCGATGTTTTCCAGCTGGATGTATTGCCATACGTCCAGCTCGGTCCAGTTGGAGATGGGGAAGACGCGGATGCTCTCGCCCTTCTTTTTCTTGGCGTTATAGAGGTTCCACAACTCGGGGCGCTGATTCTTCGGGTCCCAGCCGTGGCTGGCCGTGCGGAAGGAGAAGACGCGCTCCTTCGCGCGGCTCTTTTCCTCGTCACGGCGCGCGCCACCGAAAGCTGCGTCGAAGCCGTAATGGTTCAGCGCCTGCTTCAGCCCCTCGGTCTTCCACATGTCGGTGTGCAGCGGGCCATGATCGAAGGGATTGATGCCGCGCTCCTTCGCATCGGGGTTGTGATAGACCAGCAGTTCCATGTCCGCATCCAGCGCGGCCTTTTCGCGCAGATCGTACATCGCCTTGAACTTCCAGGTCGTGTCCACATGCAGCAGCGGGAAGGGCGGGGGAGAGGGGTAGAAGGCCTTCTTCGCAAGGTGCAGCATGACCGCGCTGTCCTTCCCCACGGAATACAGCATGACGGGCTTGTCCGACTCCGCCGCCACTTCGCGGATGATATGGATCGCCTCGGCTTCGAGACGTTCGAGGTGGGTTAGCTTTGCAGTCATGGACACGCCTTCATAATTTTCGAGCGTTCTCATACGCCAACACCGCAGGCTTTGACTTCCCATATGGGAGGTATAGACTAAGTAGTCATGCGCGTACCCAATCTTGGCGAGACAGAATTGCTGGTTCCCTTGCACGAGGGCATGTTCGAAATGCCAATGTGGGACACGTTTCTCAAACGGCTGAAACAGGCGGCCGGATGCGATATCGCCACACTGCTATTGCTTGCTTCGGACAGCACATCGGCCATCCAGCTATCGTCTGTGACCAGGGCTCCGTCGCCGAAGCTACAGACACTGTTCGACGAGAAATATGCAGGCACAGAACCACTGCAATCCCGGTCAATGCGTGAAGGGCGCATATACGGGCTGGAGGAACTGCTCGAAATGGGTGGGGAGAGCCAACGCGACTTTCGCGACGAAGTGCTTTCCCCCTTCGGCATCACCCACATGCAGTCCGTGCGCATAGCCGGTCCGAGTGGTCTCAACGCCTGGCTCGTCTTGTCTGCAAGAGAAGAAATCCGGCCATCTTCCAGCGCCCTGCTGACAGCGCTGCTTCCCCATCTGCGCGTGGCCCTGCGCGTCCTGGCGCGGCTCGAGCAGGAGAAGGCCCGCGCCTCGATGACCGCGGGCGCTTTCAGCCATATCGATTTTGGCTGGATCGCGGTAGACCGGCGCTGCCGCGTGGTGGACATGGATGAGCAGGCGCAGCGTTTCCTCAGCCGTTCCGCTGCCATGCGGCGGGGGCCTTATGACCGGCTCGTTCCGTCGTCCCCGGCGATCGACAGGCAGCTGACGGCGCTGGTGAAATCCTTTGCCGAGAACCCCGACGCCCGTCCGCGCGCGGTCAATCTCAGCCAGGATCCGTGGATCGACATCCTCGTCTCGCCGGTGCGAGTGACGTCCCTGTCACTGGGGGGGAAGGCCGTGGCTGTCGTCTATTTCCGTGGCGATCAGAGTTCTTCTGCCGACCGGTGCCAGCAATTGATCGACGTTTTCAAGCTGACCCAGAGCGAGGCGCGCTTCGCATGGTCGATCGCGCAAGGCATTTCCATTGCCGATGCCGCCGAGAAACACGGTCTGACGATCGAGACAGCGCGCAACTATTCAAAGAAGATCTATGCCAAGACGGGCGCACGCGGACAGGTGGATTTCATGCGCCGGGTATTGACCAGCGTCGTGGCTATCACGGTGCATTGAACCCTTGCGAAGGCTCAGCCTGCAAGAATGAGGGCCAACCCGCATCCGCACACGATGAAACCGCGCAGCAGATCCAGCGGATCGGCGAGTGTTTCACGGGTGAGGGCGATTGCATGGGCCATGGTCACCAGACTGGACCAAAATTCCTAATAAACTGTTAAGAGCCTACTTTTGGCACATGCTGGCTGGCGCAATGAAAACTGCCGCCTCCGGTCAGAACCGCATCGGCGCGCAGGCCCACGGCGGCGCGGCCGGGGAACAAATCGCCTATCGCGGCCACCGCCTCATCGTCATGCACGCTGCCATAGGTTGGCACCACAACCACGTCATTGCAGATGGCGAAATTCATGTAGCTGGCAGGTTCCACCTCGTTCCCTTCACCCATCCAGCCGGGGGAGGGGATATCACGCACCTCAAGCCCGAATTCGGTCGCACGGTCGTGGGCATCGTCATAAACGCCCGTATTGGGATCGTCCGGCGCGCTGGCGCGGGGAATGGCAATCACGCCTTCGCCCACCATGCGCGCAAGGTTGTCGACATGGCCATCGGTGTGATCACCCGCCAGCCCGTCACCCAGCCACAGGATGCGATCGAAACTCAGGTCACGCTGGAGCCTGGCCCAGATATCCTCGCGAGAAAGCGAGGGGTTGCGATTGGGATTGAGCAGGCATTGCTCGGTCGTCACTACCAGCCCGGTGCCGTCGCTCTCCACCGCGCCGCCTTCGAGAATCCAGTCTGCGCGCGAATAGGGCAGGTCACCTGCCTGGGCGAGGGAGGGTCCGGTGTCCTGGTCGCCTTCCAGCAGATATTTGCCGCCCCAGCCGTTGAAGCCGAAGCCCTGCGCGCGGCGTTCACCGCCTGCATTCACAACTGTCAGCGGTCCGGTGTCGCGTATCCAGATGTCGCCATAGGGATGCCGCTCGAACTGCACTGCGCCCGATACGAGGTCTATCGCGCGCATTTCGGTTGCAGCATCGCGCACCACCAGCCGCACCTGCTGACCCGTTTCGGCCACGGCATTGGCGAAGGCTGCCATCTGCTCCTGCGCTGGTGCGAGGTTCTCCTCCCACAGGTCGCCATGGGCGGGAAACCCTATCCAGATCCAGTCCTGCTGTGCCCATTCGGCGGGCATGCGAAACGTCATAGCTTCAGCAGCCCTCGGCAGTCGCTGCGCAGCTTGCCTGCCGCACGGCGCGAAATTCATCGCCTTCGTACCATTCGGGCCAGTCGGAGGTGTTGCCCAGCGCGCGAGCCAGGTGATAATACAGGTCCAGGTCTTGCATCAGGCCGGACCAGTCCCAGCTCTCGTCATACTCGTCGTCCGGCGCGTGATAGGCACTGGCGCGATATTCCGCCTCCAGCGCTTCGCCGCGCGCCGTACCGCCATCGACGAGATCGAGGCCCGATTTTACGTAGAACATCGGGACGCCGCGTTTCACCAGCGGGAAGTGGTCGGAACGGTAGTAATAGCCCGCCTCGGGTGCCGGATCGGGCGATGCGGTGCGGCCCTGTGCGGCAAGCGTCGTGGCGAGGTATCCGTCCAGTTCGCTTTTGCCGCCGCCGCGCACGTTCACGTCGCGCGTTCTGCCGCGCACGGCGATACCATCCATGTTGATGCCGCCGACCGTCTGGCTGAGCGGAAAGACCGGGTTGGCGGCGTAATATTCTGCGCCCAGCAGGCCCGATTCCTCTGCCGTCACTGCCAGGAACACGAGGCTGCGGTCGGTCGCGCCCGCCTCGCCATGCGTCTCGGCCAAGGCGACCAGCGCGGCGGTGCCGGTGGCGTTGTCGATTGCACCGTTGCAGATGTCGTCGCCCTCGTCGTTGGGGATGCAGCGGCCAAGGTGATCCCAATGTGCGGTGTGCAGCACGATCTCGTCAGGTTGCGCGGTGCCGGGCAGCATGCCGATCACGTTATTGGAGGTGTAGCGGCGCGATGTGTTGGTGAAGCTGGTGGATACCGGCATTCCCAGCGAGACCGCCTCGAAACCCGGCTGGCTGGCGGCTTGGACCATCGCGCCAAGGTCCATTCCGGCGGCCTCGAAGATCGTCGCTGCGGTATCGTTGGAAACCCAGCCGTTCATCGCCGTCTGGTCCGACCCGTCGCCGCCTGTATCGGTATAGGCCTGCGCGCCCGTCCAGCCGCCTTCCACCACGTTCCAGCCATAGCTGGCGGCGAAATCCTCGTGCACGATCAGCGCGGCAGTCGCGCCCTGCCTTGCGGCTTCCTCGTACTTATAGGTCCAGCGGCCGTAATAGGTCATGGCGCGGCCACCGAATGTCCCCTCCAGATCGTCGGAGGCGAAATCAGGATCGTTGACGAGGATCAGCGCGGCCTTGCCCGTCATGTCCACGCCTTCGTAATCGTTCCAGCCGCGCTCGGGGGCGTTGATGCCATAACCCACGAACACCAGTTCACTGTTCGCGATGGTAGTGGCAGGCGTCTGCCGATAGCTTACGCCGACCCAGTCCGTGCCATGCTCGAAAGAATGATCGCCCACGCTCAGCGGTGCAAAATCGCTGCCGGTGATCTCTACCAGCGGCACCTGTTGCAGGTAGCTGTCGCCATTGCCCGGTTGCAGGCCAGCCGCCTGGAATTGCTGCACCAGATAGTCCACCGTCATTTGTCCGCCAGGCGTGCCCGGCTTGCGCCCCTCGAACGTGTCGGAAGCAAGGGTGCGAACGGTCTCCTGAACGGTCTGAAGCGAAATGGAGGCTTCTGGAACGCTATCGGGTGTACTGGCCGGGACGGTGGCGCAGGCGGCCAACGAAAGCATGGCGAGCGGGCTTGCGAAACGGAGCATGAACTTCCTTTCAGGCGAAATCATTGTTCCATTTGGCATTGGTGCGACCATGGGGCAAGCATCACGAGGGCTTGAAGCGGCCGAAGCAGGCGGGCAGGAGCAGGTGCGATGACAATTGACTGGCAATCCGCCCTCGATCGCGCCCGTGCGCACTCGCCTTTCCTCAGACGCGCGATGGACAATCGCGGCGAACTTGTAGCCCTGATGGCCGAGGGCAGGGGAGAGGAGGCACTCGCCCGCGCAAAGGCCGAGGGTGAGGGGGTGGACGATACCGGCGTGGCCTTGCGCCGCGAACGGCTTTCGCTGGCGCTGGTGCTGGCGGTGGGTGATCTTGCAGGCGCGTTCGATCTGACGCGCGTCATGACGCAGCTGTCAGGTTTCGCCGATCGCGCGCTGGACGCGGCCATGCTGGCTGTCGTGCAGCGGCGCGTGGACGGCGCGGACACCAGCGGCTTTACCGCGCTGGCGCTGGGAAAACAGGGGGCGGGTGAACTCAACTATTCTTCCGACATCGATCCCATACTGCTGTTCGATCCGGAGCGTCTGGCCCGGCGCGAGCGGGACGAACCGGGTGAAGCGGCGCAGCGCTATGCGCGACAACTGGTGGAACTTCTGGGCAAGGCTACGGGGGAGGGATACGTCCTGCGGGTGGACCTGCGACTGCGACCGGCCAGCGAAGTGTCGCCGCTGGCGATCCCTTTCAACGCCGCCATCTCGCATTACGAAAGCAGCGCGCTGGCCTGGGAGCGGGCGGCCTTTATCAGAGCGCGCGCCGCCGCAGGCGATGTCGCTGCCGGGGAGGAGTTTCTCGACGAGATACGCTCCTTCGTATGGCGACGCAGCCTGGATTTCACCGCCATCGAAGAAGTGCGCCGCCTGACCATGCGCATTCGAGAGGCGTACAAGGGTACGCGCGACGTTGGCCCCGGCTTCGATATCAAGAAAGGCCGCGGCGGCATTCGCGAGATCGAGTTCTACGCCCAGACGCACCAGCTGATCTACGGTGGACGCAATCCGGCTCTGCGCCAGCAGGGCACGCGCGCGGCACTGGATGCGCTGGCTGAAGCGCAGATCATCGGTAGCGAGGATGCCCGCGTACTGGGCGAAAGCTACGACGCCTTGCGCACCATAGAACACCGGTTACAGATGGTTGACGACCGGCAGACCCACGCGCTGCCCGATACTGCCGAAAAGCTGGATAACGTCGCGCAATTGCATGGTTTGCCCGATGGCGCGGATCTGATCGAAATGGTGCGCACGATCTGCGAACGGGTGGCGGCCCGATATGATGTTCTGCTGGGCGAGGATGAAGAGCAGACAAGAACCAACATCGCCGTACCTGCGCAATTCCGCGAGCGTTTCGAAGCGCGCACGGAGCATTGGCGCGGATCGCTGCGGGCTTTGCGTTCGACAGAGGCAAACAAGGCCTTCGACGACATCCGGGACGATCTGCTGGCGGCGCTGGCGGGCGCTCCCGATCCCGATCACGCCCTGGCGCGGTGGGAAACCCTGCTGGAACGGTTGCCGACGGCAATCAACCTGTTTCGCCTGTTCGAACAGCGCCCGGGTTTGCTCGACCGGGTGTTGCGCATTCTCACGCTGGCGCGTCCGCTGGCCGATGCACTGGCCCGGCGGACCGAATTGCTCGATGCGCTGATCGATCCCAATGCACTGGATCTGCCCGGGCCAATCGAAACGCTGGCCGAACGTATGCGGGCAAGCGAGGACAGCGATTACGAATCGCGCCTCGACCGATTGCGGCAGGTAGTGGGGGAGGAGCGTTTCGCCCTTGGCGCGCAGATGGTGGAGTGCCGCCACGATCCGCTGGAAATCGCGGAAGGGTTATGCCGCGTGGCAGAGGCTGCCGTGCAAACGGGGGCCGATGCGGCCATTGCCGATTTTCAAGCGAAGCACGGCACGATACCCGGAAGTGAACTCGTCATTCTCGGCCTGGGCCGCCTCGGCGGCGGCGCGCTGACCCATGCCTCTGATCTCGACGTGGTGTTCCTGTTCACCGATCCCGATGGAAGCCGCATCGAATCCGACGGAGCCCGGCCTCTCTCCACCGCGATTTACTACAATCGGCTGGCTGCAAGGGTGGTGGCAGCGCTCAGCGTACCGACCGCAGAGGGCGCGCTCTACGAGATCGATACGCGGCTTCGCCCACAAGGCGCGCAGGGACCGCTGGCTGTCGGTTTTCAATCTTTCGAACGCTACCAGCGTAGTACGGCGTGGACATGGGAACATATGGCACTGGCAAGGGCACGCCCGATCTACGGCACCGAGGCTGCTTGCGCGAAATTGGCCGACCTGATCCGCAAGGTGTTGTGCGAAACACGCGACCCGCAGCAGTTGAAGCAGGACGTGTTGGGCATGCGCGGCGAGATGCTGAAGGCAAAGCCGCCGCGCGGCCCGCTGGATGTAAAGCTGATGCGCGGCGGATTGATCGATTCCGAATTTCTCGTCCACTACCTGCAATTGCGCGACGGGCTTGGCCTCGATCCGGCTATGGAAAAGGCCATCGCGGCGCTGACGGGTGAGGGGTTGCTGCCTGAAGACTTTGCCGCGCATCACCTCGCCATCACGCGTTACCTCGTCGCTGTGCGACTGTTTGCACCCGATGGCACCGAGCCTGTCGAGGCGACGCGCGCGGTGCTGGCGCAGGCCTGTGCCGAAGATAGCTACAAGGCGCTGTTGCATTCACTTGCCCAGGCGCGGCAGGGAATTGCCGAGCAATGGACCAGACACTTTGACGAAACCCTGGAGATAGAAACATGAGCGAGCATAAGGCGGACCAATTGCCCGGCGAAGGCGACATGATGCCCGATGTGGCGATGGAAGCGACCGAAGGGAAAAGCGTGAAGCCATCGGACTTTCGCGGGCGCAAGCTAGTGCTGTTCTTCTACCCCAAGGATATGACGCCTGGATGCACGACCGAGAGCGTCGACTTCAGTAAGGCAAAGGACGAGTTCGAGGATGCTGGTACGGCGGTATTGGGCGTGTCGAAAGACGCTTACGCAAGGCACGAGAAATTCATCGCCAAACACGATCTTACCGTGCCGCTTGCGTCGGACCCTGAAGAAAACGGTCTTGCTGATGCGCTTGGCATCTGGACCGAGAAGAAGATGTACGGGAAAACCTTCATGGGCATGGTGCGCACTACCTATCTCGTGGATGCCGATGGCCGCATCGCGCGGGTCTGGCGCAAGGTAAAGGTGAAGGGCCATGTCCACGATGTTCTTAAGGCCGCGAGGGCACTTTGAAGTCTATGGCATGACCGATCTTTCCCAGGCGATCCGCGCAGCGTTGCTGACGGGCGACCAGCGCGACAAGGTGATGGCGACCCGCGCACTCGTGCGCGATTGGCGCAGGGGCAGACTTACCACCGTTTTCTCCACTCCAATGCCCGTGTTTCCCGCATGGCCGCAGGCGTTGAAGATACTGCCGCCCGGCCAGATGCCCAGGCGTGGCAAGGGCGGTTCTGCCCGCAACCGCATCGCGTTGTGGCACAGCCTCGCCCATATCGAATTCGTCGCGATCGACCTTGCACTGGATATCGTCGGCCGGTTCGGCGCAGAGATGGGCGATGTGTTTATTGCCGACTTCCTGAGCGTGGCGGGGGATGAGGCGATGCACTTCGCCCTGATCGAGCGGCACCTTTCCAGCATGGGAGCGGCCTATGGCGACCTGCCGGTCCATGACGGGTTGTGGCAATCCGCTGCAGATACCGCGCACGATGTGGAGGCCAGGCTGGCCATTGTGCCCATGGTGCTCGAAGCGCGGGGACTGGATGTGACACCGGCGACGCTGGAACGGGTCCGGTCGCAAGGCGATTCGCGAGGCGCGAAAATCTTGCAGCGAATCCTTGACGACGAAATTCGGCACGTCTCTGCGGGTGCAAGGCATTTTGACGAGCTTTGCCGCAGACGCAGCATAGGCCCGAAAAACCACTGGAAAATGTTAGTAAAACGTTACTTCCGGGGAACGTTGAAGCCACCATTCAACGACTCGGCGCGTCTTGCAGCCGGTCTGTCGCGCGATCTTTACGCTGGTATTGCCTAGTTAAGGAATCCCATCATACCTCACAATTATCGAGACGGCGGACGGTTCCGGGGGTCTCGGCAAAAACAGATGCGAAGCGCCGATTGGGCCAGCTCGCCGCAGACATTGTAGGGCGCTGAAAAGCGCCTGACGAAGCAAAAGGGATCGTATGCTCGTCAAGATCGCAACCATTCTCGCCTTGGGTACAGCGGCTGTTGCCAGCCCTGCCATGGCCAAGGAAGCGCCCGCTGCCGGCGTAATCAACACCGCCAACGTTGCGGATGCCCCGTTGGGCGGTGCCGATGAATTCAACGAGTTGTTCGCTAGTTGGGAAGTGCTGGAAGACGGTGGCCGCATCACTGCCGCTGGCGAGATCATCGCAGCGCCCCGTGTGACCGTCTCGGTTCCCTCGCGGATGCCGGTCGACGGCGTGAAGCTTACCAGTGCCTTCGGCATGCGCGATCACCCGATCCTGCGCCAGCGTCGCCGCCACAACGGTGTCGATCTTGCCGCGCCGACCGGCACACCGGTTTATGCGACGGCTGACGGGATGGTCGAAATGGCTCAGTATTACGGGTCTTACGGCAATTACGTGCAGATCGGTCACGGCGGCGATATGGAAACGCGCTACGCCCACCTTTCCAGCTATACCGTTCGTGATGGCGAGCAGGTTCGCAAAGGCGACCTGATCGGCTATGTCGGCTCCACCGGTCGCTCCACCGGCCCGCACCTCCACTATGAAGTGCGCGTATCGAGCGAACCTGTGAACCCCATCCCCTACATGGTGGCCCACAGCCTTGAAGCATCGGATGACGAGCAGGCTGCACGCGGCGGCCCCGAGTAAGGGAAACCTTCAAACAGTTTGAATTCGTGAAGCGGCTGCTAGGTTTCTAGCAGCCGTTTTGCCATGGCGCGTACTTCTGCGCCCATATCCTCACGCTGCAGTGCCAGTGCCAGTGTCGCTTCAACGAAACCCAGCTTGCTGCCGCAATCGAATCGCCGCCCCTCGAAGGTGACGGCATTAAAGGCTTGGGTGCCGATCATCTTCGCCATCGCATCAGTCAGCTGGATTTCTCCGCCCGCGCCCTTGCCCTGGTTCTCCAGCGTGCGCATGACCTCGGGCTGGAGGATGTAGCGGCCAGATACGATCTTGTTGGACGGCGCCTCGTCTACCGGCGGTTTTTCGACGAGGCCCTTCACCTCGGTAAGCGCGCCTCTGGCTTCCCCCGGATCGATCACGCCGTAGCTGGAAACCTCCTCGTGCGGCACTTCCAGGACGGAGATAAGGTTGCCGCCGACATCGTTATAGGCCTTCACCATCTGCGCCATGCAGCCAGGTTTACCCACCATCATTTCGTCCGGCAGGAGGATGGCGAAAGGTTCGTCCCCAACAATGGCGCGGGCGCACCAAATGGCGTGGCCAAGACCCAGCGGCACCTGCTGCCGCACGGTAATGATATCGCCCGGCGTGGCACGCGTCGCCTCCAGCACGCTCATGTCCTTGCCGCGTTCGTTCATCGTGCTTTCCAGCTCGAAAGCGACGTCGAAATGTTCGACGATGGCGGTCTTCCCGCGCCCGGTGACGAAGATCATCTGTTCGATCCCGGCCTCGCGCGCCTCGTCCACAGCGTACTGGATCAAGGGTCGATCGACGATCGGCAGCAGTTCCTTGGGGATTGCCTTGGTGGCCGGAAGGAAGCGTGTGCCCAGGCCAGCGACGGGAAATACAGCTTTGCGTATCGGTTTGCGTTCGGTCATGCCGGATTTGTGCAGCGCGGCGCGCTTGCGGTCAACCGTGATCCTTTTGCCATCAAAGCAGGATAGTTGCATTCTCGCGCAGAACTTTCCTGTGTTCCATGCGTTGAGCGGAAAAGGAAAGGATAACCCCTATGCTTATCAGACTCGCTGCACTCGGTGCCCTGGGTTACGCAGGATACCGCTATTACGAAAAGACTACGCGCAAGGACCAGAACGAGGCCTTCGCCCCCAATCAGGCAGGCGGATCGAACTTTCAGCAGATCCGTGATTCGGGGCCCGAGGCCATGGCCGACAAGCCCAAGAAAGACACCTGGGATGAGGTTGACGAGGAATCGGATGAATCGTTTCCGGCCAGTGATCCGCCAGCCAATTACTGATCAGTTTGATTACCGATCACACGCTGACGCAAGTCGGCGACCAGCCACAGCCTGATGGCAGTTGCGAGGCCGGGCGCAAGCTCGGCCTCGATACGTTCGGCGTCGATCTTTGCCACCAGTGCATTGACAGGCAAGCTGGCCCGTTCGGCGGCCTCTTGCAGCATGTCCCAGAACAATGGCTCGAGACTGATCGACGTCTTGTGTCCTGCAATTTCTATCGAGCGTTTGCGGGGGGGATGGTAGGGCGTGCTGGTCATTGCATCGGTCCGTAGCGCGATCGATGCCGGTTACGAACCTTCGAATACGAATTTTTTGGGGTAGCTGGGGCACCCCATGGCTCCTACCCATTAGCCATGGCCCACGGGTACGAGGTATTGTCCGACAAGGAGAAGGAGACGCTGCGGCTGATCCTGCACGGTCACGACGCGAAGTCCATGGCGCGAGAACTCACCCTTTCCGTTCACACTATCAATGAACGCCTCCGCAGTGCGCGTCGCAAGCTTGACGTTACCAGCAGCAAGGAAGCGGCGCGTCTGCTTTTCGAGGAAGAGGCGGGCACCCCCCAATTTGTTGGACACAAGAGTTTGGGGGATGAAGCTGGGCTGGAACAGGCAGACCTTCGAAACGACAGGTCAATTTCGGCCTGGGTCATTGGAGGTATCGCCATGCTTACGTTGGCAATCGCAATTGCAGTTTCGACACCCATCTTCATCGAAACAGACGAGAGGCCTGCCGTGGATGTGCAGAACGTGGAGGAGGCGGCCGAAGTCCAGGCTGCGGCACGAGATTTTCTATCCTTGGTGGATGAGAGAGACTGGGCGGGAAGTTTCGCCGCAACGTCTGAGGTATTTCAGTCGGCAAACACGGTGGAACAATGGGCGGAGGCATCGCGTCTGGTCTACGGTCCGTTAGGTGACTTGCGCGAACGGGGGGAGGCCACTGTCCGCTTCGTCAACGCGCCGCCAAGAGGTTATCGAGAGGTGTCATTCGTCTCTCGTTTCTCGAACCGAGAAGAGGTTACCGAGATTCTGACGTTAGAGAAGGAAGATGGCGTCTGGAAGGTTGTCGGGATCATGGTCAATTGAAGGGCGCGCCGGGGGCGGACACGCGGTCTGCCCCCGGCAATCCAGTCAATACATGTGCTGGCCACCGTTGATGCTGAGCGTGGAGCCGGTGACGAAGGCACCCTGTTCAGAAGCGAGGAAGCTAACGCCCCGTGCGATTTCGCTGGCCTGGCCAAGCCGGCCGACCGGGATCTTGGCAACGATCTTTTCCAGCACGTTCTCTGGCACGGCGGCCACCATGTCCGTATCAATATAGCCGGGCGCAATGGCGTTTACGGTGATACCGTAGCGCGCACCTTCCTGCGCCAGGGCCTTGGTAAAGCCGTGAATGCCGCTTTTCGCCGCGGCATAATTGACCTGCCCGTATTGCCCCGCCTGCCCATTGATGGAACCGATGTTGATAATACGACCCCACTTGCGGTCTTTCATCCCCGCGAAGGTGGCCTTGGCCATGTTGAAGCAGCCGCCAAGATTGGTGCGTATTACATCGTCCCATTCTTCATAGCTCATGCGCAGCAGCGTGCCGTCGCGGGTAATGCCCGCGTTGTTTACTACCACGTCGATCGGGCCAACATCTCCTGCAATCTTTTCGCAGGAGGCAAGCGTCGCCTCGTGATCGCCGACATCGAACTTGTAGGCGGGAATACTGGTCTCGTCGGTGAAGGCACGCGCCTTTTCATCGTTACCTGCATAGCTGGCGACAACGGTGAACCCATCCTCGCGCAGGGATTCGCAGACTGCGCGACCAATTCCGCGGGTGCCGCCGGTAACGATAGCTATGTGTGCCATTTCAATCTCTCCAGATGGTGGTTGTGTTTTGACATACGTTAGCCATCCGTTGTGACAGGCGCAAAACAAAACCCCGCCGAAGCGAGGTTGCGCTGCTTGATATATTTCAGCAAATCAGAAGCGGAACTGCGTGCCGATATAGACGGCCTGGCTGTCCTGCTGTTCCAGATCGGGCACCGGAACAAGATCGCGATCCTGCTCGTACCGCACGCCAGCGGTGATATCGAGATTGCGCGTCAGGCGGTAGCTGCCTGCCACATCCAGCATCTGGTCACTCAGGCTGCTGCCAGCGGTTGCCACGCTATCGGACGCGCGGTCTTCGTCCAGTTCGATACGGGCGGCGAACCGGCTCGGCTCGTCATTCGTCCTGCTAGGTGGAGCGAAATCGGAAAGATCGGGGATCTGCGCACGCGACAGGCTGCTGGAGAGATCCGGCGTCGCTGCCTTGCGCGACGATGCCGAAGCCTGCGCGAAGCTGGAATAGCCGCGAGCCAGGCCGAGATTGTAGCGCGTCGGCGCAACCCGCAGGCCCGCAACGCGATCGTTGCTGGCGCGCTGCGATCCAATCGAGTTGTTGGCAGCAAGCGCATCGGCCGTTTGTTGATCGACGCGGACGGCAACCGTTACCGAGCGTGCGCTGGACGATTTGTCAGTCCCGGCCGGTGTAAAACGCATCATGCGTGGATCGCCATGCTGCCGAGCGATGAATTCTGCCAGCCGCGGATCGGCATCGGCAGGCGTAAAGGAAACGAAGGTGTCGGGAACTTCGACGACGTTGGCGTTCGAAAGCGCGCCAAAGGCAAGGCCCGCGCTGGGAAGCGCGACGGCCAGCAGCAATGCAGACGCGCCGAACGCTGTCTTTCCTGCCAATCCTTTGCGCTTGTCAGTCATCTTGCCTCTATACCCCTGCTCTAATGGACTCTGGATGAACCACCGGGTTCCCCAATTGTCGCGAGTCGCGTTGAGCACTTCCTTGCTACGACCGAAATGCGACGAATTCCAGACATCGCTTTGCAACCGAATGCCTTTTTTCAAACTGTTGCAGCTTTTCCACAGGGTGCCCAGTCCATCTTCGCAGCATTAAGCGCGGGTTCACGGCGATTCGCGGCATTTGGACGCCTAAACCACGCTGCGTCTTGCCGCGGGCAACATGCCCGTTATAGAGGCTGACAGCTGCGACTTTTCGTGTTTACAGGACCAATGATGGCAATTTTCTCCGTTCGTAAAATCTCCCGCCAGTTTGCTGGTACCGCCATGTTGGGCGCGGCATCGCTTGCCCTTGCCGCTTGCGGGGGCGGTGACGATCAGCGCCTGCGCAGCGATCTTGCCGCGGCACAGGTCACTTCGATCGGTGTGAATTCCTATCTCTGGCGCGCCAGCCTGGACACCTTGTCGTTCATGCCGCTGACCCAGGCAGACAGTTCCGGCGGCGTGCTGGTAACGGACTGGTATGCCGATCCTGCCAACCCCAACGAGCGGGTGAAGGTATCGGTCGCAATTCTCGATCAGGATCTGCGCGCCGATGCGCTGCGCGTTGCTGCCAGCCGGCAGGTGCTACAGAACGGCACCTGGGTAGAGGCGCCCGTACAGGCCGCCACCGTACAACGGCTGGAAGATATCATCCTTACCAAGGCGCGCGATCTGCGACGTTCCGCCATCGGCTAAATTCCCCTGGGGGCACAAACCATGACTGCTGAACGATTCGATCCGTCCGTTGCCGACGGTCGCTGGCAAGTCGCGTGGGATGAAGCCAAGTGCTTCGAAGCCGACAGCGCCAGCGAGAAGCCCAAGACCTATGTGCTGGAGATGTTTCCCTATCCCAGCGGGCGCATCCATATAGGCCACGTGCGCAACTACACCATGGGTGACGTGCTGGCGCGCTATCACGCCATGCGTGGGCGCGAAGTGTTGCACCCGATGGGCTGGGATGCGTTCGGCATGCCGGCCGAAAACGCAGCGATGGAGAAGGGCGTCCATCCCGGCGGGTGGACCTACGACAATATCGCCACGATGAAGGGCCAGCTGAAACAACTTGGCTTCGCTCTCGATTGGAGCCGCGAGTTCGCAACTTGCGATCCCGAATACTACGGCCACGAACAAGCGCTGTTTATCGACCTGTTCGAGAACCACCTTGTCTATCGCAAGCAGGCAGAGGTGAACTGGGACCCCGTCGACATGACCGTGCTGGCGAACGAGCAGGTAATCGACGGCAAGGGCTGGCGTTCGGGTGTAGAGGTGGAGAAGCGCAAGCTGAACCAGTGGTTCCTGAAGATCACCGATTTCGCCGAAGATCTGCTGCATGGCCTCGGCAGCCTCGATGACTGGCCGCAAAAGGTGCGGCTGATGCAGGAAAACTGGATCGGCAAATCGCAAGGGTTGGAATTTTCTTTCGATCTTTCCAACGGCGACAAATTGCCGGTTTACACCACGCGGCCCGATACGATTTTCGGTGCAAGTTTCGTTGCCGTTGCTCCTGATCATCCGCTGGCACAGGGCGTTGCCACAAACAATTGCGAAGCGGCGAAGTTCATAGAGCGATGCAAGAAGGGAGGAACCACAGCGGCAGAGCTGGAAACGGCGGAAAAGCTCGGTTTTGATACTGGTATCGGGGCAAAGCACCCTTTCACGGGCAAGCATCTGCCCGTCTACATCGCCAATTTCGTTCTGATGGATTACGGTACCGGCGCCATCATGGCAGTTCCGGGGCACGACCAGCGCGACTTCGAATTTGCCAGCAAATATTCACTGCCCATTCCCCGCGTCGTCGCGCCCAGCGAGGACGAGGCGGCGAGGCCCTTCGATGGTGAGGCCGAGGCGGGCGAAGGTGTTCTGGTCAATTCAGACTTCCTCAATGGCATGGACGTGGAAGGCGCGAAGGCCGAGGTGATCGCCCGCGCTCAAAAGGGCGGCTGGGGCAAAGGCACGACCGTGTGGCGTCTGCGCGACTGGGGCGTTTCGCGCCAGCGTTACTGGGGCACCCCCATTCCCTTCATTCATTGCGAAACCTGCGGCGTGGTTCCGGTGCCGAAGGACCAGTTGCCGGTGAAGCTGCCGGAAGATGTGTCTTTCGAGCAGCCTGGCAATCCGCTGCTGCGCCATCCCACCTGGAAAGATACCACCTGCCCCAAATGCGGCAGTGCGGCCGAACGGGAAACCGACACGCTCGACACTTTCGTCAATTCCAGCTGGTATTTCCTGCGTTTTGCCAGCCAGCCGGCGGACAAGCCCTTCGACGCCGACGAAGTTGCGCAATGGTTACCGGTGGACCAATATATCGGCGGGGTGGAGCATGCGATCCTGCACTTGCTTTACGCCCGCTTCTGGACCCGAGCCCTGGCGCAGTGCGGCAAGCTGAAGGTGAAAGAGCCCTTCGCCTCGCTGTTCACCCAAGGCATGGTGACGCACGAAACCTACAGCCGTAAGGATGGCCCACGAGAGGTGTATTACACGCCTGCCGAGGTGGACCGTTCGAGCGATGGTGCGGTGCTGACAGCCGACGGCCAGCCGGTCGAGATCGGCAAGGTTATCAAGATGTCGAAGTCGAAGAAGAACGTCGTCGATCCCGAGGACATTATTCGTGACTACGGCGCTGACGCGGTGCGTTGGTTCATGCTGTCCGACAGCCCGCCCGAGCGGGACTTGCCATGGTCCGAGGCTGGTATCGAGGGATGCGGG
The DNA here is from genome assembly GCA_913061345.1 of uncultured Erythrobacter sp. Next base: position 23,892 of record CAJXTZ010000022.1, read on the forward strand.
CGCTTCGTCCAGCGTCTGTGGCGTTTGTTCAGCCAGTATGATGACGATGCCATAGGTGAGGACAAGAACCTTGCCCGCAAGACTCATCAGACCATTGCGGCGGTTGCCGAAGATATCGAGGCGCTGGCCTTCAACAAGGCCGTGGCGCGGATCTACGAACTCACCAGCGCGGCGGAAAAGGCAAAGCCTTCCGCTGATCGAAACCACGCCATCCGCTCGCTGCTGTTGGTGGCGTCTCCCATGATGCCGCACCTTGCCGAGGAAGGCTGGAGCAAAATGGGCGGCACCGGCCTCGTGGCCGAAGCGGACTGGCCAGAAGTCGACGAGACTTTGCTGGTGGAAGACGAGGTCACCATCGCCGTGCAGCACAAGGGCAAGCTGCGCGACACGCTGACCGCCCCTGCCGATGCATCGAAAGACGATCTGGAAGCGCTTGCACTCGCCAGCGAGAAGGTCCAGCGTTCGATCGATGGAGCGGAAATCAGAAAGGTGATCGTGGTGCCCGGCAGGCTGGTGAATATCGTCACATGACAGGCGTCGTCCGTCTTGGCCTGGCCCTTGCCGTACTCTCCCTGTCCGTTTCTGGATGCGGGCTCCAGCCGATCTATGCAGGCGGTGGAAACGGCTTTGTCGCGCGCGAACTCGCTGCCATTGATGTGCCCGCGATACCCGGCCGCGAGGGCTGGCTGGTGCACAATGAGCTGAACGATCGGCTGGGCCGCGGCGCTTCGGGCAGCACATCACAATACCGCCTCGACATCGTGCTGGACGACGATCTTGAAGGTCTAGGCTTGCTGACGGACGATACCATCGGCCGCCAGCGTCGCACCCTTCGCGCGCGATACCAGTTGGTAGATGTGGCGACGGGCACGATACTCGTCGATGCCACCGCCGGTTCCGACGCAGGTATCGATGTCGTGGGCTCCGAGTTTGCCACTATCGCAGCAGAGCAGACCGCGCTGGAAAACCTCGCGAAGGAAGTAGCCGACCAGATCGCCACCCGCGTAACCCGCACTCTTCGCGAAATGCGATGAGGCAGCGCCGATGAAGGCGACCCAGCGCGATTACGCGCAGGCTGCGCAGAAAGCGGGCAAGGCCTTGCGTATCTGCTTTTTCTGCGGTGCCGACGAGGCTGGCGCTTCCGCTGCTGCAAAGAAGATGATCGCCGCTCTGAATGACCCGGGTGAGCGGGTGGAGCTTTCCGGACAAGACCTGAAATCCGATCCTTCCCGGTTGCTTGACGAAGCGCGGTCCACCTCGCTGTTCGGAGATTCCCGCCATATCCTGGCGCGCGTATCGGGGGAGGATGCGCATGAGGCCATCAAGACTTACTGCGAGCTGGCCGACCGGGGCGATGCCGACGGCGCCTGGCCGATCTTCATCGTCGCCACTTCCGCCAGCGACAAGTCGCGCAGCGCCAAGCTGCTGATCAAGCGCGGAGACGCGCTGGTTGCCATGTTCTACCCCCCCGATCTGCGATCCGTGACCGCCGATGTGCGCGCCATGGCAGACGCGGCGGGCATGCGCCTCACCGGTAATCTGGCCGAGCGCATAGCCCATGCAGCAGGGATGGACGTGCGCCTTGCACAATCCGAGATCGACAAGCTCGCGCTCTTTCTCGATGCCTCGCCGCAATCGCCCAAGCAGGCGAACCCGGACGATTTCGACATGATCGGCGCTTCGACCGAAGAAGACGGGTTCATGCCGTTAGTAAATGCGGCACTGGGTGGAGAGGTGCGCAAGTTGCCAGCCGAACTGCGGCGGATGCGAGAGATATCATTGAACCCGGTTGCCGTTACGCTGGCGCTGGAAAGGCGAGCGGCGCAGCTTGCGCGGCTGGCGGCCAAGCTGCGCCCCGGCGACGACATGCAGCAATTCTTGAAATCGCAGGGCGTGTTTTTCCGCGAACATCGCGAGGTCGGCGACCAGCTGCAGCGCTGGAGTGGGGGGAAGCTGGAGCGGCTCGTCCCGCGACTGACGCAATTGCATCGTGCGCTTCTCGCAAACAGCCAGACGGCAGAATTGATCCTGGCGCAGGAACTGGCGCAGATTACACGCTACGCCGCCGTACGACGCTGAACATCGTGAAAATACGCTTTCTCATAACGACATAAATACGCGTTCTTACCGGGATGAGACGATCCATTGCGCGAGAGCCGAGTGCGCCACGTGGCGCAAGTGCAACCGTATTTCCTAAAACTGCAGTGTTCTAACGCAGTTGCGAAATGAATGGGGTGAACTTCCTAAAAAAGTCGTATAGGTACTTCTTCGTAATTGTATGCTGCAATTGTCGCGGCGCCTAAGGCAAAGGATTTGAAGTGGATCTGAGCCGAAGTGAGGCAGGCACGACGTACACCGAGAGGCCAGCAGATGTCGCGTTTGACACTGCAGATCTGGCCTCGCCCCGTATACTTCCGGTGGCGCCGCCCGATGGGCTGACTGGCTCGTTAGAGCGTAAGAGATTGCAACTCTATCTTATCCTGATTTTGGCCGACACAGCAATCCTGTTCGGGACTTTCATCGCGTCTACCGCGCTCTACTATGGCAATTCGATGACGCTGCCGCGCCTTGAGGGCGGCCTTATGCCAGCGTTCCTGTTGCTACCGATTTATCTTACCGTGGCCTTGTATAATGGAACCTATTCGCAATCCGGCCTGACAGATACGAACAAATCATTGTTCCGTATTCTAGCAGCGTTGCTGATTGGCGCTGCGCTCCTGAATTTTGTCGCGTTTTTTGCGAAGATGAATGCCGAATTCTCGCGCGTGATTTTTACAGCTGGCATCATCGGCGCGGCGATCTTGATGGCTTTGGTTCGAGTTGCGGTCTCGCTGTGGATCACCAAGCGCTGGGGACCGAAAGTTGTCAATCAGCTCGTCATTCATGCCGGCGGCCCTCAGTTCACACTACCTTACGCCTACCACATCGATGCGCAGATGCATGGTCTGACCCCGGACATGGATGATCCATCCCAACAGGATCGGCTGGCGAAATATCTGTGCAACATGGACGAGGTGATCATCAGCTGTGATGAAAACTCCCGTTTTCTATGGGCTGAAATGCTGAAGGGCTCGGGCCGCCATGGAGAGATAATCTCGGAATTCTCCAGAAAGATTGGGGCCTTGGGCGTGGTCCATCATGATGATGCCAATGTCAGTGGGCTCCTGGTTTCCGCCGGTCATCTTGGCATTCGCTCTCGTGCCCTAAAGCGCCTCTTCGACGTGATGATCTCTTCGGCGGCATTGCTGTTGCTAAGTCCTGTGATGGTTGCCGTGGCAATCGCCATCAAACTGTACGACGGCGGCCCGATCTTCTTTCATCAGCGCCGCGTGGGCAGGGGCAACAGGTTCTTCAATATCTACAAGTTTCGTTCGATGCGGGAATCAGATGCGAAAGGGGATCGTTCGGCGGCGAAAGATGACGACCGGATCACGCCGATCGGTCGGTTCATCCGTCGAACCAGCATCGATGAACTTCCGCAGCTGCTAAACGTCGTCAAAGGCGACATGAGCCATCCTTGCTGGATTATCCCTTGCGCAACCAGACGTTGCTTTGCGTCGCGGCTGTCCTAGTCGTCTTGCTGGCCAATCCCCGGAGAGCCGTGACATGATTGCGCGCGCACTGGTTCTCGTCTCTACATTGGTGGTCGCCGTAGTTGCGATCCTCGCGCAGCTTGATCAGCAATCGCGGCTGTCCCCCGCCTACGCGGCGATCGTTCCTGATAGTTTCAGCGGTAACGCGGCACGCGAGCGTAGCAGGATTGCCCTCAAACTAGGCGAAGGCCAGCGCGCCGAGGATGCGGCGCGGGTGCAGGTTTCGCTCAGACCGATGCCGGCAGAAAGCCTTTCCATCCTTGCCCTCGCAGCCGTGCAGGCTGGCGATATCGAGATGGCACGCGATGCATTGGGCGCGGCAAGCCAGCGTGGATGGCGAGAGCCGGTATCCCAGCTGGCGAGCGGCCAGTCGGCCCTCGAACAGGGCCAATATGCCATCGTCGCGCAGCGCATACATGCGCTACTTGCCACCGGACGATTCACCGAACCCGCTCACGCATTGTTGGCGCAACTTGTTGCGACGCCACAGGGTCGCGCAGCTTTTGCCGAGCAATTGGCTGGCTCGGGACGCTGGCGAAACGGACTGCTCACATCCGCTTACGATTCTGTCGAGCCGGCAGATTGGGCACAAACCCTGGCGCTGGCGCAGCAGCGCGGCGCTACATTCGAACGTGCGCAACTGGAGAGCCTCGTTAAAAGATACCGGCGTGACGGGAGGGAAGAGGACATCGCGCTCTTCTGGCCAGAAAACTGACTGGTTCGCCAATCGTCAGGCTACCAAACAAGGCCCTCAGTCGATGCGGCCGCTTTTCAGCAAATCATCGAAATGTTCGATAGTCTTGGTCAAGCCTTCGCGAAGAGGCGTCTTCGGTTTCCAGCCTGCGAGTTGTGACTGCGCCAGCGAGATATCGGGTTGCCGTTGTTTCGGATCATCCTGGGGCAATGGTTCGCGCACCAGTTCGGATTTCGAATTGGTAATCTCGAGGACGAGATCGGCCAGTTCGATCATAGAGAATTCATTCGGATTGCCGAGATTGAGCGGCCCGGTGAAGGCCGCCTCAGTGCCCATGAACCGAACGAAACCGTCGATCAGATCATCCACGTAGCAAAAGGAGCGCGTCTGCTGGCCATCGCCGTAGATGGTAATCGGATCACCGCGCAGGGCCTGCATGATGAAATTGGAAACCACGCGTCCGTCCTGCGGGTGCATGCGTGGCCCATAGGTGTTAAAGATGCGCGCTACCTTGATCTCCAGCGCGTGCTGACGGTGGTAGTCGAAAAACAGCGTTTCCGCACAACGCTTACCCTCGTCATAGCAGGAGCGGATACCGATCGGATTGACGTTCCCCCAGTAACTCTCGGGCTGAGGATGTACCGAGGGATCGCCGTAAACCTCGGAAGTGGAGGCCTGGAAGATGCGCGCATTCGTGCGTTTTGCCAGCCCCAGCATGTTGATGGCGCCATGCACACTCGTCTTCGTGGTTTGCACAGGATCGTGTTGATAATAAATCGGCGAGGCGGGGCAGGCAAGATTGTAGATCTGGCCGACCTCTATGTAGAGCGGGAAAGTGACATCGTGACGCAGCAGTTCGAACTGCGGATTGCCGTGCAGATGATCGATATTTGCGTGATTGCCGGTAAAGAAATTGTCCACGCAAAGCACATGCGCACCATCGGCAATCAGCCGATCGCAAAGATGCGAGCCGAGGAAGCCAGCCCCTCCTGTTACCAGTATACTTTCGCGGCCGTAAACCAACGTAATCCCTTCTTACTCGCCGAGTCCAGCGAAGCTCAATTGCTCTCAGGAACGGCAAAAGTGCCCGAAACCCGGCCCTGTTGCCCGCTAGCCGCGTTGCCCGCGCCATCTACGCTGGAAAGCCCCGAATTCAGATCGATAACCAAGCGACCGCCATCCAGCGTATCGCTGCCGCGGCGAAGGGCGACATTGCCCGACATGACGATCACACGGCGATTGAAATCATACACTGCAGTGCTGCCGCTGGCGCGTTCGCTACCACGTACGACAGTAACACCCCCGGTCGCGTCGATCCGCTGGATGCGCAGCGATCCTGAATCGGAATAGGCCACGGTAGTGCGTGCGGCGGTCAAGCGCAGATCGCCCTGGGTTATGACGACATCACCTGACAGGACGACCCGGTTTTGCCGATCCTGCAATTCGATCCGATCCGCGGCATAGTTGACTGGCTGGTTGGAATTGAACGCGGCGATGGATTGCGCACCGGCAACCGACCCGAAAGACAATGCAACGATCGCGCCTGCCAGCAGCCCTCCTGCCAATCCGCGCGCGGCAAGATTCCTGAGCGAGGGGTACCGAATGGAATTTTGGGCAGTTGGCTTCATTGTCGGCTCCATCATTACATTTCGGTTGGCAGGCGCAGGCGGCCGGGCACCATGCGCAGCCGGGCATTGCCGATAAGGGCAAAGCTGCGCTCTTCAAGGTCCGCGCGCATGGCATTTGCGGAGAATGTGCCTGCCGGGATGGCGCCGTTCACCTGTCCATCGCCCACCAAAGTGCGACTGGGCAAGTCTATGGTCACATTGCGCGCTACGAACTCGTAACCGTCCGCCGCTGTAAAGCGCACGATACCGGGAATACCCATCTGCTCGTCATCGATTTCGTATACGCCGCGCGGTGCAGTCAACAGGGCAGGGCCGCCCGACAGCACGATGCGCGCGGTCAAATCCTGCAGTTGCACCAGCGGAACCGTGTTACTCTGCTGGACAGCTTCGCGCGCGACCAGCGAAAACGGGCGGCCTTCGCCATCCTGCCCGCGGTACATCGCGTTATCCACGCGCATCCTGTCATCGGCGACGGCAACCTTGTTGCGATCCAGCAGAAAGCTGATTTCGCCACGAGGAGAAAGCGGGGTAATCAGCATCATCGCCGCGATCACGCCCACCAGCGCGGGCAGGCCGACCGCCAGCAGACGCACGACCCTGTCGTGCGAACTGCCCGGAGCGGCGAATACCTGGCGCCTGTTGCGCATCCTGTCGGCGGCTTTGGTCATGCAGTTTGTTTAACGCCCGAGATCATGACTCGTGGCTGAAAATGTCCTTGTCTGCCCAACCGGCAATATCGAGCCGCGCACGGGCGGGGAGAAAATCGTAACAAGCCTGCGCCAGTTCCAACCGGTCTTCGCGCTTCAACCGCTCGATCAGTATTTCACGCAAGCGATGGAGATAGCGCACATCTGACGCGGCATATTCGCGCTGCGCATCGTTGAGAGAGGGCGCGCCCCAGTCGCTGGATTGCTGCTGCTTCGACATGCTTTCGCCCAGCAGTTCTTCCGTCAAGTTCTTCAGCCCGTGGCGATCGGTGTAAGTTCGCGTCATCTTGCTGGCGATCTTGGTACAGAAAACGGGCGCTGCCACCACGCCGAGGTAATATTCGATCGCCGCCAAATCGAAGCGGGCGAAATGGTAGATCTTCACACGCGCCGGATCTGCCAGAACCGCCTTCAGATTGGGCGCATCGTAATTGCTGCCCTTGGCAAAGCGCACCAGGTGCTCGTCACCTTGCCCGTCGCTGATCTGCACCACGCACAGTCTGTCGCGCGGGGTAATCAGGCCCATGGTTTCGGTATCGACGGCAACCGGGCCATCGGCGAGAATGCCTGCGGGCAGGTCTTCTTCATGAAAATGTACTGTCATTGTCCGATCGCCTTAGTCGGATTGAGGATGGGAGGGAAGGGGCTCACTGGCACTGTTTGGGCCAAGCTCTTATCGCATCACAAAGGGAAGGCGAGAGACGCATGAGAGATTCGATACCCGACGAATGGGCGCCTGTGCTGGCTGATGCCCTCGATAAGCCGCAGGCGCGTCAGTTGAGCGACTGGCTGGGCGCGCAGGAGGATGCAGGCGAGGTGGTCTATCCGCCGCGAGACAGCCGTTTTCGCGCGCTGGAGCTGACGCCGCCGGACGCCGTGCGCGTGGTGATCCTGGGGCAAGACCCGTACCATGGGCCGGGGCAAGCTCACGGTCTCAGTTTTTCCGTACCCGAAGGCGTGCCGCCACCGCCATCGCTGAAAAATATCTGTCTCTTATACACATCTCCGAGCCCACGAGACTAGGCATGATCTCG
>CAJXTZ010000023.1 GCA_913061345.1 uncultured Erythrobacter sp.
CCATGAAGCGGTTCGCGACGCGCGGCCGTGGCAAGTCCACGCGCATCCTCAAGCCGTTCAGCCGGCTGCGGATTGTCGTTCGCGAAGCAGAAGAGGCGTAAGATGGGTCACAAGAGCAATCCGATCGGTCTGCGCCTGCAGATCAACCGCACCTGGGACAGCCGCTGGTACGCCGAAGGTGGCGACTATGCCAAGCTGCTCAAGGAAGACATCGAGATCCGTAAGCACATCATCTCGAGCCTGCCGCAGGCAGCGATCTCGAAGGTTGTGATCGAACGTCCGGCCAAGCTTTGTCGAGTTTCGATTTACGCTGCGCGTCCTGGTGTCATCATCGGCAAGAAGGGCGCGGACATCGAGAAGCTTCGCGCCAAGCTGGCCAAGATGACCGACAGCGAAGTGAAGCTGAACATCGTTGAGATCCGCAAGCCAGAAATCGACGCCAAGCTCGTCGCCCAGGGCATTGCCGATCAGCTGATCCGCCGTGTCGCTTTCCGTCGTGCAATGAAGCGCGCCATGCAGTCGGCCATGCGCCTTGGTGCCGAAGGCATTAAGATCATGTGTGGCGGCCGGCTTGGTGGTGCCGAAATCGCTCGCGTCGAACAATATCGTGAAGGCCGGGTGCCGCTGCACACGCTGCGCGCCAACATAGACTATGCCGAAGCCGAGGCGCTAACCGCTTACGGTATCATCGGCATCAAGGTGTGGGTCTTCAAAGGCGAGATCCTGGGTCATGACCCGACCTCGCAGGATCGTTTGATGATGGAATCGCAGACGTCCGGCGTCCGTCCGGCTCGTTGAGGTAGAGAACCATGCTGCAACCGAAAAAAACCAAGTACCGGAAAGCCTTCAAGGGCAAGATCCACGGTAAAGCCAAGGGCGGCACCACGCTGAACTTCGGCGCCTACGGTCTGAAAGCCCTTGAGCCGGAACGTATCACAGCCCGTCAGATCGAAGCTGCGCGTCGTGCCATTACCCGTGCCATGAAGCGTCAGGGTCGTCTCTGGATCCGCGTTTTCCCTGACGTGCCGGTCTCGAAGAAGCCTGCCGAAGTTCGTCAGGGTAAGGGCAAGGGCTCCGTCGAATTCTGGGCCGCTCGCGTCAAGCCGGGCCGGATCCTGTTCGAACTCGACGGTGTACCCGGCCCCGTGGCCGCCCGCGCTTTCGAACGTGCTGCCATGAAGCTGCCGATCAAGACGAAGGTTATTGCCCGTTTCGGCGACACCTCGCACCTGGGAGGCGAATGATGGCCGACAAGAGTAACACCGAAGATCTGCGCACCAAGAGCGACGATCACCTTTCCGAAGCGCTGACGATGCTCAAGAAAGAGCAGTTCAACCTGCGCTTCCAGGCTGCGACCAACCAGTTGGAAGGTCCGGCCCGAGTGAAGGAAGTCCGTCGCCAGATCGCGCGCATCAAGACGCTTCAGAGCGAGCGTGCCAAGAGCGCTCAATCCGAAGCAGCGAAAGCGTAAGGAGTAGACAATGCCCAAGCGTATCCTGACCGGGACTGTCACCTCCGACAAGACCGACAAGACCGTGACCGTGCTGGTCGAACGTCGTGTGAAGCACCCGCTATACGGGAAAATCATCAAGCGTTCGAAGAAGTATCATGCTCACGACGAGAAGAACGAATTCGTCGCTGGCGACAAGGTTCGCATCGAGGAGACTAAGCCGATCTCCAAGACCAAGACCTGGGCGGTAAAAGACCGTCTCGTAGCCAGCCGTGGCACCGAAGTGGAGGCCGACCTTGATGTCGCCGAAGCTACACCCGGTGGCGCAGAGTAACAGACGTTAGGAACTGCCGGGCTGGTTTCGGCCTAAGTCTCGGCAAGCCAATTGAGAAGGAACCGGATCGATGATCCAGATGCAATCCAATCTCGACGTCGCGGACAACAGCGGCGCCAAGCGCGTCCAGTGCATTAAAGTACTGGGTGGCTCGAAGCGTCGTACCGCGTCTGTCGGTGATGTGATCGTGGTTTCCGTGAAGGAAGCCCAGCCACGTGCCCGCGTCAAGAAGGGCGACGTGCACCGTGCGGTGATCGTGCGTACCCGCAAGGACGTTCGCCGTCCTGACGGGAGCGTGATCCGCTTCGACAGCAATGCTGCAGTCCTGGTGAACAAGCAGGAAGAACCGATCGGCACGCGTATTTTCGGCCCGGTCGTTCGGGAATTGCGTGGCCGGGGCTTCATGAAAATCATCTCGCTCGCACCGGAGGTGATCTGATGGCTTCTGCTAAGATCAAGAAGGGGGACACAGTTGTCGTGCTTTCAGGCAAGGACAAGGGCCAGACCGGCACTGTCCAGAAGGTCCTGCCGAAAGAAGGCAAGGTCCTGGTCGAGGGCGTCAACGTGATGACCCGTCACCGCAAGCCTTCGCAGGCTAATCCGCAGGGCGGCATCGACCGTATGCCCGCCCCGATGGCGATCTCCAAGGTCGCTGTTGCCGATCCCAAGGATGGCAAGCCGACCCGCGTCCGTTTCGAGGAAAAGGACGGGAAGAAGGTACGCGTTGCCGTCAAGTCCGGGGAGACGATTGATGGCTGATTACACACCGCGTCTGAAGAAGAAGTACAGCGACGATATCGTCAAGGCGATGACCGAAAAATTTGGTTACAAGAACCAGATGGAGATTCCACGCCTTGCGAAGATTACGCTGAACATGGGCGTAGGCGAAGCGAGCCAGGACAAGAAGAAGGTCCAGACCGCTGCCGAGGAAATGGAACGTATCGCTGGCCAGAAGCCCGTGATCACGAAAGCCAAGAAATCCATCGCACAGTTCAAGCTGCGCGACGGCATGCCGATCGGTTGCAAGGTAAACCTGCGCCGTGATCGCATGTATGAATTCCTCGATCGCCTGGTGACCATTGCGATGCCGCGTATTCGCGACTTCCGCGGGGTCAATCCCAAGTCGTTCGATGGCAATGGCAACTACGCCATGGGCATCAAGGAGCAGATCATCTTCCCGGAGATCAGCTACGACAAGATCGAGAAGGTGCGTGGCATGGACATCATTGTCACCACCACCGCCAAGACCGACGAAGAGGCGCGCGAGCTCCTCAAGCTGTTCGGTTTCCCGTTCCCGGCTGAAGAGGCCGAAGACAAGGAAGCGGCGTGATCCGTTTCCCTGACCTGAGAAAGCAAGAGAGAGCTTAAGTCCAATGGCGAAACTGAGTTCCATCAACAAGAACGAGAAGCGCAAGAAGCTCGTTCAGAAGTACGCTGCGAAGTACGAAAAGCTGAAGGCGATTGCCGACGACGAGTCGCTCGATGATACAGAGCGTCTTATGGCGCGCCTGAAGATGGCCGAACTTCCGCGTAATTCGAACCCCACCCGTGTGCGCAACCGCTGCACCACCACCGGCCGCCCACGCGGCTACTACCGCAAGTTCGGGCTTAACCGCATCGAACTCCGGAATCTGGCCAACAAGGGCCTTATTCCGGGCGTGACCAAGTCGAGCTGGTGAGGACCTGACGAATGGCTATGACCGATCCCCTGGGTGATATGCTCACCCGCATCCGCAACGGCCAGCAGGCGAAGAAGGATTCCGTCCTTTCGCCCGCTTCCAAGCTGCGTGCGAACGTGCTCGAAGTTCTCCAGCGTGAAGGCTACATCCGTGGCTATTCCGAGGACGCGAGCGGCAAGCATCCCGCGCTGCGTATCGAACTGAAATATTTCGAAGGCGAACCTGCGATCAAGCATGTCGCCCGCGTCTCCAAACCGGGTCGCCGCATCTACTCAGGCTCGAAAGAGCTTCCGGCAGTGCGCAATGGCCTTGGCATCACCATCGTCTCGACGCCGAAGGGCGTGCTTTCGGACAACGAAGCGCGTACCGAAAACGTTGGCGGCGAAGTGCTCGCGGAGGTATTCTGATGAGCCGCATTGGCAAACGGCCGGTGGCGCTTCCCAGCGGAGTGACCGCCAAGACCGAAGGCAAGACCCTGACCGTGAAAGGTCCCAAGGGCGAACTGTCCATGACTATGCTCGACCTGATCGAATACAAGATCGAGGGCGAGGAAATCCAGGTCAACCCGATCAACAAGACGCAGAAAGCGCGACAGTTCTGGGGCATGCACCGCACGCTTGTACAGAACCTGGTTGACGGTGTGACCGAAGGTTTCACCAAGGTGCTGGAAATCAACGGCGTTGGTTATCGTGCGCAGGCACAGGGCAAGAAGCTCAAGCTTCAGCTCGGTTTCAGCCACGATGTCGACCTCGACGTGCCGGAAGGTATCGACGTCAAGACGCCCGATCAGACCACGGTCGAGATTTCGGGCATCGACAAACAAAAGGTCGGGCAGTTCGCTGCCGAGATCCGCGAATGGCGCAAGCCCGAGCCTTACAAGGGCAAGGGTGTGAAGTATCGCGGCGAGTATATCTTCCGCAAGGAAGGGAAGAAGAAGTAAGATGGCAAAGCTTTCCCTCTTTGAACGTCGCCGTCGCCGCGTGCGCACTGCGCTTCGCAAGCGTTCGGGTGACAAGCCCCGCTTGTCCGTGCACCGCACTGGACAACATATCTACGCGCAGATCATCGACGATTCCGATGGCCGCACCGTTGCCGCCGCCAGCACGCTGGGCGCCGATGGTTCTGGGTCGAACGTCGATGCCGCCAAGAAGGTGGGCAGCGATATCGCAGAGGCCGCCAAGAAGGCTGGCGTGACGACTGTCGTGTTTGATCGCGGCGGGTTCCTGTACCATGGCCGCGTCAAGGCGCTGGCCGATGCCGCGCGCGAAGGCGGGCTGGAGTTCTGATGATGGCTGACGAAACCAAGAACAACGAAGAGACCAAGGTGACGAACGAGGGTTCGACCCCTACGCCGACCATGGCCACCACTGAAGCTGCCGAAAACCAGTCGCCGGCTCAGGCCGACGATGGCCAGGCGCGCACCCGTGACAATGCTCGCGGCGGACGTGGCGGCGGCGGACGCGGTGGCCGTGATGATCGCGGCGGCGGTCGTGGACGCGGACGCGGTGGACGTGACGATCGTCGTGGTGGCCGCGGTGGCGATGATGATGGCGAGGAGCTGATCGAGAAACTCGTTCACATCAACCGCGTCGCCAAGGTGGTGAAGGGCGGTAAGCGCTTCGGTTTCGCCGCACTGGTTGTGGTGGGTGATGGCAAGGGCCGCGTAGGCTTTGGCCACGGCAAGGCTCGCGAAGTGCCGGAAGCCATCAACAAGGCGACTGCTGCTGCCAAGAAGAAGATGATCCGCGTGCCGTTGAAGGAAGGGCGTACCCTCCATCATGACGGGAAGGGTCACTTTGGCGCTGGTAGGGTTGTCGTGCGTTCGGCACCTGCAGGTACCGGCATCATCGCCGGTGGTCCGATGCGTGCCGTGTTCGAGGCTTTGGGTGTTTCCGATGTTGTGACCAAGTCGGTCGGCACGTCCAACCCCTACAACATGATCCGCGCCACTTTCGACGGCCTGACCAACCAGTCTTCGCCGAAGTCGGTTGCGCAGCGTCGCGGCAAGAAGGTTGCAGACCTGCTGGGTCGTGGCAGCCAGGTGAGCGAAGCCGAGGCCCAGGCCGAAGCTGAAGCGATCACGGAGTAAGACAGATGGCTACCATCAAGATCAAGCAGATCGGTTCGCCGATCCGTCGTCCCGAAAGCCAGCGCAAGATCCTCATCGGTCTTGGCCTCAACAAGATGCACAAGGTCGTCGAGCGTCAGGATACGCCTGAAGTTCGCGGCGCGGTGGCGAAGGTTCCACACCTGGTGGAGATCGTGGAGGGTTAAGTCCCGCCGCGAATGGTAAAACAATTTGACGGTGGTGGCCCGCTCGCGTAGCGGGCCGCTTCCATTTCAACAGCGCGAACAAAGCGAAAGCGAGTGCAGACTATGAAACTTAACGAAATTCGCGACAACGAAGGCGCCCGTAAAGAGCGCATCCGAGTGGGCCGTGGCATCGGCTCGGGCAAGGGCAAGACTGCCGGCCGAGGCCAGAAGGGCCAGAAGAGCCGCTCGGGTGTCGCCGTGAAGGGCTTCGAAGGCGGCCAGATGCCCCTTCACATGCGTTTGCCGAAGCGTGGCTTCAACAATCCGTTCGGCAAGGATTACGCCGAAGTGAATATTGGCATGGTGCAGAAGCTGGTCGACAACGGCAAGCTCGATGCCAAGTCCACCATCGATCACGCAGCGCTGAAGGCTGCTGGCGTAGCGCGCGGTGGCAAGGATGGCGTGCGCCTGTTGGCCAAGGGGGAAATTTCCGCCAAGCTGACTTTCAACGTCGCCGGTGCATCCAAGGGTGCCGTTGCTGCCGTGGAGAAGGCTGGCGGCAAGGTGGACGTGATCGATCCGGGCAAGCCCGAGCACGAGAAAAAGGCTGCTCGTCGTGAAGCCAACAAGGCCGCCAAGAGCGCCGAATAATCGGATAATGGCACGCGCGGGTTCGACAAGAGGCCCGCGCGTCCCTATCTAGCCTTCCTGAGCCGGGAGGGACCGGCGGAATTACCAGGATTTAGATACTTCTCATGGCATCTCGCGCCGACAATATCGCTAGCTCGCTGAGCTTCTCGAACTTCAGCAAGGCCACCGAGCTCAAGCAGCGCATCTGGTTCACCATCGGTGCGCTGATCGTTTTCCGCTTCCTCAGCTTTGTGCCCCTTCCGGGTGTCAATCCGCTGATCTTGGAAACGCTTTACGATCAGACACGCGGCGGCATCCTTGACATGTTCAACATGTTCTCCGGCGGCTCGCTGGAGCGGATGAGCCTGATCGCGCTGGGCGTCATGCCCTACATTACCGCCTCCATCGTTATCCAGCTGGCTGCGTCGCTGCATCCCAGCCTGATTGCGTTGAAGAAGGAGGGCGAGGCCGGACGCAAAAAACTGAACCAGTACACGCGCTATGGCACGGTATTCCTGTGCGCGATCCAGGGTTGGTTTCTTGCTTCGGGTCTCGAGGCTTACGGCGCGCAAAGCGGCCTGCAGGCCGTTGTCGATCCAGGCCCCATGTTCCGCATCGTGGCCGTCATCAACCTTGTCGGTGGCACCATGTTCCTGCTGTGGCTGGGTGAGCAGATCACTGCACGCGGCATCGGTAACGGCGTATCGCTCATCATCATGGCGGGCATCGTTGCCCAGTTCCCGACGTTCACTGCCAACCTCTTCGAGGGCGGCCGTACCGGCTCCATCAGCGGTGTGCTGATCGGTGGCTTGATCGTCATGGTGGTCGTGCTCATCCTCGTAATCTGTTTTTTCGAGCGTGCGCAGCGGCGACTGTTGATACAATATCCGAAGCGAGCGACGCAGCGCGGCGGGATGCAGGCAGACCGTTCGCATTTGCCGCTCAAACTGAACACCGCAGGCGTTATTCCGCCGATTTTCGCCAGCTCGCTGTTGCTGTTGCCGTTGACGATCACGCAGTTTGCTGGCAACTCGGTCGACACCAGCAGCACCTGGGGCGGCATCATCGTGACGCTCAACCAGTACCTGGCACACGGTCAGCCGCTTTATATGCTGCTGTATGGTCTCGGCATCATGTTCTTCGCCTTCTTCTACACCGCGGTGGTCTTCAACCCGGAAGATACGGCGGACAATCTCAAGAAAAATGGCGGCTTCATTCCGGGCATCCGTCCCGGCAAGCGTACCGCCGACTATCTCGATTATGTCCTCACCCGTATCACTGTGGTTGGTGCGATCTACCTGACCGCAGTCTGTATCATTCCCGAATGGGGTATAGCGCAAACTGGCCTTCCGCTGTTCCTGGGCGGCACCAGCTTGCTGATCGTGGTGAACGTCACCGTGGACACGATCAGCCAGATCCAGTCGCACCTGTTGGCGCACCAGTATGGCGATCTAATCAAGAAGGCCAAGTTGAAGGGCCGCACGCGCTAGGCTAGCGCTGGAAGTTCTTGGAAGTGGGGATTCGCGTTACATGAACATCATCCTTTTGGGGCCTCCGGGCGCAGGCAAGGGCACCCAGTCCTCCAACCTGGTGGAGCATCACGGAATGCGGCAGCTGTCCACGGGTGACATGCTGCGGGCCGCCGTTAAGGCGCAGACACCCGTCGGTTTACAGGCCAAGGAAGTCATGGATCGCGGCGAATTGGTCTCGGACGAGATTGTTTCTGCGTTGATCGATGCCGAACTGCAGGCGATGGGCGATGATATGGGGGCGATCTTCGATGGATATCCCCGCACCGAGGCGCAGGCCGTGGCCCTTGATGAAATTCTTTCCGGCCACGATCGCAAACTGCACCATGTCATCGAACTGGCAGTGAACGAAGAAGCGCTGGTCGACCGCGTAACAGGCCGGTTCACGTGCGCCAATTGCGGCGAAGGCTATCATGAGCGCCACAAGCTTCCTGCCACGCCAGGTGTGTGCGACAAGTGCGGCTCCACCGAGTTCAAGCGTCGGCCTGACGATACTGAGGAAACGGTGCGTACCCGGATGCAGGAATATCGCGCCAAGACCGCGCCTATCCTTCCCTATTACGAAGAGCGCGGTATCGTTCAGCGTGTCGACGGCATGGCATCCATCGACGAGGTGACAACCTCGATCGAGAAGGTGTTGGCCTCGGACTGACCCTCGCGCTATCCCTTTTTCTTTCGAAGGAGGGATTATGAACCGCACATTTGTAACCGTATCAGCGAACCTGCTTGCTTGCGGCCTATCCTTTCCTGCGGCAGCCGAGGTGGTCGAATCCGCCTCCGGTGGCTTTGCCACGCATGACGAAGTGATCGTCTCCGCCGACCGGAGCACTGTCTGGCAAGAACTCGTCCAGCCTGAAAACTGGTGGAGCCATACGTGGTCTGACGACTCCAGTAACCTCAGGCTCGATCCGGTTGCAGGGGGTTGCCTTTGCGAAACGATCCCAGTGCCGGGCGACTGGCCCGATGGCTCCGTGGAGCACATGCGGGTCATCATGGCAATTCCGGGCAGCATCCTTCGCATGTCGGGGTCGCTCGGCCCGTTGCAGTCAGAGGGACTGATCGGGACGCTCACCGTAACACTTGACGATGCGGGCGAGGGCACTCGAATCAAGTGGGATTATGTGACCGGCGGCGAAGCGCGTTTTGCCCCATCGCAATTTGCACCGGTTGTGGATGGCGTGCAATCCGAATTTCTCGCCGCTCTTGTAGCGAGGCTGGACGAGGCTGTGGATCACCCTGGCGCCAGCGAGTGACGGGAATTTTGACTAGGCTGCCTTCGCAAGGTATATAAGGCTGATCGGAGCGCAAACGCTCCTGCGTGCAACGGAACATTCCGTAGCCGTGCTTTCGGCTGTTGACGTAGAGGGGGAATCACCCTATCTGCGCGCTCTACTCGTCCAATAGTATCGATAGTCACTATCAGGCGGCAGCCATTGGCAAGCCTCCTGTTTTTGCTTTCGGCGCATCCGGGGCGGGTTTTTGTAGCTATGAGATAGGGGCGTCCATTTGGCGCATTCCCTGTGGAGCATGGAGAATTAAGTGGCTCGTATTGCCGGGGTAAACATCCCCACCAACAAACGCGTTATTGTCGCGCTCACCTACATTCACGGAATCGGTCCCACCACTGCGGTGAAGATTGCCGACAAGCTCGGCATCGATCACTCGCGCCGGGTGCAGGACCTGTCGGACGCCGAAGTCCTGCAGATCCGTGAAGCCATCGACGCCGATTATACCGTGGAAGGCGACCTGCGTCGCAACACCGCGATGAACATCAAGCGCCTGATGGACCTCGCCTGCTATCGTGGCCTGCGTCACCGCAAGGGCCTGCCCGTTCGCGGTCAGCGTACCCACACCAACGCCCGCACCCGCAAGGGCAAGGCTAAGCCGATCGCCGGCAAGAAGAAGTAAGCGAGCGGGAACCCCCGCGCTTTTCCCTTCTTTATAGATACGAGGAATACGACAGATGGCACGCGAACCAGGCCGAGTAAGGCGCCGCGACAAAAAGAATATCTCAAGCGGTGTTGCACACGTCAACTCCAGCTTCAACAATACCATGATCACCATCACCGATGCACAGGGCAATGCGATCAGCTGGTCCAGCGCCGGCATGATGGGGTTCAAGGGTAGCCGTAAATCCACGCCTTATGCCGCGCAGGTCGCCGCTGACGACGCCGGGAAAAAGGCCGCCGAACACGGCGTGCGAACACTAGAGGTAGAGATCAAGGGTCCGGGTTCGGGCCGTGAAAGCGCGCTGCGGGCGCTCCAGGCGGTGGGTTTCACCATCACCAGCATCCGCGACGTGACGCCGATCCCGCACAATGGTGTGCGGCCATCCAAGCGTCGTCGCGTCTGATCGAAGCCTGCCGCGGGGCCCGTGTTAGTTCGGGCACTCCGCAACCAGTCACTCGCATCGGCCGCGGCGTTCCAGCGCTCCGCGGCCTTTGTGCCACGAAATACCTTTAGGGGAAGTCCATGTCCGTCAATGCGAAGAACTGGCAGGAACTGAAGAAGCCCAACACTCTAGAAATCAAGGAAGGCGCAGACAAGAAGCGCAAGGCGACATTTGTCGCTGAGCCGCTTGAGCGTGGCTACGGCCTGACGCTGGGCAATGCCCTGCGCCGTGTCCTGCTTGCCAGCCTTCAGGGTGCGGCCATCACGTCGATCAAGATCGAGAACGTGCTGCACGAATTCTCCAGCCTTGCCGGCGTGCGCGAGGATGTCACCGACATGGTCCTCAACGTGAAGCAGATCGCGTTGAAGATGGAAGGCGAAGGCCCCAAGCGGCTGCAGCTTTCCGCTACCGGACCCGGCGAAGTGAAGGCCGGTGACATTGCCGTATCCGGCGATATCGAGGTTCTGAACAAGGATCTTGTGCTGTGTCACCTCGATGAAGGTGCCACGCTGAACATGGAACTGACTGCCGATACCGGCAAGGGCTACTCGCCTGCTGTGCAGAACCGTCCGGTCGATGCGCCGATCGGCCTGATCCCTGTAGATTCGCTTTACTCGCCGATTAAGCAGGTCAGCTACAAGGTTGAGAACGCCCGCGTGGGCCAGGAACTGGATTTCGACAAGCTTTCGCTCACCATCGAAACAGACGGCACCGTCACTCCCGAAGATGCCATCGCCTATGCGGCGCGCATCCTGCAGGACCAGTTGACGCTGTTCGTCCACTTCGAGGATGGCATTCCGCAGCCTTCCAGCGCCATGATCGGCGTTGCCGCAGAACCGCAGGAAAGCGACACCAATCAGCTCAACCGTTACCTTCTCAAGAAGGTGGACGAACTTGAACTCTCGGTGCGTTCGGCCAACTGTCTCAAGAACGATAACATCATCTACATCGGTGACCTGGTCCAGAAGACCGAGGCCGAGATGCTGCGCACGCCGAACTTCGGCCGCAAATCGCTCAACGAGATCAAGGAAGTGCTTTCTAGCATGGGTCTGCGTCTTGGCATGGACATTCCCGGATGGCCGCCTGAGAACATCGAAGAAATGGCCAAGAAGCTCGAGCAGGAACTGCTCGGCTAACTTGCCGAACCATGGGGCATGGGCCGGACCCTTTCATCCGGCCTGCATCGGGCTACCTCATACGGGCCCCCTACGAACTGGAGTATAGAATATGCGTCACGGTATTTCCGGCCGTAAACTTAGCCGCAAATCGCAGCATCGCACCGCGCTTTTCCGCAACATGGCGGCGGCTCTGATCAAGCACGAGCAGATCCTCACCACCACGGCCAAGGCCAAGGAACTGCGTCCCTACGTCGAAAAGCTGATCACGCTGGCAAAGCGCGGCGGCCTTTCCAATCGTCGCCTCGCGCATGCTCGCCTGCTGGATGATGGACAGCTGAAGAAGCTGTTCGACGTTCTGGCAGAACGTTATTCTGACCGTGACGGTGGTTACACCCGGATCATCAAGGCCGGCTACCGCGCCAGTGACGCGGCTCCCATTGCCTACATCGAACTGGTGGACCGCGATATGGACGCCAAGGGGCAGGACAGCGGCCCGGTGATGACCGAGGACGAGTACGAAGACGCGTAAGCGCCTCTGGCAAAGAACAGGCAAAGGGCCGTCGGAGCGATCCGGCGGCCCTTTTCTTTTGCGCGAGGTGTGGCAGAAGGCGGCATGATCCGTAGCACCATTTTGGCAGTGAGTATGCTGCTCCTCGCCGCTCCCGCCGCTGCCCAGCTTTCGCAAACAGAATATGATGCCCGCTACGACCGTGCGCTGGCGGGGGGCTACGGTGCGCTGTTCCTGTGCGGTGCAATTGGGAATGCCGAACATGCAGGCGCAGAGCGGACAGCCGAAAGTGTAATCGCGTGGGAGCTTACCGGAATACAAGAACCGCTGGAGCAGATCGTTCGCGAACTGCCCTATTTTATCGAGCGCGGCGATGATGGGGTTGTCGACTACGTACTCGTCGAATGGGCGGCTGATGCGCGACCTCGCATAGCTGTGCGAGAGGAAGGGGGTGGCTGCTCGCTCCTGCCGGTCTGGGCAGATGTTCCCAATGAACCCGATTCCATTTCGGGTCCGCAAGCGCGCGAAGAAGGGGCCTCGAACCTTGTCCATTACGATCCTGCGCTGCATGGCGATTTCTTGTCCGGCCAGGCGTTTGCCGATGTCTATTCTGCGGCAGTTGCCGGAGGATATGGCGCACAAAGCCGTACGACGGCCGTACTCGTCTCTAGGAACGGAGTGATACTGGCGGAATTCTATACTTCGGGCTTTGGCGCTGACATCCCGCAGCGCACGTGGTCGGTTGCCAAGAGCATTGCGGCTACGCTCGTGGGGGCTGCGGTTCACCGGGGTGAAGCGGACGTATGGGGAAGCGCTGGACTTGGTACCGCCACGGCCGATCCGCGCCGGTCCATCACGATCGACAGCGGATTGCGCATGGCCACAGGCCGCTACTCCGATACGCCCGGCAACCGAACCGATCCGCTCTATTTCGGCGGCGCCACGGTGGACGAGCGCGCAATCGATTGGCCGCTGTTGCATGCTCCTGGCCAGGTCTTCCGCTACGCCAACAACGATACGCTCGCTGCCGTTCAGGCGATAGAGGACACTTTCGAAGAACATCCACCGGCTGCATTGTTCGATCGCCTGGGCATGCACCACACAGTCGCCGAAACCGACTGGCAGGGGAATTACATCCTTTCCAGCCAGGTGTGGTCCACCGCGCGCGATCTGGCGCGGCTTGGCCAGCTCCATCTGGATGATGGCGTCCTCCCCGATGGCACGCGTATCCTGCCCGAAGGTTGGGTCGAATACATCTCCAGCCCCAGCGGTCCGCAGCCGAATGGCGAATGGGGCTATGGTGCGGGATGGTGGGTGATGAGCGGGTTCGAGGGCATTCCCGACGATGCCTTTGCAGCGCGCGGCAATCGCGGGCAATACGTCGTCGTCATTCCCAGCCTCGACATGGTGATCGTGCGTCGGGGGGAAGACCCGGCGGGCGGAGGCGGTTTCGATATTGCTGCCTTCACGCGCGATGTGATTGCGGCATCGGAAGAATAGAGCTGGACCAACGTCGCGCTTGAAACTGGGTAGAGACTGGTTACATCAACAACCAGATCGTTTTATCCGGAGATTTCATGCGCTTCCCCATTCTCGCAGCTTCGCTGCTTGCCGCTACTGCAATTCCCGCTAACGCGCAGGATATGATTGCACCTGACTATCCCGAGACACGCCGCGGCGATGTTGTCGAGACCGTATTCGGCGAAGATGTTGCCGATCCCTATCGCTGGCTGGAAGAAGACGTTCGCAACAGCGAGGAAGTGGCAAGCTGGGTGAAGCGGCAGAATGCCGTGACCGACGCCTATCTGGAAGAATTGCCTGCGCGCGACTGGTTCGCCAACCGCATCGGAGAGCTATACGACTACGCGCGCTATTCGGTGCCCGTCGAGCGCGGCGGACGTTATTTCTACACCGGCAATTCCGGTCTTCAGAACCAATCGCCGCTCTACGTGCGCGACAGCCTAGATGCAGAGCCGCGCCTGCTGATCGACCCCAATGAATGGGCCGAGGACGGCGCAACCGCGCTGTCGGGCTGGGTGCCTTCGCCCGATGGCAGCAAGCTTCTTTATAGCGTACAGGACGGCGGCACCGACTGGCGTCTTCTGCGCGTGATGGACGTGACCACCGGAGAGCAGATCGGCGGCGAAATCCGCTGGGCAAAGTTCACTTCGCTGAGTTGGGTTGGCGAAGACGGCTTTCTCTATTCCCGCTTCCCCGAACCGGAGGAAGGTGAGGATTTCCAGGCGCTCAACATGAATCAGGCGGTGTACTATCATACGCTTGGTTCAGAGCAGGCCGACGATACCCTGGTGTTTTCGACACCGCAGCATCCGGAGCGAAACCACACCGCGCAGACCACCACCGATGGCCGCTGGGCTGTGGTCATTTCCAGCACGGGCACCGATGCCCGCTACGAGGTCAACCTGATCGACCTTTCCGCCGGTTGGGACACGCGCCCGCTTGTGACCGGGTTCGAGAACGCCTGGAACCTGATCGACAGCGTGGGCTCGCGATTGTTCTTCACCACGAATGCCGATGCGCCGCTGTACCGCGTGGCTTCCATCGACATGGCAGATCCCGAAGCGGGCTGGACCGAGGTTCTGGCCGAGCGTGAACAGCCGATTGCGGGCGCTTCGTTGGTAGGGGGGCACCTGGTGGTCGAATATCTGGAGGATGCCTCCTCTGCCGCCTACATCCACACGCTGGACGGTGAACTGGTGCGCGAGATGGATTTTGCCGGCATCGGCAGCGCAGGCGGGTTCTATGGCTCTCCCGATAGCGCAGAAATGTTCTACAGCTTTTCCAGCTTCAACCGCCCTGCCACCATCTATCGTTACGACGTGGCAAGCGGCGGCACTGCGGTGTTTGCCGAGCCGGACCTGACTTTCGACCCCGACGATTTCGTGGTTGAGCAGCGCTTTTACGAGAGCAAGGACGGCACGCGCGTACCCATGTTCATCATGCGCCGCGCCGATGTGGCGGCCAGCGGCGAGGCCGTGCCGACGCTGCTATATGGCTACGGTGGCTTCGACGTATCGCTTAGCCCCGGCTTCTCCACCAGTCGTATGGCCTGGGTGGAGGCAGGCGGTGCCTTCGCACTTGCGAACATTCGCGGCGGCGGAGAATATGGCAAGGCATGGCATGATGCCGGACGCCGCGCCAACAAGCAGAACGTGTTCGACGATTTCATCGCTGCTGGTGAATTCCTGATCGCCGAAGGCGTCACGCCGAAGGAAGGTCTCGCCATTCAGGGCGGCTCCAACGGTGGACTGCTGGTGGGTGCGGTGTCGAACCAGCGACCTGACCTGTTCGCGGCAGGCAATGCCGCTGTGGGCGTGATGGACATGCTGCGTTTCGACCAGTGGACTGCCGGTCGATACTGGGTGGACGATTACGGCTATCCCGATCGCGAGGACGACTGGCGCATCCTGCGGGCCTATTCCCCGCTGCACAATATCCGGCCCGATACCGATTATCCGGCGCTGCTGGTGACAACCGCTGATACGGATGATCGCGTTGTGCCGGGTCACAGCTTCAAATACACCGCTGCCTTGCAGGCGGAAGACCTGGGCGAGCGTCCGCAGTTGATACGCATCGAGACCCGCGCGGGCCACGGATCGGGTAAGCCGACGGACAAGGCTATCGAGGAAGCATCTGACATTGCAGCGTTTCTTGCTTACTGGACAGGATTGAAGCCAGGCAAGTAAAGGCGTTCATATAAGGCGATACTTTCCTGAACGATGCCTAACGCGCGAGTTCAGCGTCGTCTCATGGGGTCTCTTCTATAACTGTAGTCACAGTTGGCAATTCCGCCATCGGGACGAACAGGAGAGACCTCATGAAGTCCATTACCAAAGCTCTCGCCAAGGGCACGTTAGGAACCGTCGCGGCAGGGGCGATGGCAATGGCCTCGGCGTCTCCCGCCATGGCTGACGATCACCGCTACCGCGATCGTGACCGTGACGGAATTTCCGCCGGTGAAGTTATCGCCGGTGCCGTAATTCTGGGTGGCCTTGCTGCTATTCTGTCTTCCGGCAACAACGACCGTTACGACCGCGATGACAGGCGCAACTATGGTGGCGATTATCGTGGTGGTTACACGAACTCCCGCACGGCAGTGGAACAGTGTGTCCGTGCCGCCGAACGCACCGCACAGCGCCATACCGGCAGCAATGCCGAAGTGTACGAGATCCGCGATGTCGATCGTGAGCGTCGCGGCTACGAAGTCGAAGGCCGGATTGCCGTTCGCGAATATCGCGATCAACGGCGTGGCTGGGGTAATCGCGGACGCGGTGACTACCGACGCGGTTATCGTAACGAGGGCTGGGACGAGGGCCGCTTCAAATGCGAAATTCGTGGTAACCGTGTCGTCGACCTCGACTTTAGTGGCATCCGGGGTCTTTGATCGCCGAACCATTCAATCTACCCAAAGGCGGTTCAGGCTGACGTCAGTCTGGGCCGCCTAGCATTGTGCGCAATCCGAGTTCCAGGGAGAGTTCCATGATCCGCAAGTCCAGTTCTCTCGCCAGCGCCGCTGCCGTTGTTGCTGCGTTTTCCATGGCAGCAACGCCTGCCGCCGCAGCAGACGTGCCCGCCATTGCAGCGCCTGCGGATGAATTTCTGCAGGTGAACACGGGCGACGCGGACGAAGCCAACCAGTATCGCCGCTATCGTCGCCATGGCCATTATCGCCACCGCGATCGCGGGATTGATGCAGGTGACGTGATCGCCGGCGTCGTAGTGCTGGGCGCGCTTGCTGCGATTATCGGATCATCCAACAACCGCGACCGGGATCGGCGCGACGAACGGAGAGAGCGCATTCGCTATGACGACCGGCCTGATTCCCGGCATGATAGCAGCGGCATCGAAAGCGCTGTCGACATGTGCGTGGACCAGGTTGAGTATCGCGACAACCGGGTAGAGAACGTGGACCGTGCGGACAGGTCGGCCAATGGCTGGAATGTTTCAGGCACGTTGAGCGATGGCGAACGGTGGACCTGCTTCATCGATAATGGCGGCGAAATCCGCAGTATCGATTACGGCACGGGGGCTTACCCGCAAACGGATGCCACGCCAGTCGGAACGCAGATGAGCGATATTGCCTATCGCAACGCCCGCGCTACCACGCACACTGCTGCCGATCAGGCCTACACCTATGATGAAATGCCTGCCCATGCCGCATCAACGCCTGCTGATGACGGTCTGCGTCCGGCCTATCCCGGCGGCCCGCTGCCGGGCGAGAATGGTTACGATATCGACCGAAAGCCTGACGCTGCGACGGAAGAAAGCGAATGGGATGGCGATGGCCGCTACACCACAGCGCAGGCGCCCAATTTTCAGCAGCCAACGCGCTAGTCGGTTACTTCGCGCGAATAGGCGGGTAGTTCGATCCGCCAGAACATTGCAGCCCCGCGCAGGATAAACCCTGCCAGAGCGGCTATGCCCATGGCCCAGGCCTGTTGCACTCCCAGCAGGATCATTACCCCGCATAGCGAAGAGGCAAGAGCGGCTGCCGTCACGTAAAGCTCAGGGCGCATCAGGATAGATGGCACGCCTGCAATTACGTCGCGCACGATGCCGCCTACGCAGCCTGTCACCACGCCAAGGATAATCGCGGCGAGCGGTGCGACGTCGAAGGCCAGCGCTTTTGCCACGCCCAGCGTACTGAACAATGCAAGACCCAGGGCGTCCGCCCATTCCAGCCAGCTTCCCTCCCACCATTTGCGCGGGGTAAACCACGCGATCAGGGCACAGACCATCACCACGGGCACGACCCAGAAATCGCGCAACCAGAAGGCCGGCACGCCCAGCATGGCATCACGCACCGATCCGCCCCCCACGCCCGTCAGCAAGGCGAAAAAGGCGCAGGTCACGAAGGTCTGGTTCAGCCGCGCCGCCAGTAACGCACCCGAAAGCGCGAAAACCGCGGTGCCGCCCAGATCGAGAAATGGGGGGAGGACCGGGGCGATCATGCCGTCTCAACCCGTGCCTTTCGGCGGCGGAACATCAGCGCGCATCCCAGCAGGGATCCGATCACGCCCAGCGCGGCGAAGATGATAAGGATGGGGTGGCTGGTATCCTCCCGCGTCTCAAGGTCCATGATGTGCAGGCCCCACATGAAATCGAACACCCGCCACCAGCCGCTGCGCACGGCCAGCACTTCGCCGGTTTGCGCATGGATATACACGTGCGTGTCATCGGCGAAGCGCGCCTGCCAGCTGTTCACCGGCGCGCGCAGATCCATCGGAGCACTGTCGGCGGGGTAGTAGGTCAGCGCTTCCAGCGCAGCATCACCGGCATAGGCCGCAACGGCCATTGCGCGCGCACTATCTTTCAGCACGGGCGCGTATAGCCTTCCGTCCTCTGGCGAATAGCGCAGGCGGGCACCGCTTTCTTCCACCACGATCCATCCAGGTCCATCGGGCAGGCTCTGCAGGGTGACGGTTCGTACCGGTCGATCGATGCGCGGCATTACCAGCGTTTGCATCTGCAACGGCGGCATTTCGGCGCGCAGGTGGTTGCCGCGTACATATTCGATGGGGTGCCACACCATGATCAGGCCCGTCACCGTCCACATCAGAACTGGCACACCGACAAGCCAGCCGAGCCAGATGTGCCACTTGGCGAATTTGAGCATGATTTGCTGGCGTGCCATGCGTGCCCGATAGGCGTTTCAGCATAACCCCGCTAGTCGGTTGCGAAAAGTTTCGACCGGTCGGCGAACGCTTTCATCTCGATGGCATTGCCGGCCGGATCGCGGAAAAACATCGTCGCCTGTTCTCCTGCCTGACCTTCGAAACGCACCCGTGGTGCAATATCGAACTGCACGCCCTTCTCGATCAGACGCTCGGCCAGCGCCTTCCATTCGTCCATTTCCAGCACGATACCAAAATGCGGCACGGGAACATCGTCGCCATCCACCGGGTTCGTGCCATGTCCGGCCTTGGCGACGATGGATGGCGCCTGGTGCGCTACGATCTGGTGACCGTAGAAATCGAAATCGCACCAGTCGTTGGTGGAACGGCCTTTCTTGCAGCCCATCACATCGCCCCAAAACTCGCGCGCAGCCTGCAAGTTGTCGACGGGGAAGGCCAGGTGAAAGGGAGAAAGCTGGGTCATCTTTGAGGTATCCTGTGAAGTCCGAAGGCAAGGCCGAAGCCCAGGATGGGCGCTGCGCCATAGCCGATGAGCGGGGTGGGGTAATTCGACATCAGCGCTGTTATGCCGAAACCGAGGAACAGCCCGGCCAGGGTGAAACGCTTGGCTCTGTCGAAGGGGAGGGCAAGAAGGATCAGGAAGAACCCAGCGATCGTTGCCGCCGCCAGGAAGAGGGCAAGCATAATGCTCTGGCCCGCAGCCTCTACCAATACGCGCTCCACGAAAGGCTGGGGTGGCAATTGGCCCACCATCGCCATCTTGATCGATGCGAAGAAGCCTATGGCCGCAACCGCACCCACCTTCCAGTCTTTCGTAACGTGATGTAGGCCCACCGCGGCGAAGGTAAGCGCGAAACCAGTGGCGGCGTCTGGCTGCAAGAAGCCGGCAACCAGCGCAGCCAGCAGTATGGGCGCTGCCAGTTGACGATTGCGCGCGGCCAGCATGGCCAGTGCCGGAGTGGCCAGCATTCCCGTGTGCAGGGCCAGTGGTCCAAGCGGAAACCACCGCATCACCCGGTCACCTGTTATGGACTGCATCTGAGGGCCAACAACAAGCGGCGCCAGCAACAGCAGCAGCGCGGCAATGGTCAGCATGTGGCGGCTGGTGGCGGTATGCGGCCCGCGCCCGAACAGTATCCACAGGCTGACGATTACCAGCGCAGCAATATTGGTGACTACATAATGCGAAGGCGCCTCGCCCAGCGCCATATACAATGCGCCAGCCAGCACCGGGATAGCCAGCGCCGCAATTGCGGGGAGGCGATCCCGGAACGACACCCTAGATATGAATCGGCTTGCCCTGAACGCCCATTGCTGCCTCTTTCAAGGCTTCGGGGTGAGTAGGGTGTGCATGGCACGTGTAGGCAATGTCTTCCGACGTTGCGCCAAACTCCATGGCCAGCGCCGCTTCGGCGATCATGGTTCCCGCGACAGAGGCGATAGCCCAGACGCCCAGCACGCGGTCGCTCTCGGCCTCGGCAATCACCTTCACCAGGCCATCAGGCTCATGATTAGTCTTGGCGCGGCTGTTGGCCATCATCGGGAACTTGGATGTCTTGACCGCCTTCTTGTCGCCGCCCATTTTTTCGATGGCTTGTTCCTCGGTGAGGCCGACGCCGGCGATTTCAGGCCAGGTATAGACGACGCTGGGGATCACATCGTGGTTTACGATGCCGGTATCGCCCGCGATCCATTCAGCGACGGCAATGCCCTCGTCCTCGGCCTTGTGCGCCAGCATGGGACCAGGCACCACGTCACCGATGGCGCGCACGCCTTCGATAGAGGTGCGGAATTCGCCGTCTACCTCGATCTGGCCGCGCTCGTTGGTTTCGAGGCCGATAACATCGAGGCCCAAACCGTCCGTATTGGGTTTGCGACCGATGGACACGAGTACGCAGTCGGCGGTCATGGTTTCCTCGTCGCCGCCCTTGGCCGGTTCCAGCGTAAGCGTGGCTTTCTTGCCCTTTACACTAACGCCCGTAACCTTGGTGGAAAGCTTGAACTCGATGCCCTGTTTCTTGAAGATCTTGCGCGATTCCTTGCGGATATCGCCGTCCATGCCGGGCAGGATCTCGTCGAGGAACTCGACGCAGGTCACCTTCGCGCCAAGTCGGCGCCACACGCTGCCCAGTTCAAGGCCGATCACACCGCCGCCGATTACCACCATGTGTTCCGGCACCTTGGGCAGTTCCAGCGCGCCGGTGGAATCGACCACGACATGCTTGGCATTGTCGATTTCTACGTTGGGCAGGGGTGTGACGCTGGAGCCGGTGGCGATCACAATCTCTTTCGCCGTTATCTTCTCGCCGCCTACCTCGACGGTATGGGCGTCCACGAACTTTGCATGGCCCTTCTTCCAATCGACCTTGTTCTTTTTGAACAGGAATTCGATACCTTTGGTGAGGCCGTCCACCGCTTCGATCCGCTGGCCGTGCAGTTTGTCCATGTTCAGTTTCGGCGTCACCTCGATGCCCATGTGCTCCATCGTGCCGTTGGAGGCAGCATCGAAATATTCGGACGCGTGCAGCATGGCCTTCGACGGAATGCAGCCGACATTGAGGCAAGTGCCACCCAGTGTCTCGCGGCTTTCGGCACAGGCGGTTTTAAGACCCAGCTGAGCGGCGCGGATCGCAGCCACATAACCGCCGGGACCGGCACCGATAACAAGTACGTCGTAATCGCTCATGAAATGCTTTCCTTTTGCGTGGGCGGTTTGCGCAGATGCCAATAAAAGCCCACGGTCACATATTTTTCCAGCGCCGGCACAACGGCAAGTGCAAGCATCGATCGAGAAACGCACGAGCGCCACGCAGAACGCCCCACATTGCGTCTGGTTGACAGAATTTCAACATTTTGCGCAGCAAGTGCGGCGCGAAATCTGTCCGGTGTTTCGCAATTGAAGCCGGCTTCTTGCGGTGTATCGTATCTGCGACCGACATATTTGGCCAGATCGTCGAGAACGAAATCGTCCCCTCGCAGCAAGTGCATCCATGGGATGCGAGTGCGAGGGTACTGGTGATGTCCGTATGGCGAATACCATAGCGGGCTGAAGCCGATAAACAGTTCTCCTCCCGGTCGACATGCTGCCACCATTGCGGATAGCGATCCCTCGACATCTGCCACGTGCTCCATGGTGTTGGTGGACATGACGATATCGGCGGGCCGAGGTTCCAGTTCGCAAATGTCTCCGCAGAGTATCTGCGCCCGCTCGCCCCAGATTTTCGACAGTTTCTTTCGGCCAAACCGTGTCGTGTAGGGGTTCGTGTCGATACCAACTGCCGTTGTTGCCCCCTCCTGTAAGGCGCGGTGGACGGACCCGCCCCGATTGCAGCCAAAGTCGAGAAGTCTTTTGCCGCGCAGGTCCGGTGCGCTGCCGAAGCGCTGCCAGAAGTCATCCCAAAGATGGCCCGCCTGGTTGGCAAAAGTCTGCTCCCCTTTAAGGTCCTGCGCGTCGACTGCGGTCAAAGATCGATCAGCATCCGCATGGGATCCTCGATCGCTTCCTTCATGATTTTCAGCGCGGTCACGGCCTCGCGCCCGTCGATGATGCGGTGATCGTAGCTGAGCGCCAGATACATCATCGGACGGATTACAACCTCGCCGTTCACGGCAACGGGACGGTCCTCGATACGATGCAGGCCTAGCACGGCGCTTTGCGGTGGATTGATGATCGGCGTCGACATCAGCGAGCCGAAAACGCCGCCGTTGGAAATGGTGAAAGTGCCGCCCTTCATGTCTTCCATCGTCAGCTCACCCGCTTTCGCACGCTTGCCGAAATCGGCGATAGCGAGTTCGATTTCGGCAAAGCTCATCTGGTCGATAGAGCGGACAACCGGCACCACCAGCCCGTTGGGCGCGGACACGGCAACCGAGAGATCGACGTAATCGTAGTACACGATCTCGTCGCCATCGATCTGCGCGTTGACTGAGGGGACATCCTTCAGCGCCAGCGCGGCGGCCTTGGCGAAGAACGACATGAAGCCCAGCTTTATACCGTGCTTCTTGGCGAAGGTATCCTTGTACGCCTCGCGCGCTTCGATCACGGCGGTCATGTCGCAGTCGTTGAACGTGGTGAGCAGCGCAGCCTCTTCCTGCGCGCCCTTCAACCGCTTGGCGATGGTCTGGCGCATGCGCGTCATCTTCACGCGTTCCTCGCGGCGCTCGCCCTTGGCGGCGGCTGGCGCGGGCGACGGCGTGGGCGATGCTGCTGGCGTGGGCGCAGAGCCCTTCGACTTGGCAGCAGCCAGCACGTCTTCCTTGGTCAGGCGACCATCCTTGCCGCTGCCCTTTATGGTAGTCGGGTCCAGCCCGTGTTCCAGCACGGCGCGACGCACGGCGGGCGACATGGTAGGCGCATCCCCGCTCTGGCCGGTATCCTTGCCACCATCGTCTGGTAGCTTTTCCATTTCCTCGGCGCTTTCCTTCGCCGCGCTGTCGGCCTTTGCCGCAGCGGGTGCGGGTGAAGCGGACTTGCCCTCGGCGCCTTCCTCCACCTTCGCGATGACTGCGCCGACATCCACGGTATCGCCCAGTTCCACAGTGAATTCGGACAGGACGCCAGCGACGGGCGAAGGGACTTCCACCGCCACCTTGTCCGTCTCGAGGCTGACGATTGGCTCGTCGGCCTCGACAGCGTCTCCGGGCTGCTTGAGCCATTCGCCGACAGTGGCTTCGGTGACGGATTCACCAAGCGTGGGGACTTTAACTTCGGTTGCCATGTTCAGCGTTCCTTGCGTGCCTTTCGAGCCATGCTCGGGGGCTCTCTTTTACTTCGTGTTGCGCGTCTTGCGCTTTTCAGCCGTGGTGCCGCGTTCGGAAAGGCCCAGTGCGACGGAAACCAGCGCCGCCTGCTGCGCCTGGTGGCGTTTGGCGAAGCCCGTTGCCGGCGATGCGGCTTCCTCGCGACCGGCATAACGGGGGCGCATACCCTTGTGCCCGGCGGCGGTGAGCGCGTCCTCGATACGGTTCTGCACGAAGAACC
The DNA here is from genome assembly GCA_913061345.1 of uncultured Erythrobacter sp. The sequence goes on from CAJXTZ010000023.1 coordinate 23,531, forward strand.
ACGCACCATTGTTGTGCGGTTCTTCCTGACACCAGACAACCTCCTCCAGGTTCTTCATGCCTTTCATGCGCTTTGCCAGCGGTTCGCCGGGGAAGGGATAAAGCTGTTCGATGCGCACGATGGATACATCGTCCACGCCTTCTTCGTCGCGTTTTTCCATCAGGTCGTAGGCGACCTTGCCGGAGCACAGCACCAGACGTCGAACCTTGTCATCCGCAACTTCCTTCTTGTCCGAAAGGATGCGCATGAAATGGCTGTCACCTTGGAACGAGCCGGCTTCGCTTTTCGCCATTGGATGACGCAGCAGGCTCTTGGGACTCATGATGACGAGCGGCTTGCGGAACGGACGCAGCATCTGGCGGCGAAGGACGTGGAAATAGTTGGCTGGACTGGTGATATTGCACACCTGGATATTGTCATTCGCGCACAGTTGCAAAAAGCGTTCAAGGCGCGCGGAGGAGTGTTCCGGCCCCTGACCCTCGTACCCATGGGGCAACAGCATTACGAGGCCATTGGCGCGCTGCCACTTTACTTCGCCCGCAGCAATGAACTGGTCGATCATAACCTGCGCGCCATTGGCGAAATCGCCGAACTGCGCTTCCCACAAAACCAGCGTCTTGGGATCAGCGAGGCTGAAACCGTATTCGAAGCCCAGCACGCCAAACTCGCTGAGCGTGGAATCGTACACTTCGAACTTGCCGTGGGGCAGCGTGGCGAGGGGAATGTATTTCTCCTCGTTCGTCTGGTCCACCCAGATGGCATGGCGCTGGCTGAAAGTGCCGCGTCCCGAATCCTGGCCGGAAAGGCGCACGCCGAACCCCTCGGTCACGAGGCTGCCGAAGGCCAGCGCTTCTGCCGTGGCCCAATCGAAACCAGCGCTGCTGTCGAACATCTCGCGCTTGGCATTCAGCACGCGTTGCAGCGTCTTGTGAACGGTGTGGTTCTCCGGAACCGTGGTCAACGTGCGGCCGAGACTGTCGAACAGCTTTTTCTCGATCGCAGTGTGTACGTTGCGGCGCGCGGTTTCCGGGTCGGCGGGCTTGTGCAGGCCGCTCCAGCGACCGGCGAACCAGTCCACTTCGTTGGGCTTGTAGCTCTTGCTCGCCTCGAACTGCTCGTCGAGGTGGGCGATAAACTGCTGGCGAATCTCAGGCGCGGTGCCTTCTTCCAGCACCCCTTCTTCCTTCAGCCGCTCCGAATAGATTTCCGAAACGCGCGGATGTTGCTTGATTTCATCATACATCAGCGGCTGGGTGAACTTCGGCTCGTCACCCTCGTTATGGCCGAACCTGCGGTAGCACCACATGTCGATCACGATATCACGCTTGAACTTCTGACGGTATTCGATGGCCAGCTTGCAGGCGAAGGTCACAGCTTCGGGATCGTCGCCGTTCACATGCAGGATGGGTGCCTGCACACCCTTTGCCACGTCGGACGGATAGGGGCTGGAACGCGCGAATTGAGGGCTGGTGGTAAAGCCGATCTGATTGTTGATGATGAAGTGGATGCAGCCGCCGGTGGAATAGCCGCGCACACCCGAAAGGCCAAAGCATTCCCACACCACGCCTTGTCCGGCAAAGGCCGCGTCGCCGTGGATTAGCACGGGCAGCACTTGCTCATGATTATCGAGGTCGTCACGGAAGGCCTGCTGTGCGCGGGTCTTGCCCAGCACCACGGGGTTCACTGCTTCGAGGTGGGAGGGGTTGGGCACCAGGCTCATATGCACCTTGATCCCGTCGAACTCGCGGTCGGTGCTGGTGCCCAGGTGGTATTTCACATCGCCCGATCCGCCCACGTCGTCCGGATTGGCGGAGCCGCCGGAGAATTCGTGGAAGATCACCTTGTAGGGCTTTGCCATCACGTTCGCGAGGACGTTCAGCCGGCCACGGTGGGCCATGCCGTAGATGATTTCGCGCACGCCAGTGGCGCCGCCGTACTTGATGACAGCCTCAAGCGCGGGGATCATGGCTTCTCCGCCATCGAGGCCAAAGCGCTTGGTGCCGACGTATTTTTTGCCGAGATAATTCTCGTATTCCTCGCCGCGGATTACCGCCTGCAGGATTGCCCGCTTGCCCTCGGGCGTGAACTGGATGGTGTCTTCGGGGCTTTCGAACTGGTCCTGCAGGAACCGTCGTTCCTCGGTATCGGCGATGTGCATGTATTCCAGGCCTACGTGCCCGCAATAGGTGTTGCGCAGGGCCGTGTAGAGTTCACCCACCTTGACCCATTCGAAACCGAATGCGCCGCCGACATAGACTTCCTTGTCTTCCTGCCCTTCGAAACCGTGCCATTTCAGCGTCAGCTCTTCCGGGTTGTCTTGATGTGACAGGCCGAGCGGATCGAGCTGCGCGCCAAGATGCCCGCGAACCCGGTATAGCCGGATCAGCAGCATGGCCTGAATGGAGTCGCGTGCCGCCGCCTCGATACTGGCGGAATCGGTGGGCTTGCCCGCCTTGGCGGCAGCCTGCTTGACCGCGACGACCATGTCGGTCGGGTCCATGGCCTGCGACCAGTCGCCGCCACGCTCGTCACTAACATCGCTCAGCGGCCAGCGCGGATTGCTCCACGACGGGCCGGGCTGCGCGCCTTCCTGCGACGGCATCTCAGGGAGGAAATTCTGCGGCTCTTTACCCATCATGGGCCTCGCGATTCTAGGTTACCGACATGCCCACTACGGGCGAGCGGTTATGCCAGTTCCTTCAGCAGGGCATCCAGCGTGGTGCCCAGCTCACTTGGCGAAGGGGAAACGCGAATGCCCGCATCTTCCATCGCCGCAATCTTGTCGTCCGCGCCGCCCTTGCCGCCCGATACGATAGCACCGGCATGACCCATGCGCCGACCCGGAGGTGCGGTGCGGCCGGCGATGAAGCCCACCATCGGCTTGCGGCGGCCCTTGGCAGCTTCGGCCTTGATGAACTCGGCTGCTTCTTCCTCGGCACTGCCGCCGATTTCACCGATCATGATGATCGACTTGGTGGCATCGTCGTCCAGGAACAGGTCGAGCATGTCGATGAAGTTGGTGCCGTTCACGGGATCGCCGCCAATGCCGACAGCGGTGGTCTGGCCAAGGCCGACAGCCGTTGTCTGGTGCACGGCTTCGTAAGTCAGCGTGCCGGAGCGCGAGACGACGCCCACGCTGCCCTTCTTGAAGATGGAACCGGGCATAATGCCGATCTTGCATTCCTCTGGCGTCAGCACACCGGGGCAGTTCGGGCCGATCAGACGGGACTTGCTGCCCGATAGCGCGCGCTTCACCGTCACCATGTCCATTACCGGGATGCCTTCGGTGATCGCGATGATCAGTTCGATCTCCGCCTCGATAGCCTCAAGAATGGCATCGCCAGCGAACGGCGGCGGCACGTAAATGCAACTCGCGGTCGCGCCGGTGGCTTCCTTGGCCTCGCGCACGGTGTTGAAATTGGGCAGGCCGATATGCGTCGTGCCGCCTTTGCCCGGCGTGACGCCCGCCACCATCTGGGTGCCGTAGTCCAGCGCCTGCTGCGTGTGGAATGTGCCGGTGTCACCGGTCATCCCTTGCGTGATAACCTTGGTGTTCTTGTCTACGAGGATGGACATTAGTTTACCTCTTCATCTGAAAAGCTGCTGCGATTGGTCGATAAAATCAACCCGCGTAATGTTTGAAATTCTGAAAGTTCTGAGGAGAAATAGGCAGTGGCGTCACCGCCGAGACCGTCTGCGAAACGACCACCATTCAAATCATAGTATACAGGACTATCATCGATCTGGCGCTCCACGATAGGTACCTTTGCCCACGCTTCTAAAGCGGAGAGATCAAGTTCCGTCGCGTCGGCTTCAACAACCTCGCAGTGAAAGATGTAATCTGAGCCCAAGAGCGTCCTAGTTTCCCACATTGCGATCTCGGCCCGATTGAAATTGTTGCGCAGGAATATTGCCTCAGGTCGGTCGAATGGTGGACCATCGAGAAGCATCTCGCGGTGCTTACCCATCATGCTGTCGGAAGGAGGAGTGAACTCGATCCACCCACTCTCCTTCGCCCTCGGAAGGCTCGCGCGCATATCACCTTCTCCAAGGCAGGCTTCGTCAAAAGCTTCGAACGCTCCGGCTTCGGCGGCTGCCGCAGCCTCGACGCCCTCACGATTTGGCGCGGTGGCAGCGTTGCATGTAGTCGCCATAGTCGCTGCAAGAGTTATCAGCGAGACGGAACCCAATCTAAGCAAGGCTGCTATCCAGCCCCTTGCAAGCTTCGAGCAGTTCCTTGACCGCGTCGACGCTAACCTGGAGGTTGTTCTTTTCCTCGTCCGAGAGTTCGATCTCGATCACGCCTTCGATGCCATCCTTGCCGATTACAGCTGGCACGCCGACGTAAAGGCCGTCGACATCATACTTGCCTTCCAGATAGGCGGCGCAAGGCAGCACGCGCTTCTGGTCGCCAAGATAGGCCTTGGCCATCGCAATCGCGCTGGTGGCGGGCGCGTAATAGGCAGAGCCGTTGCCGAGCAGGCCGACGATTTCGCCGCCGCCCTTGCGGGTGCGGTCCACGATCTCGTCGAGGCGGCTTTCTGCAACGCCCTTGATCTTGGCCATGTCCTTTACGGGAATGCCGTTGATGGTGGAGTAGGAGAGCACGGGCACCATGGTATCGCCGTGGCCACCCAGAACGAATGCGTTGACGTCCTTCACGCTACAATCGAATTCCCACGCCAGGAAAGTGGCGAAACGCGCGGAGTCCAGCACGCCAGCCATGCCGACGACCTTGTTGTGCGGCAGGCCGGAAAATTCGCGCAGCGCCCACACCATCGCGTCCAGCGGGTTGGTGATGCAGATCACGAAAGCGTCGGGGCAGTTGTTCTTGATGCCTTCGCCGACGGCCTTCATCACCTTCAGGTTGATGCCCAGCAGGTCGTCACGGCTCATGCCGGGCTTGCGCGGCACGCCTGCGGTAACGATCACCACGTCTGCGCCAGCGATGTCGGCATAGTCGTTGGTACCGGTGACCTTCGCATCGAAGCCTTCGATGGGACCGCACTGGCTCAGGTCCAGCGCCTTGCCCTGCGGCATGCCTTCGGCAATGTCGAACAGGACGACATCGCCCATTTCTGCCTTGGCTGCCAGATGGGCGAGGGTGCCGCCAATCATGCCGGAGCCGATCAGGGCGATTTTCTTGCGTCCAGTGTTGTGGGACATGGGTGCCTTAGTCCTTACTCGGGCGCGTCAGCTTGCCAATGGTGACAACCCAGCGCCCACGCAAGGCTTGTCACCCGGAATCGATGGGGTCGCCCTAGTCCGCGTGCAGCCCTATTGCAACAGTGAATTCAGACAGTTGTTGCAAATAGTTTGCAGTAGCAATAGAGTGCGCCGTTGGTCTGTAATCGATACAAGGATTGACGCGGGCGCACGCAATTCGTTCCCCGACGTCTTCTGGGCTTAGATAAATGAAACCGCACGGCAAATAAGTTCAAGCGGGGGGAGCTTAGCCACCCGCCTGCGCGGGATCGTCGATCCGGTGCGCCATGCGCCTGTCCAGTGCGCGACAGATTTCCAGCCACCACTCGAAGGTCTGACGGTCGCCCGCATGGCTAGCGGCCACTGCCTGCCGCCTCGCGTGGTCCGCCGCGGCCAGCCCGTGCTGCGCAAAATGGCGCAGTGCTGCGTGGAGATGAGCGCTTTTCACTGCCTTTCCGCGATTGTCGTTTGCCGGGCGAAGCCGCTGCGTTCGCACCAGCTGGCGCGGCATCCGGCAGTGGGCGCGTTTGAGGGAGGCGGCAAAGCGAATGGGCATGGGGGCGAGGTCCGTTTTTTCTTGTTGGCCGCTGGGTGCGACAGACAGACCTATAGGCAAGGCTCCGCTAAGCGAAGGTTGGAAGGCATGGTTTCCGAAGTGTTTCCATTGGACTTACAGGTTCTTCAACGGCCTGTGGCAGCGAGCAGCGCGTGCCTCCGCCAAATCAGGGGCGCTCTATCCACCGACCGCTGTTGGCATATTCGCTGCGGACGCGGCCCGCCGACGGCAGACGGTCATTGGTCGTAGCCTCTCGCGCGGGCGCGTCGATGGCTGGCGACGGGTTCTCGGCTGCAACCCTTTCTACCACTTCAAGCGACGGTGCATTCGCCAGCGCGACAGGATCTGGCCCGCTGGTGCGTATCGCAGCAGCGCGTCCCGGTTCGGGCTCCCCGCCGTGATGGTTGAACGCAAAGGCCGCGCGCTGTCCTGCCGCGCCCGGCCAGCGATAGAACACGTGCGCGCCGATTACCGTCGTTCGTGCAAGGCTGGGTGCCCAATAGGGGCTGACTGCCAGCGTGTGATAATGGGTCGAAAGACCGACAGGCTCATACACCGCACCTGCCAGGGCCGCGCGGGCAATACGGCTGGCCCGTTCCCATCCGCCGCGCGAAGCACGCCGTGCAAGCGAACCGTCGCAAGTAAAGCTGAACTGGCAGCCGGTACGCCGCGCCGAACCCTGGAAGACGACGCCGCATACGGTATCGGGCCATGCGCCGTGCGCCACGCGGTTCAGCACAACCTGGGCAACAGCGCTTTGTCCGGCGACAGATTCGCTGGCGGCCTCGTAATAGATGGCGGTGGTGAGACATTCCTGCGCGCGCATGATGTCGGTGCCGGTGCCCGCAGCCACAAGCGCGGCAGCAACAGGACCGATGGCGGAGTGCTTTGCGGAAGCCAGTTTCGCCAGATCCTCTGCTTTGTCCGGCGCTGCAATCACATCCATCGCGGGCGGGGTATCGGCAAGGTAATAGAAGGCAGAGCCGGGGAAGCTTTCGCCCGGCGTCTCAAATCCCATTGGTTCTATCGTGGCAGCAGGAGCCTGCGCGATTTCGGGTTGGAATGCTGTTTCGGCTGCAATTGCGGGCATGGCCAGCATGGCGGCCAGCATACCGATTCGCTTGACCAGCGAGACACGGCGCGATTTGCGCGCACGGCGGCGCTGGGCGAGCAACTGGTACGGGCGGGCGATCTGGTCCACGCCGGGCCGATAGGGCGAAACGGTTATGCCGGCATCACGAACGGAACAACCGTCTCACAAAGGGACGCCGCTTACCGGCCCGTTAACCATGCTGGAGAATCGCGGCACAGACCATTGCACATCTGCGAATGTGCGCATATTGGGGCGGCGACGTCACGGGTTATCCGGGTAACCGGATCTAAGAGGGAAGCGGGTGAAACGCCTGCGCTGCCCCCGCAACTGTGACCGGGGAGCCATGCACCCACTTGCCACTGCCCGAAAGGGTGGGAAGGCGGGCGCAAGGCAACGATCCGGGAGCCAGGAGACCTGCCTGAGACTGTCGCTTGTGCTGCCGGGCGGGGTGTACCGAAGGCCTGCGGAAGAGCGTAACCACGCTCCCTCCGTCATGAGCGACGCGTTCGTTTATGACTGGAGGTTTTTTGTGATTAAATATCTGTTTCTCGGTGTTTCCCTCGTCGCCATTGGTGCACCTGCCATGGCGCAGGATGAGGCCGCGATTACCGTTACCGCCACCGGCACACGCATCGAGGTGGAGGATACAGGCCAAGCCGTCACCGTTATCGGGCTGGACGAGATCGAGGCCATGCAGCTGTCTCTTATACACATCTGACGCTGCCGACGAAGAGG
>CAJXTZ010000024.1 GCA_913061345.1 uncultured Erythrobacter sp.
GGCTCGGAGATGTGTATAAGAGACAGATTCTCTACCCCGTCCATCGTCCAGGCTGACGATGGCAGGCCGAGACGTGGGAAAACCTTGGCGTCGAAATGTCCCTGGAACGCCATGTTATGGATAGTCATGACGGCGGGGAGGTCGGGCGTGTCGCTGGCCAGCTTCAGGTAAGCGAGCGTCATGGCAGCCTGCCAGTCATGCGCGTGTACCAGATCGAAGCTGTAGCCCTTAACCTTGCCCGATGCGATATCGGCGGCAGCCCGTCCGAAAGCGGCGAAGCGTTGCCAGTTGTCAGTCCAGTCCTGTCCGTTGGCATCGCCATAAGGCCCACCTTCACGCGCGAAATAGGCAGGGCAATCCACCACCAGCAGCTTGTGCTTGCCGATTGTTCCCGAAAGCAGCCGGGCAGGCTGGCCCAGCAGTGATGCCCATTTGTGCACCAGCTTCCCCTTGCCCAGTACCTTTCCCACCGAAGGATAGCCCGGCAGCAGCGTTGTCATGGCAACGTCATGCGGCGCAACAGCAGCAGGCAGGGCTCCTGCCACATCTGCGAGCCCACCGGTTTTCACCAGCGGTACCGCTTCGGATGCGACCGACAAGACCTTGAGCGACATCAGCCCGTGATCTTCTCGATCATCGGTTGGGTTATTAGGCATATGCCCTTTTCACTGCGCCGAAAGCGCCTGTCATCAAGTTCAGGGTCCTCGCCGACAACCAGCCCTTCGGGAATGCGAACGCCGGAATCGAGGATCACGTTTTTCAGACGCGCGTTTCTTCCGATATTGCAATAGGGCAGGATTACGCCGCGCTCGACCTTGGAATAGCTGCCCATTTTCACGCCGGTAAACAGCAGACTATGCTTTGCCATCGCACCAGAGACGATGCAGTCCTGGCTGATAAGCGAGCTGATCGCGGTTCCGCGGCGCCCATTCTCGTCGTGCACGAACTTGGCGGGCGCTGCGATGACCTGATCTGTCCAGATCGGCCAGTCGCGGTCGTAGAGATTCAGTTTGGGAACCGTATCGGTCAGGTCCAGATTGGCCTCGAAATAGGCATCCAGCGTGCCGACATCGCGCCAGTATTCCTCGATCTCGTCGGCTGCGCGGATGCAGGAATGGGTGAAGCGGTGCGCCTGCGCCTTGCCGTTCTTTACCAGCCAGGGAATGATGTCCCCGCCAAAATCACGTTTGGATTGCGGATCATCCGCGTCGCGGCGCAACTGGTCGAACAGCAGCTGCGTTTCGAAGACATAGATGCCCATGCTGGCCAATGCCATGTCCTCCTGTCCGGGAATTCCCGGCGGATCTGCGGGTTTCTCGATAAAGTCGGTAATGCGATCGGCCTTGTCGACGTGCATCACGCCAAAGCCTGTTGCTTCCATGCGCGGCACCACCAGGCAGCCCACGGTTACATCCGCGCCGCTTTCCACGTGCTGGCGCAGCATCAGTTCGTAATCCATCTTGTACACATGGTCGCCTGCAAGGATGATCATGTACTTGGGCGCGTGCGCCTGGATGATGTCGATATTCTGGAACACGGCATCGGCCGTGCCTTCGTACCACTGGCTTTCGGAGACGCGCTGGCTAGCGGGCAGGATGTCGAAACTTTCGTTGCGTTCGGGACGCATGAAATTCCACGCGCGCTGCATATGGCGGATCAGCGAATGCGCCTTGTACTGCGTGGCCACACCAATGCGCCGGATGCCCGAGTTGATCGCATTGGAAAGTGCAAAGTCAATGATCCGGGACACGCCGCCGAAATAGACCGCCGGCTTGGCGCGTCGGTCGGTCAGTTCCAGCAGGCGGCTGCCCCTTCCGCCTGCCAGCACATAGGCCATGGCATCACGTGCCAGCGGTTGCGAATGTCTTTCTCTCATCGGCTTTCTCTCCCGATTGCCTAACCTTTGTATTCCAGCATGATGGTGGAGAGCGGCGGGAGGACGACGCTGGTTCTTCCGCCCTTTACCGTAATTTCGCCCATATTGCCCTTGCCGCTGCCGCCATATTCGCGCGCATCGGTGTTAAGGATTTCCGCCCATGTGCCGTCCACTGGCAGACCCAGGCCATAACTATCATGCAGCATCGGCGTCATGTTGCAGATGACGGCGACCGGCGGCTCTCCCGCACATTTGCGCAGCCAGGCAAACACGGATGCATTCGCGTCATCGGCCACCAGCCATTCGAAACCTTCGCCCTCGCAGTCGCGCGCGTGCAAGGCCGGCCTGGACCTGTAGAGATTGTTCAGATCGCGGACGAGGCTCTGCACACCCTCGTGCGCGGGGGCATCCAGCAGGTGCCAGTCCAGCGCACGCGCCTCGCTCCATTCGCGGCGCTGAGCGAACTCTTGCCCCATGAACAGCAGCTTCTTGCCGGGATACCCCCACATCAGCCCGTAATAGGCACGCAGATTGGCGAACTGCTGCCAGTCGTCACCACTCATTTTCGCAAGCAGACTGCCTTTGCCGTGAACGACCTCGTCGTGGCTCAGCGGAAGGACGAAATTCTCGCTGAAGGCATAGACCAGACCAAAAGTGATTTCATCGTGATGATGTTTCCGGTGCACCGGGTCTCGCGCCATGTACTGCAGGGTATCGTGCATGAAGCCCATGTTCCATTTGAAGCCGAAACCAAGGCTGGTGCGCGGACCTTCTTCGAACGCAGGTTGCGAGACGCCGGGCCAGCTTGTCGATTCTTCTGCAATCGTAAGGATGCCGGGATGACTGGCGTGAACGGCGCGGTTCATGGAACGCAGGAAATCCACCGCTTCCCAGTTCTCGCGGCCACCCTCTGCATTGGGTATCCACTCGCCATCTTCGCGTGAATAATCCCGATACAGCATCGATGCGACAGCATCCACGCGCAGACCGTCGATGTGGTAACGCTCCGCCCAGAACAGCGCGTTGTTGACGAGGAAACTGCTGACCTCTCGCCGCCCAAAGTTGTAGATCGCGGTGTTCCAGTCGGGGTGAAAGCCCAGCCTGGGGTCGGCATGTTCGTACAGCGCAGTGCCATCGAAGTTTGCTAGGCCATGGTCGTCGATCGGGAAGTGCGCAGGCACCCAGTCCAGCAGGACAGAAATGCCGGCCCGGTGCGCGCCATCCACGAAGCGGGCAAACCCGTCCGGCCCGCCAAAGCGCGCAGTGGGCGCGTAAAGCCCGGTGGTTTGATAGCCCCAGCTGGGATCGTACGGGTGTTCGGATACCGGAAGAAATTCGATGTGGGTGAAGCCCATGTCGGCAACATAGGGAATTAGCCGCTCCGCAATCGTGTCCCAGCTTAAAAACCAGTCGCTCTCGTCACGCTGCCACGATCCGGGGTGGACCTCGTAAATCGAGATCGCCTCGCGCCGGGGATCGACGCTGGACCAATGCTTGCGATGGGCGTCATCGCCCCAATCGGTTTTTGCTGGCCTTGCGGTGATCGAGGCTGTGCTGGGGCGCAGTTCGCTGGCGAAGGCGAAGGGATCGGCCTTCAGAGGTTGCTCTTCGCCATCCGGCCCCACGATCCGGTACTTGTAGGCGCGGCCTTCGCCAATGTCGGGCAGGAACAGTTCCCAGACACCGATATCGACACGGTGCCGCATGGGATGGCGGGTGGCATTCCAATCGTTGAAATCGCCCACCAGGCTGACGTTGCGCGCATTGGGCGCCCACACCGCAAAATGCACGCCTGTGCAGCCTTCGTGCTCGACAAGGTGCGCGCCAAGCTTGTCGAACAGGCGGAAATGACTGCCTTGCGCGATCAGCAAATCGTCCACCGGGCCGAGGACGGGGCCGAAACTGTAGGGATCGGTAATCCACCACTCTGCGCCGCCACCCTGACAGCGGTACTTCACCGGTTTAGGCTGGCCACGCAGCTTGCCCTCGAACAGTCCGCGATCATCGACGCGCTTCAAAGTGCCTAGCTTGCCGCCGCGCAGCGAGAACGTCTCAACCTTCTCGGCGCCCGGCAGCATGGCACGGGTGAACGTCCCTTCGGGGCCATCGTGCGGACCAAGCAATGAGAAGGGGTCGGCGTGCTTACCGGCAAATAAGGCGTCTATTGCTTCCGGCGGCGGTTTCAACAGCTTCCCCTTGCGTGTCGCACTGTGCAACACGACGCGACGTTTATAAATACCTAAACGCTTCGCGCTCGATTTTGGCCCAAGGTTTCTGCCGGTTTTACAACACGTCCCAGATGTCTCGCGCATATTCGCCAATCGTCCTGTCGGAAGAAAACCAGCCGACGTTGGCGATGTTGCGAATGGCCGCCGTCCGCCATCCGGCGGAATCGCGCCAACGGGCATCTACATCGCGCTGCGCCTCGGCATAGGCATCGAAATCTGCGGCCACCATGAACCAGTCGTTATCGTAAAGCCCGCCCATCAAGTCCTTGTAACGGTCCTTGTCGTCGGGAGAGAACACGCCGCCCGCAATCGCATCCACCGCTTGGTGCAGTTCGGCCGAACCCTCGATCACTTCGCGCGGATTGTAGCCATTGGCGCGCTTCTCGGCGACTTCATCGGCAGTCATTCCAAAGATGACGATATTCTCGTCGCCCACCCGGTCCTTGATCTCGATATTGGCGCCGTCCAGAGTGCCGATCGTCAGCGCGCCGTTCAGGGCGAACTTCATGTTGCCGGTACCGCTCGCTTCCATGCCGGCGGTGCTGATCTGTTCGGATAGATCGGCAGCGGGAATGATGCGTTCGGCAAGCGACACGTTGTAGTTGGGCACGAACACCACTTTCAGCAGGCCGGATACCGATGGATCGGAGTTGACCCGCCGGGCAATGTCATTGGTCAGTTTGATGATCAGCTTGGCGTTGTGATAGCTGGGCGCAGCCTTGCCGCCGAAGATCTTGACCCGTGGCACCCAGTCCTTTTCCGGATGGCTGCGGATCTGGTCGTACAGGGCCACCGTCTCGATCAGGTTCAGCAGCTGGCGCTTGTATTCGTGGATGCGTTTGATCTGCACGTCGAACAAGGCGTCCGGATCGACGCGGATGCCGGTCAATTCCTTGATATGCGCGGCAAGAGCCACCTTGTTTTCACGCTTTACTGCGCCAATACGCTCTTGCAGCGCACCATCGCCTGCCAGCTTGTTCAGCTTCTCCAGTTGCTCCGTATCGTCCAGAAAGCCCTCACCGATGGCATCGCGGATCACGCCGGTCAGTCCGGGATTGCACTGCATCAGCCAGCGGCGCGGGGTCACGCCATTGGTCTTGTTGTTGATCCTGTCCGGGTAGAGCGCATGCAGATCGTGGAAGACGGTCTGCTTCATCAGTTCGGTATGCAGCGCGGCCACACCGTTAACGCTGTGTGCGCCTGTGAAGGCAAGGTTGGCCATGCGCACGCGCCGGTCGCCGCCCTCTTCGATCAGGCTGATGGCTGCCACCGCGGGATCGTCCATCTGCGCCTTGCGCGCATCGCGCATCACCCGGCTGTTGAGCGCGTAGATGATCTGCATGTGGCGCGGCAGCAAACGCTCGAACAGCGGCAGCGGCCAGCTTTCCAGTGCCTCGGGCAGCAGGGTGTGGTTGGTGTAGGCGACGGTGCGGCGGGTTATGTCCAGCGCCTCGTCGAATTCCAGACCGTGCTCGTCGACCAGCAGGCGGATCAGTTCGGCCACGGCAACCGCCGGGTGCGTGTCGTTCAACTGGATCGCGGCTTTTTCAGGCAGGGTGCGGATATCGTCATGGAACTGCATGTGGCGGCGCAGGATGTCCTGGATGCTGGCGGCGGAGAAGAAATACTCCTGCCGCAGCCGCAGTTCCTGTCCGGCCCGGTGCGAATCAGCCGGATACAGCACGCGCACGAGGCTGGCAGCGCGCGCCTCGCCTTCCAGAGCGCCCACGTGATCGCCTGCGTTGAAGGCATCGAGCTTGATCGGGTCCAGCGCATTGGCGGTCCACAGGCGGAGCGTGTTCACCCGCTTGCCGCGCCAGCCCACCACCGGCGTATCGACGGCAGAGGCTTCCACCATTTCGGCCGGTTGCCATTCCACGCCCACGCCATCGTTATCGCCGTAGCTGACGACCTCTCCGCCAAAGCCGATGCGGTAGGCGCTTTCGCGGCGATCGAATTCCCACGGATTGCCATGCGAAAGCCAGGTTTCGGGCAGTTCGACCTGCCAGCCGTCGTCGATCCGCTGGCGGAACATGCCGTTTACATAGCGGATGCCATAGCCGTAAGCCGGGATGTCGAGGCTCGCGAGGCTCTCCATGAAGCAGGCCGCGAGACGTCCAAGCCCGCCATTGCCCAGCGCCGCGTCAGGCTCCTGCTCTTCCAGTTCAGCAAGATCGAAGCCATGCTTGTTCAAGGCGCGTTCCAGCGCGCCGCGCAGGTCAAGGTTGTTCACCGCGTCGCGCAGCAGCCGTCCGATAAGGAATTCAAGGCTGAGGTAGTAAACCCTTTTCGCCCCATCGGCATAAGTGCGCCGCGTGCTTTCCATCCAGCGGTCGATCACCTTGTCCCGCAAGGCATAGACCGTAGCGGTATACCAGTCGTGCGGTCTGGCCGCCCGCTCGTCCTTGCCTACGCGATGGCGCAGGGCGTCGATAATCAAGGCATCGATTTCATCATTGCCGGGGTGCGAGGGTGTGTTCACTTGAATAGAAATCCTTGATCTGGCCCGTGGTCGCCGCGAATGCGGGTATCGCGGCGGCTCGGTTGCACCTCTCCCCCAAGCACCTAGTCAGGTTTTTTTGCACTGCGCAATTGGCAAGACCGGGGGTGAGGGATAAAGTTGTGCAACGCAGCATTCCTGTTGCGGTTTCCACCGTGTCGGTCAATGTTCTGCCCGGTACGCTAAGGAACAGCAATGAGTGACAAGTTAGAGCCGTTACATACGTTGGCCGAAGCTGCGGGGCTGCAACGTCAGTGGCGCGATGTGGACGGGCGCGAACACGTGGTGTCCGACGCCACGTTGACAGCGATCCTGACTGCCCTTGGTTACAAGACAGGTTCTCCCCGGCAGATTGCCAGCAGCATGAAGGCTCTCCAACGCGAGCGGGAAAGCGTTCCAGCGCTGTTGGTTGCCGATGCCGGTCGGCCGATCAACGTGCCGCATGGCTTCCAGAGCGTCGAGATTGTCGAGACGAACGGCCCAGACGAATTGTTGGAGTTGCGCGATGGCCTGCCAATCGCACCAGCCGTGCCGGGATATTACGATTGCCGTGTCGACGGGGTTCAAGCCCGGCTGGCGGTCGCGCCCCTGGAATGTCCGCAGCCTCCGATGGAGGATCGAAAGCCGTGGGGCGTCTCGCTGCAAGTCCCTGCGTTGCGCGGAGAGCATCCTTCCAATCTCGGCGACTTCGGTGATCTGGCCATGGCGGTAGAGGCTCTGGCTAGGGCAGGTGTCGATGCAGTGGCGATCAACCCTGTCCATGCGCTGTTTCCGGGCAACGGCGAAGGGTTCAGCCCTTATTCCCCATCCAGCCGGATCTTCCTAAACGGTGCAATGGCCGACCCGGCCTCGCTAGGCCAACCGCACCTTGCCGATGAAACGGACGGCGATCAATTGATCGACTGGCCCAACGCCCTGCCTGCGCGGCTTTCCCGGTTGCGAAGTCTGTTCGAAAGTCTTTCCGCTGTAAAAAGGGCGGAAGTCATTGGCGAACCTGACGCGGCGCACCGCCTCCATGCGATATTCGATGCGCTGGATTGCCATTTCCGTCCCGGCGGCGCGAAAGGTTGGCGCGACTGGCCCGCTCGCTTCCAGAATCCCGATAACCGATCGGTCGCCAGCTTTGCCGCAAAAAATGCCGTCGAGGTGGAGTTCCACCTTTTCGTTCAAGCGCTGACCCGTCAGAGTCTTGCTGCCGCACAAGACTGCGCATTGGCCTCTGGCATGACCATCGGTTTGGTGGGTGATCTTGCGGTGGGTGTCGATCCCGGAGGTAGCGATTGCTGGGCCGTGGGGGATACCATGCTGCGGGGTCTTACCATCGGCGCGCCGCCCGACCCACTCGGCCCGCACGGGCAAAACTGGTCGATCACCAGCTTCTCCCCCCAGGGGTTGCGGCGCAGCGGCTATGCCCCGTGGATCGCCATGATCCGCGCGGCGCTGGCACATGGCGGCGGGTTGCGGATCGATCATGCCTTTGGTCTTGCCCGGCTGTGGGTCATCCCGGAGGGCGGAGGTCCGGCGGACGGCGCCTACCTTGCCTACCCGTTCGACGATTTGCTGCGCTTGTTGACGCTGGAAGCGCATCTGGCCAACGCTTTCGTGATTGCGGAGGATCTTGGCACCGCACCCCACAGTTTTTCCCAGGCCATAGCGCAGCGCGCGATGCTGGGGATGCGGGTTCTGTGGTTCGAGCGGGCAGAGGACCACGGCTTCATCGGCGCGCGCGATTACGATCCGCAGGCAGCAGCGATGAGCGGCACGCATGACACGCAAACGCTGGCGGGTTGGTGGAGCGGTCGTGATCTTGAATGGACGGACCGGCTCGGTCGGTTGCCACCGGATGTCACCCTCGCCGACGCCCAGCACATTCGCGAATGGGATCGCGGCCTGCTGTGGTCCACGCTGGCAGGGGATACACCGCGTCCCAGCGCATCCGATCTGCAAGCTTTCGTGGATGCCGCACTCGCGCATATTGCAGGCACACCATGCGCGCTGGCAATCGTCACGCTGGAGGATTTGCTGGGACTGATCGAGCAACCCAATATTCCCGGCACCGTTGCCGAACATCCCAACTGGCGAAGGCGCCTGGAAGCGCCGCTGGCAGACCTTCTCGCAGCGCCGCAGGTTCAGCATCGTCTCAGCCTGATGCGCGACAATCGACCCGGAGCGGCGACTGGTATGTCGATCTGATACAAAACGCCTTGGCCTGCCGCGCGGTTCAAACAGCCTGCCATCGACTTACGGACCTTCTCGCGCCAGTGCGACTGCACAATCTGCTGGCCGAAGGTGTCGATCAGATCACGGCCCATTTGACGCTAGAGGGGGGGCTGGCAGGTGGTTGCGCCGCTGTCGTTCGGCAAGACGCTGAACGCCGCCATAAACGCCAAGCCTGCCCTACTGTGCGGCCTTCCCCGTTGTATGGCGATCATTCACGCCCGGCGAAGGGCCGGTTTTCGCTGAGGGCCTGCGTCTCTATTATTGAGGCGATAGCCGGCAAGTGGTAGCGCATCGACATGGCTGCATGCGATACCTGTGTTGTTCGGAACCGCGCCATCTGTGCCGGACTTGGTACTGAAGAATTGGCCGTGCTCAACAGCATGGGGCGACGCCGGATACTGGAGGCGGGTGAACCGCTGATCTGGGAAGGTGACGAATCCGTTCTGGTCGCCAACGTGATCGAAGGCGTGCTGAAGCTGTCATCATCCACTGAGGATGGGCGAGAGCAGATAGTGGGGGTGGTCTATCCGTCTGATTTCATCGGGCGGCCTTTCGCGGGTGCAGCGGACCATTCGGTAACGGCACTCACCCAGGCGAAGGTGTGCGTGTTCGCGCGGGGCGACTTCGATCGCTTTGCCAGCGAGCATCCCGGGCTGGAGCACAAGCTGCTGGAGCGTACGCTGGGCGAGCTGGGCAGGACGCGCAAATGGATGGTGCTGCTGGCACGCAAGACCGCAACGGAAAAAGTCGCCGCCTTCCTGCTCGAAATGTCGGACAGGCTCGTGGAAAGTGGATGCCAACAGCCCTGCGATACCCCCCTTCAGTGTTTCGACCTTCCATTCTCACGGCAGCAGGTGGCGGATGTTCTTGGCCTGACCATAGAAACCGTCAGTCGCCAGATGACCTTCTTCAAGCGCAGTGGTGTGATCGATCTGCCAACCCGCCGCACGGTTGAAATTGTCGATCGAAAGGCGCTGGAAGCCCTGACCGGCTAGACATTCGGCGTAGCCCTGAGGGGCGCGGGCAAGGGGAAGGGCGATAACCGCTAGCCGAACGACAATTCGACTGCTGACAGTCCTCGCCTGCATGCTATAGGCGTGGCAAATTGCCGGAAATCGGCACGCGGGGGAGTATGAGATGGATAGGCCGGAAAAACGAGGCTCTGAGCCGTTTTCGGAAGAACAGAGCCCGATGCGAAAAGCCTATTGGCGAGCCAACATCCGACTGCTTGTCGTTTTGATGAGTATCTGGTTCGCGGCTTCTTTCGGAGCCGGTATTCTGTTTCGCGACTTCCTCGATCAGTTCAGCATTGGCGGATATCCGCTGGGGTTCTGGTTTGCGCAGCAAGGCGCGATCTACGTGTTTCTCGTACTGATCCTTGTCTACGTGGTCGCCATGCACCGTATCGAGCGCAAGTTCGATGTCGATGATGACGATGGCTGAGGCGGGCAGCATGGACACGCAGACACTGATCTACATTTTCGTCGGCCTCAGCTTCGCGCTATACATCACCATCGCTATCTGGAGCCGCGCGGGCTCCACCAGCGAATTCTACGTCGCAGGCGGCGGGGTAAACCCGGTAGTGAACGGAATGGCGACGGCTGCCGACTGGATGAGTGCGGCCAGCTTCATCTCTATGGCCGGTCTGATCGCTTTCCTTGGTTACGATGGCAGTGTCTACCTGATGGGGTGGACCGGCGGCTATGTGCTGCTGGCGCTGTTGCTGGCCCCGTACCTGCGCAAGTTCGGCGAGTTCACCGTGCCCGACTTCATAGGCACGCGGTATTACTCGAAGACCGCGCGCGTGGTAGCGGTTATCTGCCTGATCTTCATCAGCTTCACTTATATCGCCGGGCAGATGCGCGGCGTGGGCATCGTGTTCAGCCGCTTTCTCGATGTGCCAATTTTGTGGGGTGTGGTGATCGGGATGGGCATCGTTTTCATCTATGCCGTACTCGGCGGTATGAAGGGCATCACCTACACGCAAGTCGCACAATTTTGTGTGCTGATCTTTGCCTATATGGTGCCCGCGTTCTTCATCAGCTTCCTGATTACCGGCAACCCGTTGCCTGCGCTGGGTCTGGGAAGCGAGGTGAACGATGGCAGCGGCCTGTATGTGCTGCAAAAGCTGGACCTGGTGCTGACCGACCTTGGCTTTGCCGCCTATACCGAAGGCTCCAAATCCACGATCGACATCTTCTGCATTACCATGGCGCTGATGGTGGGGACGGCGGGCCTGCCCCACGTAATCGTGCGCTTCTTCACCGTTCCCAAGGCATCGGATGCGCGCAAATCTGCGGGCTGGGCGCTGCTGTTTATCGCCCTGCTCTATGTGACGGCAGGGCCGGTGGGCGCCTTTGCCCGCCTGAATTTCATCGATACGGTGAACGAACAAAGCTATTCCGAAGCTCCCGAATGGTTCACCAACTGGGAAGCGAACGACCTGATCGCCTGGCGCGACAAGAATGACGACGGGCGGATGCAATACCGGCCCGGCGATCCTTTCGAGGGCGCGCCGGTGTTCAACGAGAGCGGGCAGGGCGCTTCGGGCGAACGGCTGCTGGAGAACGCTGAAACCGATAATGCGAACGAAGTCTATGTCGATCGCGACATCATGGTGCTGGCCAACCCGGAAATCGCGCGGCTTCCCGGATGGGTCATCGCGCTGGTGGCAGCGGGCGGTCTTGCAGCCGCGCTATCGACAGCCGCAGGGTTGCTGCTGGTGATATCTTCAAGCATCAGCCATGACCTGCTGAAGAAGACATTTCGGCCCGAAATATCGGAAAAGGGAGAATTGCTGGCCGCGCGCGTTGCTGCGACGGCGGCCATCGTGGTGGCGGGCTATCTGGGCGTCTATCCACCGGGCTGGGTGGCGCAAGTGGTGGCCTTTGCTTTCGGTCTCGCCGCCGCCAGCCTGTTCCCGGCGATCTTCATGGGCATATTTTCCATGCGCATGAACAGGGAAGGCGCGATTGCCGGAATGGTGAGCGGCCTTGCCTTCACCTTCCTCTATATCGCCTGGTTCAAGCTGCTGGAGCCTGCCGCGAATGTGGAAGCGAACTGGCTGCTCGGCATCTCGCCAGAAGGGATCGGCGTGGTCGGCATGGTCATCAACTTCGCGGTGGCGACCACTGTGGCGGCGCTTACCAAGGCGCCGCCGGCCAGTATCCGTAAACTGGTGGACGATATTCGTGTGCCACGCGGGGCGCAAAAGCCCCACATGCACTAGGACATATAATGGGCCGCTTAGCGGTTCTGCCGCCCCTCGATCAGCCGATCCACCAGCGAAGGGTCTGCCAGCGTGGAAGTATCGCCTAGCGCGCCGTAGTCGTTCTCGGCGATCTTGCGCAGGATGCGGCGCATGATCTTGCCGCTGCGTGTCTTGGGCAAGCCGTCGGTGAAATGGATGTGATCGGGCGATGCAACAGGCCCGATTTCCTTGCGAACCTGCTGTCTCAATGCGGCGTGGAGTTCGTCCGACGCTTCCACGCCTTCCATCGTGGTAACGTAGCAATAGATGCCCTGGCCCTTCACTTCATGCGGATATCCCACCACGGCGGCCTCTGCCACCTTGGGATGCAGCACCAGCGCGCTTTCCACTTCGGCGGTACCCATGCGATGACCCGACACGTTGATCACATCGTCCACGCGGCCCGTGATCCAGTAATAGCCATCAACATCGCGCTTGCATCCGTCACCGGTGAAATAGCGGCCGGGAAAAGTGGAAAAATAGGCCTCGATAAAGCGATCGTGATCGCCGTAAACGGTACGCGCCTGCCCCGGCCAGCTTGCGGAGATGCACAGGTTGCCCTCGGTCGCGCCTTCAAGTGGCTGCCCTTCATTGTCGACCAGCAGGGGTTGCACGCCGAAGAACGGCTTGCCCGCGCTTCCGGGTTTCATGTCGTGGGCATAGGGTAGGGTGGTAATCATGTGTCCGCCCGTTTCGGTCTGCCACCAGGTATCGACGATCGGGCAGCGGCTCTCGCCCACCACCTCGTAATACCAGCGCCATGCCTCGGGATTGATGGGTTCACCCACCGTGCCAAGGATACGCAAGGAGGATCGGTCATGCTGCTTAACCCAGTCGTCACCTTCGCGCATCAGGGCGCGGATAGCGGTGGGGGCGGTGTAGAAGATGTTGACCTTGTGCTTGGCAATCACGTCCCAGAAACGGCCGTGATCGGGATAGTTCGGCACGCCTTCGAATACCACGCTGGTGCCCGCATTCAGCAGCGGTCCGTAGGTGACGTAGGAGTGGCCGGTAACCCAACCGATATCGGCGCTGCACCAGAACACCTCGCCCGGTTGGTAATCGAAGGTGTAATGGAAGGTGGCGGCGCACCACAGCGCATAGCCGCCGGTGGTGTGAACCACGCCCTTGGGCTTCCCGGTGGAGCCGGAGGTGTAGAGAATGAACAGCGGGTCTTCGGCGTTCATCTCGTCGCACGGGCAATCATCGTCGCTGGCAAGGTCCGCATACCAATGGTCACGCCCCTGCGTCATCGCGATCTCGCCGCCGGTGTGTCTGATTACCAGCACGCCATCCACTGCGACGCCTGGCAGGTTCAATGCGGCATCGACATTGGCTTTCAGAGGAATGATCTTGGTGCCGCGCAGCCCCTCGTCGGCGGTAATGACGAAGCGGCTTTCACAAGCTTCCAGCCGACCCGCCAGCGCCTCGGGCGAAAAGCCGCCGAACACCACCGAATGGATCGCCCCGATTCGCGCGCAGGCCAGCATGGCCAGCACGCCTTCGATCACCATTGGCATATAGAGCGTGACGCGGTCGCCTTTCTTCACCCCCATGGCTTTGAGCGCATTGGCCATCTGCATGACCTCGCGGTGCAGATCGGCGTAAGTGAGGCTGCGCGACGCAGTGGCGGGATCGTCAGGCTCGAATACCAGCGCGGTACGTTCTGCGTGTTCGGGCAGGTGGCGATCCACGCAATTGTGGCAGAGGTTCAGCGAACCATTGGCGAACCACTTGATATCGGCCGGATCGAATGACCATTCACCGGCCTTGGTAGGTTTTCGATACCAATCCAGTCGCTCATGGGCCTGTTCCAGCCAGAAGGCATCCGCATCCTCTACAGACCGCTGGTACAGAGCCTTATATTCCTCCGGCGTGCAGTGCGTGTCGGGGGAATTGCCGGGATTGCGGATGATATCGCTCATGAATTACCTCTCCTTGTCCTGCCTATCTAATCTACATAGCTAAGGGGGCAAGCCAGCTCGGGAAAATTGGCAATTCAGCCTGCGTCGGGCTGGCTGTCAGGATGGGCGCGCTGGAAAGCGGGCAGCGCCAGGCAAGCCTGCTCGATCTGCACCATGCGGGGTGAGGCTGAAAGGTCGTACTTGAACCGGCGCGCGTTATAGAGCTGCGGGATCAGGACGGTTTCGAAAAGGCCCGGTCGGTCGAACAGGAAGTCGCCCGTCTGCAGTTGCTCGAGCCGCTGCTCCACCGGAACCAGCGTCTTGGCAAGCCAGTGGCGGTACCAGGTGTCTATTTCATCCTGCGAATGGCCTAGTTCGTTCTTGAGGTATTTCAGCACAGGCAGGTTCAACGGCGCATGCAGTTCGGTGGCGATGGCATAGGCGAGTTCGCGTACGGTAAAGCGTTCCTCAACGCTTACCGGCAGCAAGGGAGCTTCGGTGAAGCGCTCGTCCAGCCACTCGATAATGGCCATGCTTTGTGCGCGATCGCGGCGATCATATTCCAGCATGGGCACTGTCGCGAAGGGATTGCGCGAGGCGAAAGCCTCTCCCTTCTGCGCGCTTTCCAGAAGGTTCACCGGATCCTGTTCATAGGCCAGCCCCTTCAGTTCCAGGGCGCAGCGAAGACGATAGCTGGTAGAGCTACGCCAGTATCCATAAAGCTTCATCGGCACCTCCTGCGGTTTGACACGTTGTACCCCTACGACCATTGCCAATAACGGCCAAGAGGGGCATGAGGCCTGAAAAGAAGTTTCAGGTGAGACCAAACGGATGCATTACCAGACCGGATTTCTCAACCATTTCGCGACGCAGGCTGTGGAAGGCGCGCTGCCGAAGGGGCGAAACAGTCCGCAGCGTCCGGCATTCGGTCTTTATGCAGAACAATTCAGCACCACGGCCTTCACCGTACCGCGCGTAGAGAACCGTCGCAGCTGGCTCTACCGCATGCGGCCCACCACCGCCCATGGTGCTTTTCAACCTTACGAAGGCGCTGCGCGTCTTGCCGCGCCTGACGGCAGTCACACCACGCCCAATCGCTTGCGCTGGGATCCGCTGTCCATGCCCGAAGGCGCGGTGGATTTCGTGGATGGCCTGATCACCTACGGCGGTAATGGCGATCCCTCCACCAGCGGTATCGGCATCCATCTCTACGCCGCCACAGCCAGCATGGATACGCGCGCCTTCCAGAATAGCGATGGCGAGATGCTGATCGTGCCGCAGCAGGGTGCCTTGCATATCGTTACCGAACTTGGTCGCATGGACGTGTCGCCCGGTTCCATCGCGCTGATCCCTGCCGGCATGCGCTTTCGCGTCGAGCTGGAGGGGCCATCGCGCGGCTATGTTTGCGAGAATTTTGGCGCGCCCTTTCGCCTTCCCGACCTTGGCCCGATCGGCGCCAACGGCCTTGCCAATCCGCGCGATTTTGAGGTGCCCGTCGCGTGGTTCGAGGACCGTGACGAAAACTTCGAGATCGTCCAGAAATTCAATGGCAAGCTATGGACCACCACGATCGACCACTCGCCATTCGATGTGGTGGCGTGGCACGGTAATTCCGCGCCCTGCCGTTATGATCTGGCGCGCTTCAACACCATCGGCACGGTCAGCTTCGATCACCCCGACCCTTCCATTTTCACCGTCCTCACCAGCCCGTCGGACATGCCGGGCACTGCCAATTGCGATTTCGTGATCTTTCCGCCGCGTTGGATGGTGGCTGAGGATACTTTTCGCCCGCCGTGGTTTCATCGCAATGTGATGAGCGAATTCATGGGCCTGATCCACGGTGTATACGATGCAAAGGAAGGTAATGGCTTTGCGCCGGGCGGCGCATCGCTGCACAATCAGTTCAACGGCCACGGTCCTGATGCAAAAGCCACGCGCAAGGCGATGGAGGCCGAGCTGAAACCGACAAAGATCGAGGATACGCTGGCTTTCATGTTCGAAAGCCGGGCGATTATCCAGACAACGCAGTTCGCCATGAGCGGCGGCCTGCTCCAATCCGACTACGATGCCTGCTGGCAAGGCTTCGAGAAAGCGAAACTACCATGACCATCGAAACCGATTTCACCCATGACGCAGACGCCACCAGTTGGGTGGAAAGCGCGAATGGCCATCCGCATTTCCCGGTGCAGAACCTGCCGCTATGCGTCTTCTCCCCACCCAAGGGCGGCGAACCGCGCGGGGGCGTTGCCATAGGTGACATGATACTGGACCTTGCGGATATTGCCGATACGCTGGAACTGGATGCTGCCACCGCTGCCCAGTTGGCGAGCGGCCCCAAGTTGAACGATCTGCTGCAACGCGGGCCGGAAACCATGCGTGCCCTGCGCCATGCTCTTTTCACCATGTTGACCGACGACAACCACAGCAAGGCGCTGGAATCCGCGTTGTACAAGGCCGAGGATTGCGATCTCTACGTGCCTGCAACCGTCGGGGACTATACCGATTTCTACACCGGCATTCATCACGCCGAGAATATCGGGAGCCTCTTTCGCCCGGACAATCCGTTGCTGCCCAACTACAAATATGTGCCTATCGGCTATCATGGCCGCTCCTCCTCCATTCGCCTTTCGGGTAAGGATGTGAAGCGTCCAAGCGGTCAGAAAAAGCCTGCGGAGGAAGGCGGGAAGCCGCCATTCGGACCAAGCGCGCGGCTGGATTACGAGATGGAAATGGGCATCTGGATCGGCAAGGGCAATGGACTGGGTCAACCCATCCCGATCGACAAGGCCGAAGAGCATATCGCCGGAATCTCGATACTCAACGACTGGTCGGCTCGCGATATACAAGCGTGGGAATATCAGCCGCTCGGCCCTTTCCTTGCGAAGAACTTCCACTCCACCATTTCGCCATGGATCGTGACGATGGATGCGCTTGCGCCTTTCCGCACGCAGCAGCCGCCACGCCCTGAGGGCGATCCGGCTCCGCTGGAATATCTGTCGGACGAGGAGGACCAGAAGACCGGAGCCTTCGGCGTAACCATGGATGTGTTCATCAGCACTGCGAAAATGCGCGAGGATGGCGACGAACCGCACCAGCTCAGCACCGGACCGATGACCGCGATGTACTGGACCGCGGCGCAACTCGTCACGCACCACTCGGTTGGTGGCTGCAACATGATGCCTGGTGACCTGTTGGGAACTGGCACGCTGACCAGCGGTGAAGAGGACGGCGAGGGCAGCCTGATCGAACTGACACAGGGCGGCAAGAAGCCCATTATCCTGGCAAACGGCGAGACACGCACCTTCCTGGAAGACGGTGATGAGGTCATCATGACGGCCTATGCCGAAAAGGACGGTTTCGCGCGGATCGGGCTTGGCGAGTGCCGAGCCGTGATAACCGGCTGAGTAAATTTATCGGGGGCGGGGAGCGCTGTGGTTGCACCGCCTCCCCACTGTCACCCGCATCGGTACTAAAGCCTGGCTTTGTCGTACCGAAGAAGCGGGAATATTGCGCCGGTCGTGGGGCGTCCCATCTCCTGTCCAAAGGAGATAACTCATGATCGAAGTCCGCAAGTTCGATACACTGGGCAAGGCCGATCACGGCTGGCTCAAGGCCAATTTCCACTTCTCTTTCGCAGATTATTTCGATCAGCGCCGCATGCACTGGGGCGCACTGCGCGTCTGGAACGATGATATCATCGCACCCCGTTCGGGCTTTCCGCCGCATGGGCACGAGAACATGGAAATCATCACCTATGTCAGCAAAGGTGCCATCACGCACAAGGATAGCCTTGACAACGAAGGCCGTACGGAGGCGGGCGATGTGCAGGTGATGTCGGCAGGAACCGGTATCCAGCACGCTGAATACAACGTCGATGACGAAGAGACCCATTCCTTCCAGTTGTGGATCCTGCCCGACCGGCAGGGCCACGAGCCGAGCTGGGGTAGCAAGAGATTTCCGAAAGATGCCCGGTCCGGCCGGTTCGATGTGCTGGCCAGCGGGCGTGAGAACGATACCGATGCCCTGCGCATTCAGGCCGACGCTCGCGTGCTGGGCGCTACCATCGCGGCAGGCGAAACCGTCATCTACGACCTTGGCGGCCGCAAAGGGTATCTGGTGCCTGCCACCGGCAAGCTGGAGATAGAGGGCGAAATTGCCGAGGCTCGTGACGGCATCGCCATTGCCGATCTCGATATCTTGCGGATCACGGCTCTCGAAGACAGCGAAGTGGTGCTGGTCGACACCGCCTGATCAGGTGCCGCAAGCTGGGCCTATTCGTGCCGCAGGGCGTCGATCGGGTCCAGCTTGCTGGCGCGGTGGGCGGGGTAGTATCCGAAGACGATGCCCATGATGGCCGAAAACACGAAGCTGAGCGCGTTCACCACGGGATCGAAGATGAACGGCAAGTCAGCCGCGCCTGCCAGCATGATCGACAGACCCAACGCCAAAACAATGCCGATCAATCCGCCGAAACAGCACAGCACCACCGCTTCCGTGAGGAACTGAAGTCGCACTTCTCGCGCCAGTGCACCGATGGCGAGTCGGATACCGATCTCGCGCGTGCGCTCTGTAACCGATACCAGCATGATGTTCATGATGCCGATGCCGCCCACCAGCAGGCTGATCGCAGCGATCATGGTAACGACGGCAGTCATGGTGCCTGTGATGTTGTTCACGGTATCGCTGATCTCGGCGGTATCGACGATGTTGAAATTGTTTTCCTCGCCTTCCTGGATCACGCGGCGCTCGCGCAGCAGGTCTATCAACTGCTGCTGGATGGTGGCGGTGGAATAGGTGGGATCGTATTTCACCACGAAGAACTGCACGTCGTCGGCATTACCGATAAAGCGGCGCTGCACGGTTTTCAGGGGCATGAAGACGACATCGTTCGCATCGCCACCGCCCACGGAATTGCTGCGCTCCTCGATCACGCCGATCACCTGGCAGGAGACATTGCCCAGCCGCATCTCTTCGCCGATCACCTGATCTTCGACGAAAATCTCTTCCACCACCTTGGGGCCGATGATGCACACGCTCTCGCCCCGCGCCTCGTCCTGTTCGTTGAAGCCGCGCCCTTCGGTGATCTCTATCGATTGGGCGCGGAAGAACTCCATGTCCGCACCTTCCACGCTGGTGGCCCAGTCCTGCCCGTTGTGAAACGCGGTGGTGTTGGTGCTGACCGATCCGGCGGCGTTCTCTATCCCGGCAATCTGGTTCTCCACGGCGCGGATATCCGCATCGTCGAACGGCGGAGGGGCGGTGTTGGGATCGACGCGGGTGGGGAACACGATGAAGACGTCGGAACCCAGGCCCGAAACCTCTTCCTGCACGTTGGCCGTCAACCCGCGGCCCAGCGTCACCATGGTGATGACCGCGGCGACGCCGATGATGATGCCTAGCGTCGTCAGGAAACTGCGCAGCAGATGGCGGCGGATTTCGCGCAAGGCCAGCAGGAATGTGGCGAAGGTCATCCGCAACATTAGGCGTGCTCCCCATGCGGCGATGCGGCAGGTGCCCCTGCCTTCAGGCCGCGTTCGACACGTTCCACCAAACCGTCGCGGAAATGCACGATGGTCTTGGCGAACTGCGCCATCTCCTCCTCATGGGTTACCATCAGGATCGTGATACCGGTCTTGTTGAGATCGGTCAGCAGTTCCATGATTTCCAGCGAGCGTTCGGTGTCAAGGTTGCCCGTCGGCTCGTCCGCCAGCAGTACGTCGGGATCGGTCACCAGGGCGCGGGCGATGGCCACGCGCTGCTGTTGTCCGCCGGACAGTTCCGCCGGCGTATGATCTGCCCATGGCAGCAGGCCGACAAGATCGAGCGAACGTTCCGCAGCCTTGCGTCGCTGCTTCTTGGTTTCGCCGCGATAGAGCAGGGGGAGTTCCACGTTTTCCAGCGCGCTGGTGCGCGCGAGCAGGTTGAAGCCCTGAAACACGAAACCAAGATAGCGCCGCCGTAGCAGCGAGCGCTGATCGCGCGAGAGATCCTGCACTTCCACGCCGCGAAAGCGGAAACGGCCGCTGGTGGGCACGTCGAGGCAGCCCAGAATGTTCATGGTCGTGGACTTGCCGGAACCTGATGGCCCCATGACCGCGACGAAATCGCCGCGATCGATGGACAGGTCCACCCCCTTCAGTGCCTGGAAAGCCGCAGCCCCCTGACCGAAGGACTTGGTGATGTCTTCCATCTCGATCAGCGCCAGGGCATCGCGCTCTGTGTAGGCGGCAGCCGCTTCGGCGACAGGGGCGGCAGGCGATGTCACTGCTGCATAGCCCTGATGCCGGTGACCACTTCCATGCCAACTTCCAACTCGTCCGATGTCACCACGGTTTGGCGGCCATCGCTCTGTCCGGTCACGACTTCGATGGAGCGCAGCGCGCCGTCTTCCTGCACCACGTAAACCGTCTGGCGGCTGCCAACGCCGATGGTTGCAGTGTCCTCGCCTTCCAGCCCGAATTGCGGATCACCGAAGATGCCTCCTTCTTCGTCTTCCTCATTGGGGTCGAAGCGAAGCGCACCGTTGGGTACCAGCATTGCATTGCCGGTGTTCGTGGTGGCGATGGTGGCCGTGGCCGTCATGCCGGGGCGCAGCAGGCCTTCATCGTTACCCACGATCAGCCGCGCTTCATAGCTGACCACCTGGTTGCTCTGCTGCTGCTGGCTGGCGAGTGCGATATTGTTGGAGGCAAGATCCACCCGCTCCACGACTGCAGGAAAGCGGCGGCCGGGATAGGCATCAACGGTAAAGGTCGATTCCTGGCCGGGCTGCACTTCGCCCACGTCGGCTTCGTCAATATCCACGCGCAGCTGCATGGTGGCGAGGTTTTCTGCCAGCACGAACAGGGTCGGGGTGTTGAAACTGGCGGCCACGGTCTGCCCCGGCTCCACCTGCCGGGCCAACACCACGCCCGACACGGGAGAGCGTATCACGGCGCGGTCGCTGTTGGTCTGCGCGCTGGAAAGTTGCGCCTGCGCACTGGAAACATTGGCGCGGGCGCTGGCAACCGCCGCGCGGCCCCGGTTCACGGCAGCCTCGGCCTGTTCCATCTCTGCCTTTGCGGGTACGCGGCCATCGGACAGACGCCGCACTTCGCGCAATCGCTCAAGCTGGGCGGTGTCCGCATCCAGCGTGGCTTGCGCCTGCACCACGGCGGCGCGGGCGGCGTTGAGATTGGCGCGGCCCTGCGTGATCTGATCCTGGATCACATCGGTGTTGATCCGGGCAAGAATCTGCCCGCGCGAGACGACATCATTCACGTCAACCAGTACGGCATCTATCCTGCCGGAAACTTCGGAGCCGACTTCCACCTGGTTGGTAGGGCGCAAGTTGCCCGTCGCGGTTACGGTGAGGTCAAGCGAACGCTCTTCCACCTCGGTGGTGATGTAATCCGGACCTGCTTCGTCATTCGAAAC
The DNA here is from genome assembly GCA_913061345.1 of uncultured Erythrobacter sp. The sequence goes on from CAJXTZ010000024.1 coordinate 21,395, forward strand.
CACCGTGGAAATCAGGATCAGCGCCAGCACAAGCACCGCGATTACCCATACCCAGCGGCGCTTGTACCATTTGCGCGGCTTGCCGGTGTCGAGATACTCGCCGATGTCCTGTTCAGTTTCGGAGTCGGTCTGGCTCATTGCGCGGTCCTGTCGTTATCCGCCGGGGCGCTACTGGCCACTGGCGGGAGATCGTAATCGGAGATGGTCCACCCGCCGCCCAGCGCCTGCGTCAGTCGGACGAAGGCGATGGCACGGTCGGCCTGGGCGGCAACCAGCTGGTTACGGGCGGAGAGCAGTTGGTTCTCGGCCGTCAGCAGGGTGCGAAAATCGGTGAGGCCCGCCTGATACTGGCTGCGCGCCAGAAGAGCGGAATTCTCGGCAGCATCCAGCGCCTCCTCATTGATGGCGACACGCTCGTCCGAGGTGCGCTGATCTACTGCAGCGGTTTCCACGTCTTCCAGCGCGTTCAGGATCGATTGCTCCCACGCTGCCAGCGAAACATCGGCCCCGGCCTGTGCAATATCGACCTGGGCAGCCGTGCGTCCGCCATCGAAGATCAACTGGCTGACCCCCGCGAACAGGCCGCCGGTTACGATGTCGAACAGGTTGCCGCCGGTAACGGGACCGGTGCCGATATTGCCTGAGAGGCGCACCAGCGGCAGCAGTTGCGCGCGGGCAACGCCGATGCGCGCGGTGCTGGCAAACAGCGCGGCCTCTGCGCTGCGAACATCCGGGCGCCGCCGCAACACTTCTGCCGGTGCTTCGAACCCGGCCAGCAGGGGCGGGGCAGGGACCGGCTCCGGCTCGGTCGCGATGATGGCATTCAGCGCCCGTCCCGGCGGTTCGCCGATCAACGTCGAAATGGAATTGGCGGTTGCGTAAAGGTTGCTTTCCAGCAGCGGAATAGTGGCTGCGGTCTGCGCGCGCTGCGTGCGCGCCTGTTCCACATCAAGGCTGGAAACCAGACCGGCCTGGTTGCGCCAGCGCGCGATCTGCAAGTTGTCATCCTGGTACTCCAGCGTGGAGCGCGCGATAGCCAGTTGCTCTGCCGTGGCGCGTGCGTTGATCGTGGCAATGGCGACTTGCCCCACAATCAGGCGCTGCAGGTCTGCCAACGAATAGCCTTGCGCGGCCAATTCTCCGCGTACGGCGGCAACGCTGCCGGATATCTGGCCAAACAGGTCCAACTCCCAAGCGGCATCCGCGCCAAGCGAGAACTGCACGCCGTCGCGCGAAAGATCGCCGACATCGCGATCGACTCCGCCGGTTGCCGAGACGGACGGCAGGTAACCTGCCCGCGCCTGCACCAGCGAAAAACGCGCCTGTTCCAGACGTGCGGCACTTTGTGCCAGATCGCGGTTTTCGAGGATGGCCTGTTCCACGAAGTCGCTGAGCAATGGATCGCCCAGCAACGTCCAGTATTCGGTGAGGTCGGCACTGACAGGAGCGGGGTCGGCAATCTGCCACTGGGCGGGAACAGCGATATCAGGCTGCGCAATCTCGACCGTCGGCGTGGCGCAGGCCCCAAGCGCAAACAGCGGAACTGCAAGCACCGTCATGCGCCGTGCCCGTGCCTTGCACGTATTCCCGTCCATTCCTACCGATACTCCCCTATGCGCCCACAACCGGTTTAAACTATGGTTTCAAATGTTCCAACCTAGCATTTGTAACTTCCGCAACTCCGTCTTTTCATGACCATGCCAGTAGTTGCGCCACTGGTTACTGCACCCAGCCCCTTGCAACTATTTCGACATCGAACCGAACCAGAAACCCCTCGAAGGGCTGCCCGGCATTCACACGATAGAGCTTGCCCACGAAACCGGGATCGAGGAACCGTCCACCCTGTTCGATGAACGTGTGTTAGCGTCTCAATACAGTAAGATCAAGATGCAGACGGTACGGCGGATCATTCTCCCGTTCGGGAACCAATCAGCAGCTTCTCATGACCAGCTTCCCCATTTGCACGCATGTTGAAGTGCTTCCCGTTCCTGAATTTGATGGCACATCTCGCGGGCGCGGTTATATTGACACCATGGTGGCATTCAGGGAATTGCGCGCTGAAGAGGCGCGCCTGCGCATGGGCATCGATCCTGTAGAAATGCCGGCCCGCAAACATTAGTATGATGATGGCTCCCCTCGCAGGCGATCATGCAGCCTTGCGTGCGGCCTGCCAGCCGGGCGTGGGCCTGTGCACCATCACCCATATCGAGGGAAGCTTTTCACGCCGCCTTGGAGCGCAACTTGCAGTGCTTCCCAGCGGCAGTATCGTCGGCAGCCTTGCAGACGGTTGCCTCGAACAGGAACTGGCCAACGAAGTTCAGAAGGGCGGCGAGAGGCGCGTGATCCGTTATGGTGCGGGCTCACCCCAAATCGATTTTCGCCTGCCCTGCGGCGGTGGGCTGGACATATTGATCGATCCCGATCCCGATCGCGCCGATTGCAAGAACGCTATCGAGGCGCTCGACGCGCGAAGGGAGGCAAGGCTAACGTTGCCGGACCCCAGTCCGCTAGCTCAGCGCCGCTACGTGCCGGAGCTGCGGCTTCTGTTGTTCGGGGAGGGGCCTGAACTTGCGGCCATGGCGCAGGTTGCGGCAGCTTGCGGTATTGCCGCCGAACCGCACGATCGTGAAAGCAGCACATTGTCGCTGGGAACGATCCCTGATGACCTCGTCGCCGACCGGTGGACCGCGATTATCCTGCTGTTCCACGATCATGAATGGGAGCGCGCAATCCTGCAATGGGCTCTCACCACGCCTGCCTTCCTGATCGGCGCGCAAGGTGGGGCGCCTGCCCGCGCGGCGCGGGAGGCGGAACTGGTGTCCCTTGGCTTTGCGCCCGAGCAAGTCGCGCGCATTGCCAGCCCCATCGGAACGGTGAAACACAGCCGCGAACCGCTTGGCCTCGCGCTCTCGGCCCTGGCGGATATTTCAGGCGCATACGAACTTCGCCACCCGCACCACCATGCGAGCCGCTGAGGGCGAGCCGCTGGTGGCGGTGCTTGCCGCCGGTCTTGCCAGCCGGTTCGGTGGAGGAAAGCTGGACGCGGACTGTGCTGGCCGTCCGCTGGGCCGGTGGGCCATCGATGCAGTAGCGCAGGCGGGTTTGCAGCCTGGTGTCATCCTGGTGAGGCCGCAACCGCCCGCCTTTGCCAGTGCGGCGCAAGGATGGCACATGATTACCAATCCGACACCGGAGCGAGGGCTTGGCACTTCCGTCGCACTGGCCTGCCGAGAAGCTGCCCGGCAATTGCGCGGCGTCCTGCTGTTGCTAGCCGATATGCCGCTGATCGATGCCGATCAATTGCACACGTTAGCCTCTTGTCCGACCACTGCCGCCACACGCTATCCCGATGGCCATCTCGGTGTTCCGGTGCACATCGCACCAGGCGATGTTGGACGGTTTACCGAGTTGTCGGGTGATAGCGGAGTGGGGAAGCTACTCTATAGCCTCGATGGCTTAACAGCGCTCGATGCGCCGCCCGAAAGCCTTTGCGATGTGGATGATGCAGAAGCGCTGGAAGCGGTGCGCCAGATCCTCGCCGTGCGCTAGCGGGGATTGTCGCTCAGTTCGTGCAACTGCTGCGTGCGGGCGCGGGTAACTTGCGTCTTGCAAGTGGCAACCAGCAGTGGCTCCAGCGATCCACCGCGGGCGTAATAGCCTTCGCTTGCGCAGTGCGCGTCACGGTAGCTGAGCCAAGCACGCTGGGCGGCAAGCAGTTGTTCGAAATAGCCGGGTCGCCCATCGTCCGGGGTGCTGGCGGCATCCAGCCGCCGCATCTCTGCTGCAGTTTCGCGCCATTGCGCATTCAACGCCGCGTCCGCTTCGTCGAATTCCAGTGCTGCACAATAGTTCATGGCCTGCTGCGTCATCGGCTCCGCACAATCGCGCGTTTCGCGCGCGACTTCCCCAGCGTCGGCCTCGACACCGTGTTGCGTGGCGAGCAGCATCAGCAAGGGGTAGGCAAGGTTCACGAGTTATCCTTTTGCAACGGTCTTTTCCGCTCGCACGGCTGAATATGCGCTGAGTTGCGGCGCAAACCAGCGCGCACCGCGCCGCTCGGCCTCTTCGGGCGGTATGGTGGCCAGCGAATGCGCCAGCCGCGCCACGTTTTCATCCGACAGCGTGCCGAGCGATGTCACGTATACGCCGATGGTGAACAGGATGACACCTGTTTCGGGAAGTCGGCGCAGGGTTTGCCGTTCGCACCGCACGTACAGCGTTTCGCCCGCGTTGTCGGGGGTGACGGTGGCAAAGGCTTCGTGCGATGGCGCGGTATCGATCCAGCGCATCGCGGGCGTCGGGGTGACGAACCAGTTGCAACGGCCGAATATACGGCCGGGTCGCAGCTTTGCCATGAAATGATCGACCGCGCTTCCAAGCTGCTGCCTGAACCCGTGAATCGGCGCATGCAGTGCCACCAGCGGCAGGCCCAGCTTGTCCGCCGGGTGCCAGTCCGTAGGCCATGCCACTGCCGCACCGATCAGGCGGTAGACATCGCCTGAACCTTGTGTCGTCAGCAGACACATATCCTCGTGCGCGCCGCGTGCTGCACCTTCCAGGCCGCCGCTCGTGCCCAGAATGGTGGCAAGTTCAGTGCCTGCCGGCTCGGCGTCCGGCGTAAGCTGCACGCTGTCAGGATGCGCATCGAAGGCGGCATTGCGCGCGGCAAGGTCGGGTTCGGGCTGAAGCCATTCGTCCTCACTCAGCGCCAGCAGCCCCATTTTCAGCGTACCGCCACCACGCGCCTTTGGCAGCAGTTCCTCGACCGAGAAGCCGAGTCTGGAGATCAATGAGACACGCCGTCTTTCGGGCTTTCCATGATCTCTGTCAGCTGGCCCAGCATGTCCTTAGGATGGAGGAAGAAGATCGGCGTGCCATGCGCACCGATGCGCGTGGGACCGAGGATTCGCTTCCCCGCAGCTTCGAATTCGGCGCGCGCCGCCTCGATATCGGACACTTCGAAGCACACGTGATGCTGGCCGCCCAGGGGATTCTTGGCGATGAAATTGGTGACGGGCGATTCCTCGCTCAGCGGAGCCAGCAGTTCCACCTGAGTCCCCTCGGTGCCCGCGTGGCCGGGAGTGTTGACGAAGCAGACCTTCACGCCCTGTTCGGGCAGGTCGAACGGTTCGGTGATCTTGGTTGCGCCCAGCACATCGCGGTAGAATGCGATGGCTTCGTCGAGGTTGGGCACGGCGACACCGATATGGTTGAAACGGCCTAGCTGCATGATGAATCTCCTTTGCCCGATGCCCTAGCGCAGGCCGGGACGTTCTGCCAAACCTCTGGTGCGCACTGGCGCGGTATCTTCGGATTGGCGCGCGGCTCCCTCGCCGCCGGTGACGTTTGCGATGAACCGGCTGGCATCCTCCAGCACCGGGGCACGGCCACGCAGGGGGCGGGACAGCGCAACGAGAATGTCGATATGATCGACGCCGGGATAGGTCACCATCTCGGCCCCTACGCCTGCATCTGTAAGCGTGGTCGACAATGCCTCGCTGTTGCGGGGCTTTACCACCGTATCCTCCGCGCCGGTCAGCAGTAGGGCTGGCGGGGCGCTTCCATCGGCAAAGGTGATCGGCTGGGTCTCTTCGCTGCGCGGCCAGTCGCCAAATGCCTCCACAGAGGCGGCAGTGTCGAACGGAAAGAAATCGTAGGGGCCAGCCAGACCCACTAGCCCCTGAACGAACCCGCGATCACCCTCCAGCCATTGCGGATCGGTTGCCAGCATGGCGGCGATGTGTGCTCCGGCGGAATGGCCCATCAGCACGATGCGATCCGGATCGCCGCCGTAGTTTGCGATGTTCTGCCGCACCCAGCGAACTGCAGCGGCGCCGTCCTCGATGAATGCAGGGAAGTGAATTTCCGGTACGAGGCGATAGTCCGGCACGGCCACCACGAAGCCGCGCGATGCCAACGCGCGTCCGGCAAAATTATATCCGGCGCGCGTGCCGCTGTTCCAACTGCCACCGTAGAAAAATACCACCACCGGGCGCGCGGCTTGGCTTGTGTCGGCGGGGGCGTAGATATCCAGCATCTGCCGCCTGTCGCTGCCGTATGCCTGTCCCTCTGCCACCTTGCTGCTGCCCTTGTCCTTGGGCACCAGCGTGTTGAACGTCCGCAACGGGGAGATCATGTAGGAGACAGCCAGCGCGACTACTGCGAGCAGGAACAGGGCGATAGCAAATTTCACCATGCGCCCCCGATTTGGCGGCGCATGGTTTGCACGCAGACAAGACGCACTGACGTCCGATTTCCAAGATCACATTCTTCTGGAGAGGGTAGCGGTTGCGCACTCATAGGGCGAATTAACCCGCAAACCTCTGTTATGGCAATCGCGCGCATTTACTGTCGCTGCAGCTTGAAATCTCGGGCGCCGTGGGGACTGCATGATGAAGCAGTCGTTTACCCGATGCGCCGCGCAGCGTAGAGCGCGCCCATGAGCGAATCTCCTCTTAGCGGCGTCAAGGTCGTCGAACTCGCCCGCATTCTTGCAGGCCCCTGGGCTGGACAGGTTCTGGCCGATCTGGGTGCAGAAGTGCACAAGGTCGAAGGGCCGGATGGCGACGATACGCGGCAATGGGGTCCGCCTTTCATCGATCGGTCCGATGGCAGCAAGGATGCTGCCTACTTCCACGCCGCCAATCGGGGCAAGGACACGATGGTGGCCGATTTCAAACGTGCGGCGGACCTGAAGAAGGTCCACGCCATGATCGCCGAGGCAGACGTGGTGATCGAGAATTTCAAACCCGGCAGCCTTGCCAGGTTTGGCCTCGATTACGACAGTCTGAAGGAGGCCAATCCGGCCCTTGTCTATTGCTCCATCACCGGGTTTGGCCATGACGGCCCCTATGCCGCGCGAGCAGGGTATGACTTTATCGTGCAGGGCATGAGCGGGATCATGGATCTGACCGGTACCCCGGAAGGCCCGCCCAACAAGATCGGCGTGGCCTATGCCGACATCATGACCGGGCTCTATGCCGTAATCGCCATTCAGGCCGCGCTGCACCAGCGGACCCGCACCGGGCGCGGGCAGATGGTGGACATGGCGCTTTTCGATGTGATGGTGGGCACCTTGGGCAACCAGGCCATGAATTATCTCGCATCTGGCCGCAGCCCGAAACGCATGGGCAATTCCCATCCCAATATCGCCCCGTATGAGGCGTTCGAAGCGAAGGACGGTTCGCTGATCGTGGCGGTGGGCAATGATCGCCAGTTCGAACGCTTCTGCGAGGCGATAGACCTGCCCCTGCGCGAGGAATGGACCACCAACGCCCGGCGCGTGAAAAACCGCGTATCGCTGTCCGCCTCCATCGCCAAGCGTATCGCGGAGATGAAGCGCGAGGACGTGTTGCTGAAGATGGAGAACAGGGGCATTCCCGCCGGGCCCATCAACACGGTGAAACAGGCGCTGACCGACCCGCAGATTGCGGCGCGTGGCATGGTAGTGGATCTGGACGAGGATGGGCTGCAAGGCCTGCGCACGCCGATCCGCTTTTCCGATGCTGAACTGTCCATCGGCAGGCCGTCGCCGGTACTGCCAAAGGTAGAAGAAGAGGAGTGATCGCTTCATTGAAAAGATCGCACGATGCGCGGTCGGTCGCAGCGATGCGAGCGCGCGGGTGAAGGGGTGAAAGGCTGACCATGCGAGAGGGGATGGAGCCGGAAGGCTTGGGCGACCTGACCGAGAAGGAGAGGGAGACCCTGCGCCTTCTGCTTTCCGGCCACGATACCAAGTCCACCGCCAGCACGCTTGGCCTTTCGGTATATACCATCAACGATCGCCTGCGCTCCGCACGCCACAAGCTGGGCGTAACCAGCAGCCGGGAGGCCGCAAGAATTCTGGGTGAGGCCGAGGGTGGAGTACCCCAATTTCCTGCACCCCCACAATCTGGGATGGGCGAAGGCGGTGATGCTGCGCCATTGTCAGGCCAGTCGAAACCGGCCCGGCTCAGCACGAGAACGCTGGCCTTGCTAGCAGGAGGAATTGCCATGATTGCCCTTATTACTGCCGCCGCCATGCTGGCGCTCAGTCCCATCAGCGAAGTGCCGGCAACAGAAGCGTCGTTACAGAGCGACGACGATAAGGAAGTTGCCGCCAACGATGCGCGCCGCGCCGAGGTCGCGCTGGAGTGGCTGGCACTTGTCGATGCAGAGGAGTGGGAAGAAAGCTGGCAACAGGCTGGAGCTTTCTTCCGGAGCGAGGTTACAGCCGCACAGTGGGAAGAGGCCATCCGGCCTGTTCGCGATCCGCTGGGCGCGGTGCAATCGCGCGAGGTTGTTTCCGTGCAGCAGACTTCCAAGCTGCCCGGCGTGCCGGAGGACGATTACGTCGTACTGCAATTCGCAACGGCGTTTGCCAATGCAGCCGAGTCTGTCGAAACCGTCATCATGCAGGACGAGGACGAAGGTCTGAAAACCGTCGGCTATTTCGTCAGGTAGGCAGGCAGGGGCACGCATACGGCAGAAGCGACGGTGACCAATAACTGTGCGCATGGCCCTGCAGATCGAAGTCTTCTCCGCGATCGACGCGGGCTCTACGCGTCGATGGTGGGAGACAGAACTTTCAGTAACCGGACTGTCGGCGCTGGTCGCGCGTGTAATCTATCCTGATTCGCACCCAGCTTCCCACCTGGTACGCGCCGCCAAGCCGGGGCGGGCGGACCATGAACTGCCATGCTGCGGCCTGAACCGCGCGAGCTATTCCTGAATTGCGCGGATATTCTTCGATGATCGCGCATTCCTCGACGCGCCAGCCCGGCGCGGTCTTGCAGGCGATCAGTCCCCAGCCAGGGCCGGAAGCGGCGGAGAGATATCCTGACAACTGGTCCGGTGTCGGTTCGCGGTACCAGCGCGCTGCGTAAAGCGGCGACCCATCGGGCGCGGTGCCCACCCGCTCGCTATCCGCTCCGCGGCTGGAACCGGTGTCCGCGGGGCCAAAATTGCGGTCCGAACGAACGACCGCCGCGATACTCGACGTAGGGCTGGGCGCGGGTTGCGGTTCCGGCCTTGGCGCAGGTTGCGGTATTGCCTGAACCGGGGGGCGTGGCACGGGCAAAAGCGCGGGCGCGGTATGTTCCATGGGGGTTGGCTGTGGTTCTAAAGGTTCGTCCTGTTGGGTCGTGTCTTCGGGCGACGCTGCATCGCTCTCGTTCGTTTCCGGCGGCGTAGCGGATTGCGGCTCGGAGACGTCGAAGGTGCTGATACTGCTCGCAGTCGGTAGCACATCGTTCCGTCCGAAGCTCAGCGACAGCAAAAGCAGAATGATCAGGATCTCGATCCCGATCGCGAGCGCGAAGCCCGCGCTGCGGCGCGAAACATCGTCCGGGAGTGCGGACACCAACCTGCGCCATGCGTTCTGGTCGGCTGGAATATCGACGTCGGAGTAAATGGGCAGGGTTCCGGAAAGTGCAGCTAGGGCGAGGCGATAGCCAAGCGACGATGAACGCGCACTGTCATCCGGCGGGTGCAAATTCAACAGGCGATGAGGCGCAAGCGCCAAGCCACAGCACAAACAAAAAGGGCCAGGATTGCTCCTGGCCCTTCTCGTTATGCTTGAAGCGTAGTCGCTTACATGCCCGAACCCGGACCGTAAGTGATTTCCACGCGGCGGTTCTGCAG
>CAJXTZ010000025.1 GCA_913061345.1 uncultured Erythrobacter sp.
GCCAACGCCCTCGGGTCTTCGTCGAACGCGATTACGCCTCCGAACTCTTCGCCCGTCCAGGCAAGGATCTGGTCGAGGCGCGTGTCTTCGGCGCGCCCTGAGCGCAGTGTCGGATAGGTGACAAACAGAATGCCTTCGGACAGCGTTACGGGTCGCCCAAGCTTCCAGCGCGAGAGGGGCTGGATATCGAGCGGCAGCCCGCCAAGCGCTTCCCAGTCGCGGCGCGCATCTTCCAGCAGCGCCTCGTTCTTGGTGATCCAGATATGCCGACGTTCACCTGCGAGCCAGCGATCCATCATGACCGCCGCAATCTGCCGCCCCTTGCCCGCTCCGGTCCCATCGCCAAGGAAGAAGCCCTGTCGGTAAGAATGGCCATCTTCGGCCAGCTCAAGCATCGTCCCTTCCTGACTCGGTAGAAACTGTTCGGGCAGATCGCGATCAAAGGCCTTGCAGGCGTAGATGAGCGTCTCGCACTGGGCTGCGGAGATGAGCTTATCCACTTTCCAGTTCGATGGGAGCAGCGGGCTGACCTCCGGAACAGGTGCCGCGACCGATCCCATCGCGACCGATTCCACCAGTGGAGTAGGATGCATCGGAGCATCGGCAAACGCTATGCGGCTTGGGCGATAAGGAAGGTAGATGCCTGCCTGCTCGGGCACAGGTGCAGCTTGCGCCAGTGCAACATAGCTGAGTTCGACCGCATCGGTCTCGGCAACTGGTTTCGTCGCAAACGGTGCCGAAGGTCGGATCGCTATCCGATGCTCCACGGGGCTCGGCAGAGTTCGCACCGGCAGGCGATGTATATCGGCCGATATTAAGGCGCGAGGCGAAAGACCCGCGAGGAGTGCATGGAGCTGGCTCAACTCGGACGTATCGCCGGTGATCGGTCGGCTTTTACCCGCCGGAACCTTATCGAACACGACCAGGCGAACGGCAATCCCTGTCCCTGTCCGGCGAAACATCTGCTGCAGGCGAACATCGAGGAGCAGCGATGCTTCGTCCTGTTCCTTGGCGAAGGTGGAGGCGTCGAAGCCTTCAGGCATAATGGCGACGATCCTCGCCCGATTAGCAGCGGCCCGGATCGCACCGCGTAGGTGACGCATAGCGGTCTCACCGTCCTTGCCGCGTTCCAGGCTGTGAGCGAACGGCGGGTTCATCAGCACGGCAGACGGAACAGGGCCGCGAAGCAAGTCGGCGATCAGTTCCCCGTCATGCGCAGTGATGGTGGCCGTGGGGAGGACGTGGGCCAGACCGTCTCGTCTTGCCGGATCGATCTCGTTGAGGAGCAGCGAAGCGTTCTGGAGGCAACCCCAGAGAGCAAGGGCACCATTGCCTGCGGACGGTTCGAGGAGCGTGTCTTCCGCGCAGACAGCTGCGGCCTTCGCCATCAGCCAGGCCAGCATTGGCGGGGTCGAGAACTGCTGGAGCTCGACCTGTGCTTCGCTGCGAACGTGCCGTGGCGGCAAGGCTGCTTCGAGCCAGTCGAACCGCGCTTCGGCTTCGTGTACATTCGTCGCCAGATCGATCCGTGAGGACTCTCGAAGCCAGAGTAGTGCGCCGATCTCGACGGCGTTGTTGTAGTCGTCGATCGTCCAGGCACCTCCCCAGTCCAGAACACCGGTCTCTTCGGCGAACAGCCCGGAAATGTCGGCACGGGTAAGATGACGCCCCGAGGCAAGAAGCGCGGCAATCCTGGTGCCGGTGGCATAGGCCAGGGGCTCTGACGGCAAGTGTTCGCCGGTGGGAAACAGGTCTGATTGAAACATGGCAATTCGTCCTCCTGATGGGGGCATCGGGACACGCCCTCTGCCGGATCAGGAATTCGAGAAGCCCTCTCTCCTCTTACTGTGCCGCTTTGCGGCGCAGCCATGCTGTAAGTTCGTCGTTCCAGTCTGTCTCGCTTGAGGATGGCTTGCGAACGTGGATCGTCCGCCCATCGCGGGCATAAGCTGCCATGCCACGCGAGGCGGCCAGCTCGCCGCCAGCATCGTGATCGACGAAGAGATGGAGTTCAGTCACGCTCTCTGGCACGCTGACGAGGCCGAAGCGCTCATTGCCCAGAGTCGCCCAGACGGGAATGCCGGTGAGAGCATAGGCCGACATCGCGCTCTCGATGCCCTCGGCGAGGCCGAGCTTGCCGGAGGCCGGAGCGAAGAGGCGGACAGCAGCTTCACCGAGCGCGCCAAGCGCGCGTTTCGGCTTTTCGAAAGCGGCCTTACCTGAAGCTTCGGTAGACAGGAACGTGCGGTGGATGGCGATGGGGCCCTCGTCGAGGCTGACCGCCGCGATCATGGCGGGCAGAAAGCGGGTCCGTCCTTTCGGGCCAAGCGGCGTTCGCGGATGAAAGCGGAGGGCCGGAGATGCGGCGAGGATGCCGCGGCTCTCAAGATATGCCTTTGCCGGACTGGCACGCAGTGGCTGTGCGTCGCGCCAGATCCTCAGCGCTGCCGCCGAGGGTTTGCTCGTTATGGTCGGCTCGGGACCGTTGATAGTCGCAGAACCTGAAAAGAGCGAGGTTGCGTCGACACCTTCACTCGCCAGAGCAGCCAGCACGCTCTGCTGATCACATCCCGCAAAACAATGGAAAAGGATCGCTTTTTGGCCGAGCGACACACCGAGTGACGGCGTACGGTCGTCATGTGCAGGGCAGCAGGCCATGCCCTTTGTGCCGGACCATTTGCCGCCCCGGTTTTCACAGATGCGGCGGGCGGCTTCTTCCAAAGAGCTTATCTTGGTGGAATATCGGTGGGACATGGCACATCGCGATCCTTTCGGCTCGCTCACAAAGGCCCTCCTCCCCTCCAGCCCTTCTGTGTTGTAAGAACAGGTCGGAGGGGATTCACGTCTGCACTGCGAGCCCGTCGATTTGAGCGTCACATGGACATCGCCGCTCACCCGCGAGGTCTACCGATTATTCGTAGTGACTTCTCACTAGCGCCATTGATCCTTATCGCTGCCCCACGACCTGGTCAGTTTAGATCATGCGACACGTTACCTAATCGAAAATTCCGGTCCGATCTTTCCTTTTGCAAATCGCGTCGTGCCTTCGGAAGGTAGTCCCGCCAAGTCCGTCGATGAGTGATATGGCTGATTTTGCCGGGCTTGCTCATTCCCGCCATCGCGGCAACCGCCATTCTGCCATGGCCGGGTTGATCATTTTCACGAGCGAATAATGTCTTCGCGCGTTCGATTTCCTCGTCTGAATAATGCATTCGATGCTCCATCGGGTTGGACCTGCGAGAGCGTTCGAACAAAATTCGGCGAACCCTCTGCAGGGTCCGCCGGTTAACCTCCAACTGGAGGACGGGACCTCGGAATTCTTCCGAAGCTGTCGGCTTGTGCCGACATGCGTGACGTTTGCGATATAGTCGCTGAGACAATTCGCGCAACTGCACAGCGACTTTTGAAGTACGATGGTCAAGCCGCGGCCTAGCGACCGCTCACCAGCGCCTCTCCACTCAGTCATGGTCATTGTAAGCCTCGTGCAGGAGGCGGTGAAGCATCTTCCTTCGGTAAATCTGCTTCAAGCGAAAGAGCACAAAAACATGACATATCATTTCTATTTGCGGAATTTCGCATGATATGTCATATATCGGGTCATGCCCCGTTCGTCTCGAGCTGCTAGCGGACTACCGCCCCAGAGCCAACGTGCGATTACACGGCTAGGCAAGGATATCGCCCTTGCTCGCCGCCGGAGAAAACTCCCTCAGCGTTTGATGGCCGAGCGGATGATCGTCTCGGTTCAAACGCTGCAACGTCTCGAAGCGGGGGATCCTACCGTGGGCCTCGCGGTTCTGGCGAGCGCCCTGCATGTCCTTGGGATGACACAGCGCCTTGCCGAGCTGGTAACCCCAGACAGTGACCGGGCTGGCATCAGCGAGGATTTGTCCCGCCTGCCCCAAAAGACCCACGCTGTCAGCGACGATGATCTGGATTTCTAGCAAGCCGTGACGACCATCCGCACCTATGTTTTCGTGCATCTTGAGGAAGGACCTGTTCCGGCAGGCCTTCTCACGATGACCGACGAACCGCGCAACCAGTTTGCTACCTTCGCCTACGGGCGGCGTTATCTTGAACGCGCTGACCGTATTCCGGTCGATCCTGTAGCTCTACCGTTGCACGAAGCTGGAACTTCTCGAACGTTCAGGACGGAAGAAGGCTTTGCCGTGTTCGGTGGCATTCGAGATGCTGCTCCTGACGGCTGGGGCCAATACCTGATGTACAAGGCGATGGGCGATCGGTTGCCGAGCGAAATCGATCTCATTTTGGCCTCGGGCGAACATCGTGTAGGCGCGCTCGCCTTCGGGCCAACACCCGCCCGGCCGGAGAGAATTACGCCATGGGGGGGTGGCCCTGCTCCGGGCGAAGAGTTCACGCTCGCAGAGCTAGCGGAAGCCGCCGAACGCGCGCAGCATGTCGACGAACTCGACGAGAACTTAAGAGCCTTGCTGGCAGCCGGATCATCTCTGGGCGGTGCCCGACCGAAGGCAGCTACAAAGATCGGCGAGCAACCCTGGATCGCGAAATTCCAGAAGCGCGGGGACAGCTTTCCCGAATGCAGAGTTGAACTGGCGACGATGCGGCTTGCCAGCGAATGTGGTCTCGATGTGCCGCCACTCGACTTCCGCTGTGTCCTTGATCGCGACATCTATCTGATCGAGCGGTTCGATCGGATTCCTCACGGCAACTGGCTGGAACGTAGGCCCTTTGCATCGGGGCTCACAATGCTCGGGGCGCATGAGAGCGAGGTCAGCAGCTTCAGCTATGCGGATCTCGCAGGAGCGATCCGGCAATTCGGAACCGAAGTACGCCAGGATCTACACGAGCTATTTCGTCGTATGCTGCTCAATATCCTCGTCACGAATGATGATGATCACCTACGTAACCATGGCTTCCTGTTCGATGGTGAGGGTTGGCGGCTATCTCCGCTTTACGATGTAGTGCCGAAACCGCAGCTGGGGCTGGAGCGACGGCTCGTCCTCGGTGTGGGGCCGGAAGGCCGCAATGCAACGATCGAGAATGCTCTCGCTGGTGCCGCAGTCTTCGACCTCGGCCCTGATGACGCGAAAGCAATCGCCGAAGACATGAGCAGAATCGTAGCGACACGGTGGGAACACCTATTCACAGAAGCAGGGATAAGCGCGGCTGATCGCAAGCGTTTCGCCACCTGCTTCCGGTTGGCAGCGCCTGCATTATGATCGCAATCGCAGAAATCCGTTCATGGGGGCGCGTGCTTGCCAAATTTGACATGGTGATTACCCGGTGATTGCTAGCCGAGAAAATAGGCATCAAAAAATGCCACTTAATTATTATATATCAATGTATTATGATAGTATGACCACTAAGGTCTGGTACTTTCGCTATCGGCGCAAGTGACAGGGGCCGCCCTCGCGAAACGGCCCCCCAAAAAATCGAATTACAGTCTAGAAGCGGATACCCAGACCGGCCACGACCTGGTCAGTGGTGGCATCGCCGAAGTCGGTATCGGCCACGTTGCTGTACCTCGAACGACGATATTCCAGCCGCGCTTCCAGTGGTCCCGGGAGTTGGACCTGAAGGCCGCCGCCAAAGCGCAGTCCATCGGCATTCTCGTCCAGTTCCGAGAGCGATCCTGCAGTCGTGAAGGCGCGTGTATCGAGCGAGGTGTACCCCACCTTGCCGTAGGCGGCGATGCCCGGCGTCAGCGCTACCCCGGCGCGCGCGCCGACGTAATACTGCCCATCGGCATCAAGACCGTCACGAGCGCCTGCGAAGCTGCCGGGAAACTCGGCCGAGCTGTCGCTGGTCGAAATCTCTCCTTCCACGCCGACAAAAGCATTGCCGAGCGCAAGATCGTAGCCCGCCGTGATACCGTAAACGGCCGAATCAGCGTCGGCCTGCACCGAACCGTCATCCGAGTCTACATTGAGGCCCTCGTAACCGCCCAGCGCACCGACATACAAGCCGCCGGATGCGGCGTTGCGATCCTGTGCGAGGGCAGGAGTTGCCGCCATTCCGGCGACGATTGCGACCACTGCGATTGTCTTTTTCATTTCGTATCCTTTCGCGTGCGAATTCGTGCACGTGCCCACCAATCCGGCAATTTCGGTTGCCCAGAAATGAACCGTAGGCAGGCTGGCCACGAGGGCGCGACAAACCGCTCCGCGCGTTCCACGGAACGAGGGCGGACTTATGGCTTAGACAGCAATTGCGCAGGACTTTCTCAGGCGGTGATCATCCCACCACCCCGGCGCTTGCGAGCACCGCCAACGTAAGCACGTCCGGCGCGATAGAGGTCATCGGGGCGATCTGCACCGGCTTTTCCGAACCGATCAGCATCGGACCGATCACCGCATCGCCGGATAGTTCGCGCAGCAGCTTTGCGGAAAGGTTGGCGCTTTGCAGGCCAGGCAGGATCAGCACGTTGGCAGGGCCGGACAGGCGGCTGAAGGGATACAGTGCCATCACTTTGGGATTGAGCGCGGCGTCAGGAGCCATCTCGCCTTCATATTCGAAGTTCACGCTCTCGTCCGCGTCGAGAATTGCCACCGCTTCGCGAATATTGCCCAGCCACTGGCCCGACGGATTGCCGAAGGTGGAATAGGAAAGGAACGCGACGCGCGGTTCGTGCCCCATCCGGGTGGCAACGGCAGCCGTTTCCTTCGCAATATGTGCGAGCTGTTCCGAACTTGGTCGTTCGTTGATAGTGGTGTCGGCAAGGAAAGTGGTGTGGTTCTTGCCCAGCACCATGTGGATGCCGAAAGGCGTTGCGCCCTCTTTTGAATCGAGCACCCTGGATACGTCGCGTGATGACTGGCTGAATGGGCGGGTCAGACCAGTGATCATCGCATCGCCCTCGTCCAGTGCCACCAGCAGGGCTGCGAAGACGTTGCGCTCCTGGTTCACCATGCGGCGCACGTCCCGTTCGGTATAGCCGCGCCGCTGAAGCCGCTTGTAGAGATATTCCACCATCGGTTCGATATGTTCGTAATTGGCCGAATTTGCGATCTCGTAGCTTTCCGGATCGTCGACCTTGAGTTCCTTCAGCTTCTCCAGCACCCGCTCGGTACGGCCTACAAGAATAGGCGTGCCATAGCCAAAATCGCGGAACTGAATGGCCGCGCGCAGGGCCACTTCCTCTTCCGCCTCGGCAAAAACCATCCGCTTGGGATTGGCCTTGGCGTCCTCGTAAACGCGGGTCAACGCGGCGGTGGTAGGGTTGAGGCGGCTGCGCAACTGGAGCGTATATTCGTCGAAATCCTCGATAGGAGCCTGCGCGACGCCCGAATCCATCGCCGCCCTGGCAACAGCGCAGGATACCCGCTCCATAAGCCGCGGATCGAACGGTGCCGGGATAATGTATTCGCGGCCGAACTGCTGGTTCATGCCATAGGCAGCCGCCACTTCTTCGGGCACGCGTTCGCGGGCGAGTTCGGCAATGGCGTGTGCGGCAGCTACCTTCATTTCCTCGTTGATCGCGGTTGCGCGCACGTCCAGCGCGCCGCGGAAGATAAAGGGGAAACCCAACACGTTATTTACCTGGTTGGGGAAATCACTGCGCCCGGTGGCGATGATCGCGTCAGGGCGCACGGCCTTGGCATCGTCCGGCATGATCTCGGGCACGGGGTTGGCCATGGCGAAGATGATCGGACTGTCGGCCATCTTCTTCACCCACTCGGGCTTCAACGCGCCTGCTGCCGAAAGGCCGAGGAATATATCCGCGCCATCCAACGCTTCTTCCAGGCTGCGCGCTTTAGTGGGCACGGCATGGGCACTCTTCCACTGGTCCACGTCCTCGCGGCCGGGATAGATCGGTCCCTTGCGGTCGCACACAATCACGTTTTCATGCGGAACGCCGACGGACTTGATGAGCGCGGTGCAGGCGAGTGCGGAGGCTCCCGCCCCGTTCACCACCATCTTCACATCCTTCAGGTCCCGGCCCGTAAGATAGGCGGCGTTGATCAGGCCGGCGGCGGCGATGATCGCGGTGCCGTGCTGGTCGTCATGCATGATCGGGATATTCATCCGGTCGCGCAGTGCCTGCTCAATGATAAAGCATTCGGGCGCCTTGATGTCTTCCAGATTGATACCACCGAAGCTGGGCTCCATCAGCGCAACCGCTTCGATGAACTTTTCCGGATCTTCGGTATCCAGTTCGATATCGATGGAATCGACATCGGCAAACCGTTTGAACAGTACCGCCTTGCCTTCCATCACGGGCTTGGAAGCCAGCGCACCCAGGTTGCCGAGACCAAGGATTGCCGTACCGTTGGAAATGACGGCCACAAGATTGGCCCTGGCGGTATATTTCGCAGCCAGCGAAGGATCGCGCGCAATCTCTTCCACCGGAACCGCTACGCCGGGCGAATAGGCGAGGCTGAGATCGCGCTGCGTCGTCATCGGCTTGGAGGCGATGATCTCTATCTTACCCGGACGGATAGTTTCGTGGTAAAACAGTGCCTCGCGCGCGGTAAAGCTGTTGTTGTGGTCGTCGGCCAAGCTAAGTCTCCTGTATCGAGCCGGTCCATAGAGCCCTATTCGCCGCCGCGATAGGGGAAAGCAGGCTTGCCGCCCTTCCCGAATCGGCCCGCGGACCTGTATTCGCGCTGACGCAATGGCTGGCTCCGCAACTCCGATGATGGCGCAATATTTCGATCTCAAGTCGGAGGCCGACGATTGCCTGCTGTTCTACCGCATGGGCGACTTTTTCGAACTGTTCTTCGACGATGCGAAGACGGCCGCCGGCGTGCTCGACATCGCGCTGACCACGCGCGGCGAACATGCGGGCGCGCCTGTACCCATGTGCGGCGTTCCCGTGCATTCGGCGGAGAACTACCTTGCCCGGCTGATCCGCGCAGGCTGCCGCGTAGCAATTGCCGAACAGGTGGAGACGCCAGACGAGGCGAAGGCCCGGGCAAAGCGAGAAGGCACGCCTTCTTCGAAAGCCCTCGTAAAGCGCGATATCGTACGTTTCGTGACTGCGGGTACCTTGACGGAAGATGCGCTGCTGGAGCCGCGCCGCGCCAACATGCTTGCCGCCGTATGCGAGGTGCGCGGTTCGTGCGGCGTTGCGGCCTGCGATATCTCGACGGGCGCGATGCAGCTAGAAGAATGCGAGCCGCAGCGACTTTCCGCCGTACTGGCGCGGATCGGCGCAAGCGAAGTCGTGACGGCCGAAGGCTGGGACGATATGCCGCAGGGTGCCGTAATCCGACCGCGCGGGGATTTCGCCAGCGATGCAGGTGAAACGCAACTGAAGAAGGTACACGGGGTGGCAACGCTCGACGGTTTTGGCCAGTTCAGCCGGGCCATGCTGGCGGCCGCTGGTGGCCTTGTAGCCTACCTCGAACACGCCGGGCGCGGCGAGTTGCCCCTGCTGTTGCCACCCACCTTGCGGGCCAGCGGGCAGTATATGGCGATGGACGAGGCGACGCGCGCCAGCCTCGAAATTCTCACCAGCCAGCAGGGCGGCCGCAGCGGCAGTCTGATTGCTGCCATCGATCGGTGCGTTACCGGCGCGGGCGCCCGGCAACTGGCCGAGGATCTCTCTGCCCCGCTCGGCGACCGCGACGCAATCGAGGCGCGGCTTGCGCTGGTCGATTACCTGCTTGGCGATCCGCTCTTGCGCTCGGACCTGCGGGCAATCCTGCGCAGTCTGCCCGATATCGGGCGTGCACTGGGGCGGCTGGTGGCGGGGCGTGGCAGTCCGCGTGACCTTGGCCAGGTTCGCGATGGACTGAACGAAGCTCGACGCCTGCATGAATTGCTCAAGGCCAGGGGAGAGCGCCCCGCCCTTCTCGATAGGCTGCTGCCCGATCTGGCTGGTCACGGCGAACTGACAGACCTGCTTTCGCGCGCCCTAGTCCCCGCACCCCCGACCGAACGGCAGTCCGGCGGGTATATCGCGCAAGGGTACGATGCCTCTCTGGATGAACTGCGCGAAGTCAGCGGCAATGCACGGCGTGCCATCGCCGCGATGGAGGCGCGGTATCGCAGCGAGACCGATACGCCTTCGCTCAAGATCAAGCATAACGGCGTGCTCGGCTATTTCATCGAAGTGCCCAGCAGGCATGCCGACAAGCTAATGTCAGCCGATAGCGGCTTCACCCATCGCCAGACCATGGCCAACGCGGTGCGTTTCAACTCCCTGACGCTCCATGAGGAAGCGAGCCGTATCGCAGAGGCTGGCGGCCGCGCACTTGCCGCAGAAGAGGCGCATTTCGAGGAACTGGTGGAGCGCGTTTCGGCCCGGCGGGAGGCCATTGCAGCGACTGCGGCAGCACTGGCGCGGCTGGATGTCGCGGCGGGCCAGGCAGAGCGTGCTTCGGATGGGGAATGGTGCCGCCCGAACATGTCGAACGATCCCGAACTCGCCATCGAATCCGGTCGGCATCCCGTGGTGGAAGCGGCACTGGCCGCGAATGGCGAGCGCTTCGTCGCCAATGATTGTTCCTTGTCCGAGACCGACAGGCTCTGGCTCGTCGGCGGACCGAACATGGGTGGTAAGTCCACCTTCCTGCGCCAGAACGCCCTGATCGTACTGATGGCGCAAGCGGGCGGCTTCGTTCCTGCGCGATCGGCGACCATCGGCCTTGTCGACCAGATGTTCAGTCGTGTCGGCGCGTCGGACAATCTGGCCCGTGGCCGCTCCACCTTCATGGTAGAAATGGTCGAAACCGCCGCAATCCTGAGCCAGGCGACCGCGCGCAGCTTCGTGATCCTCGACGAAGTGGGGCGCGGCACCAGCACCTATGACGGCCTTGCGCTGGCATGGGCCGTGGCCGAAGCCATTCACGAAACAAACCAGTCGCGCTGCCTGTTCGCAACCCACTATCACGAGATGGCGCGACTGGCGGAGACTAGCGACGCCCTGTCACTGCATCACGTTCGCGCCAAGGAATGGAAGGGCGATCTCGTCCTCCTGCACGAATTGGCCGAAGGCGCGGCGGACCGCTCCTATGGCTTAGCCGTAGCCAAGCTGGCTGGCGTGCCCGCCCCCGTGGTGAAGCGCGCACGCAGTGTTCTCGACAAGCTGGAGAAAGGCCGCGCGGAAACCGGCGGTCTTGCCGCAGGCCTTGGCGAGCTGCCACTGTTCGCTGCTGCCCTGCAAATGCAGGAGGAGGAGGAGCGCGACACCCTCCGCGATACATTGGCGAGTGTCGATGTCGACGCCCTTTCCCCCCGCGAGGCGCTGGACCTGGTTTACCGATTGAAGCGAGAAGCTAGCGAAAGTTAAGAACTGCGCGATTGCTTTTGACAGGCAGGGCAGTAGCTTATCGTCATGGCGCAAGACGACCCTGACAACGGCGAGGATCCCAGCACCGAGTGGGCGGAGAACCGCACCGATTGGGCAGAAGACCGGACGATCATGGCGTTGGAACGCACGTTTGCAGGCTGGATGCGCACTGCCTTTGCAGCGATAGCGATCGGCATCGGATTTAATGCCCTGTTTGGCGAGTTCGATCCACCGTGGTTGGCAAGGGCAATAGCCAGCGGCTTCATCGCCCTTGCCATTGTATTCGCTTTGGGCGCGCAAAGGCGCGCCACACGCGCGTTCGACCGCCTGTCATCGCATAGCGTCGATACGCCAGATCTGCCTCGTATAAAGCTGATCGCCTATGCCATCAGCGCCGGTGCAGCATTGCTGATCGTCGCCCTCTGGTTGCTCGACGACGGACCGGCCTGATTACCCGACCGGTACCGCCGATTAGTTATCAGGTGCCATCACCGCGCAGACCATCAGGCTTGTTGGCCTTGCCCAGTTTGTCCACATTGTCATCATGGTTCGGCTCGCCATCGTAGGCGTGCATGTCGATCCGGCCCGAACTTTCCATATCGCGCATCTTGTCGACCGTATCTTGCGTCGAATCATTCATCAGGTCCGACTTGGTGGGGCTTTTCGCACTCTCTGTCGGAGATTGCGTGGTGACTGTTGTTCGCCGGGCTTCTTCAGAGATTTGCTGCGCCTGCATGCGGTGATCGTCCTGTTCATCGTTATGCATTTCCGGCGCGAGATCGGCCATGCGCTTCTCCTGGGATACGGGATCGGACTTTTTACTGGTATCGGTCATGCGAATTCTCCTTTGCCACAATGAACGGATGGCAAAGGCGGCTTGTTCCTGCCTAGCGATTACCGCCGGGAACCCAGTTCACATCGTTCTTGCCATCGTCATTGGCGGTGCGCGCAGCGACGAACAGCCAGTCCGACAGACGATTGATGTAGGCCAGTGCAGCAGGATTGACCGGTTCCGCCTCACGAAGCGCCGTCATGCAGCGTTCCGCACGGCGAACAACGGTTCGCGCAAGGTGCAGCCGTGCCGCAAGTTCGCTGCCGCCGGGAAGAACGAAACTTGTGAGTGGCTCCAGCCGATCGTTCAGCACGTCGATACGCTGCTCCACATGCTCCGCCTGGGATGCAACGATCCGCAGCACCATTTCAGACGGCTCGAAATCGTAACCGCCCACTTCGCCAAGAGGCGTTGCCAGGTCTGCGCCAAGATCGAACAGGTCGTTCTGGAACCGGACGAGATCGGTCTTCAGCCCGCCGTCCGCCAGCACCGCTGCGGACCCAAGCGCCGCATTCGCCTCGTCAACATCGCCCACGGCCTGCATTCGCAAAGAATGCTTGGGAAGGCGAGACCCATCGACGAGTCCGGTCGTGCCATCGTCACCGGTACGCGTATAGATCTTGTTGAGCTTTACCACCTCAACTGTTCACCATCAGCAGCACGGCGACCACGACGATCGCCAGTGCCTGGTACTTGATACGGTTGAACATCGCCTTGTTCTGCGCTTCCTGCAGGCGTTTCGAATTCTCTCCGCCAGTTTCGAGGTCGACCTTCGTCGTTTGCAGGAATGCGACGATACCGCGCACCAACGAGACAACGACCAGGATGGCGAAAATTGCGATGAGGATGACAAGGAATGTATTCATGTTTCACCATGTGGGTAGCGTGAAAGCGTAATGCCACCCGGCATTTGGCCCATGCGCAGCCGTTCGGCAAGCGCGGCGCCATCCTCGCCCGCTTTGCGCAGTTCCGACAGCCCGAGCGCGCTTTCGCCCGACTTGCGGCTTTTCGCCAGTTTCCTGCCATCATCAGCCAGCAGCAACTGGTGATGGTGCCAGCGCGGTACCGGCAGACCCAGCAAGGCCTGCAACACGCGGTGAATATGGCTGGCGAAGAACAAATCCATGCCCCGCGTCACCAGAGAGACCCCGTCGGTGGCGTCGTCCAGCGTAGCGGCCAGGTGATAGCTGGCGGGCGCATCCTTGCGCACCAGCACCACGTCCCCGAATTCGCGCGGATCGGCAAAGAGACGGCCCGCCTCTGCATCTTCCCACGCGATGTCGCCCACGCGTTCCATCGCGGCTTTCATGTCCAGCCGCATGGCCGAGGGGCGCGACGGATCAAAGCGCGCACCCTTGCAGGTGCCGGGATAGACAAGACCCTCCGGCCCCATGCGCGGCTTCAGCGCCTGGATCTCGGCGCGGGTGCAGGTACAGCGGTAGAGCAGCCCTTCCTCCATCAGATTGCGAGCCGCGACTTCATAGCTGTCGAGCCGGGTGGATTGGGCAGGCACTTCGTCCCATTCCAGGCCCAGCCATTCCAGATCGCGGCGGAAATCGTCGGCAAGTTCGGGTCGCGAACGAGCGCCGTCGATATCCTCGATCCGCAGCAGGAAACGCCCGTTCGCCTCCCTCGCCAGATCATGCGCCACAATCGCCGAATAGGCGTGGCCAAGGTGTAGCGGACCATTGGGGCTGGGCGCGAAACGAGTGACGATCATGCGTGCTGCGACTCAGGAATTGGCATGGGCCTTGTGAATATCACTGTGGATAGCCTGTCTGTAACAGGCTTGACGCATCTCCATGCAAGTGCATTCTTGGTTTTATCAGGGAGGACACACAGGTGTTCAAAGCCGAACTGATTGAACGGGCCGCGAAATTCCGGAGCGCGGCAGAGGACCCGACCCGGACGCTGGAAAGCTGTCCGGCACTCGTGCTCAATGCCGATTACACACCGCTGTCCTACTACCCTCTCAGCCTCTGGCCATGGCAGACCGCTATCAAGGCGGTGTTCCTGGAGCGGGTTGATATCGTGGCAAGCTACGACCGCGCGGTGCATTCGCAATCGCTGGACATGCAGGTGCCCAGCGTGATCGCGCTGCGGCAATATGTGAAGACGAGTGAGTTTCCCGCTTTCACCCGCTTCAACCTGTTCCTGCGCGATCGTTTTTCCTGCCAGTACTGCGGCAGCCAGCAGCACCTGACCTACGATCACGTTGTCCCGCGCCGACAAGGCGGCAGGACCACGTGGGAAAATATCGCCACTGCATGCGCGCCGTGCAACATGAAGAAGGGAGGGCGGACGCCCAAAGAGGCAAGCATGCATTTGCAGATCAAGCCGATCCGCCCGACGAGCTGGCAATTGCAGCAACACGGCAAGGCGTTTCCGCCCAACTACCTGCACGAAACGTGGCGGGATTGGCTCTACTGGGATATCGAGCTGGAGGAGTAGCCTTCAAGACCCTTCCGCGATGTCTTCTCCGCTTCGAGCGGCGGGCCTTTAACCACTCGTCCACCATCATTGCCTAGACTTGGACAATAATGGTTTATGATGACGAGCATATCGAAGAAGCGCGCACGAGCCTCGGACCGGGACAGAAGGCCTGGTGCGGGCTCATGGCCTTAGTCATTCTTGCCAGCGCAGGGGGCCTTGGGGTCTTCCTGAAGTCAGAAATGAACCCCGAGAGCAGTCCGATATTGCGTATGGAACTGGCCGATCTGACCCCGCAACCGGGCTTCGACATCTAAAACAGCGGCGGCGCGCGGTCAGGTCACCTTGCCGCGTTGCGCATATTCCGTTTTCTGCCACTCCCCACTGTCGAGAATCTTGCGCAGTTCGCTTACCGCGTGCCAGCAATCGGCGTAACGGACATAGGCCGGCGCAAAGCCAAGGCGCAGGATATCGGGGGCGCGGAAATCGCCGATTACCTTGCGGGCGATCAGAGCCTGGCAAAGTTCGTAAGCGTGTTTGTGCCGGAAGGAGAGCTGGCTGCCGCGCGCTTCCGGATCATCCGGTGAAATGCAGGGCAATTCGGGCACCAGCGCGGTCATCGCCGCACGGGTGAATTCGGAAAGTTTCCGCGATTTTGCCACCAATGCGTCGATCCCGATGCCGGCCATCAGGTCCACGCCCACTTCCAGCGCGCTCATCGAAAGGATTGGCGGTGTGCCGCAAAGCAATTGGTCGACGCCGGGCGCAGGCTCGTAATCGTCCGAGAAGGCAAAGGGGGACTTGTGTCCCATCCAGCCGCTGAGCGGTTGTTGCAAACGATCATGGTGCCGCTGCGCGACAAAGGCGAAACCCGGCGCGCCAGGGCCGCCGTTTAGGTATTTGTAGCCGCACCCCACAGCGAAATCCGCATCTGACCCGTTTAGATCCACAGGTACTGCGCCAACCGAATGCGACAGGTCCCACAGAACCAGTGCGCCTGCTTCGTGCGCCGCCTTGGTAAGGCGTTTCATGTCGAACATTTCGCCGGACTTGTAATGCACGTGGGTCAGCAGCAGCAGCGCCACTTTATCGTCGAGAGCGTCTTCAACCGTGTCGCGGTCCGCCAGCCGCCGCTCGGCCAGCCCTTGCCCTTCCAATCCTTCGATCATGTAAAGATCGGTGGGGAAATTACCGGGTTCGGACAATACGACACGGCGCCCTTCCTGTATGGAAAGCGCCGCGCTTATCAGCTTGAACAGATTTACAGAGACGCTGTCCGCCACAACCACTTCACGTGGCTGCGCTCCTACCAGCGGGGCAATCTTTGCACCGATGCGCTGCGGCAGATCTATCCAGCTGGCGGTGTTCCAGCTGGAAATCAGCCCGTCGCCCCATTCGCCCCGCACCACCTGGTCGATGCGGCCCGGCGTCGCTTTGGGCAGCGCGCCCAGTGAATTGCCATCCAGATAGGCAACGGCGTCATCCAGCAGGAAATCGCCGCGTTGTTTCGACAACGGATCACCTGCATCGAGGCGCTCTGCTTCGACTTGCCAATCGATCAAATCTCGGTCCTCACGGCCAGTAGTTCGGGGAAGAACCCCAGTTTCAGCACGCTTTCCAGATAGGGTACGCCAGCAGTGCCGCCGGTGCCGCGCTTGAAGCCGATCACCCGCTCCACGGTCTTCAAGTGGCCAAAACGCCAGCGCTGAAAATGATATTCCAGATCGACCAGCTTTTCCGCCAGTTCGTACAGGTCCCAATATTGCTGCGGATCGCGGTAGACCTTTGCCCAGGCCTGCGTCACCGCCTCCACCGGTTCGTGCGGAGCCTTCAGGTCGCGGTCTATCAATTCTTCGGGAATATCGAACCCGCGTCGCTGCAACAGGCGCAGTACCTCACCATAAAGGCTGGGGCGCGCGAGTTCGGCATTGAGTTTCTGCGCCACTTCGGGCGTTGCCTCATGCATCGTCACCATGTCCGGATTGCGGCCACCGAGGATGAATTCCATCAGGCGATATTGCGCCGACTGGAACCCGCTTGATCCGCCCAGGTGCGGGCGGACCAGAGAATAATCATGCGGCGTCATGGTGGCGAGCACATCCCAGCTGGCGATCAGCTGCCTTTGCGCCTGCGCGACTCGCGCCAGCATCTTGAACGCGGGGCCAAGGGTATCGGCGATCACCAGCTCGCGCGCGGCTTCCAACTCGTGCAAGCATAGCTTGAGCCATAGCTCGCTTGCCTGATGGACGATGATGAACAGGAACTCGTCATGCGCGTCGGATGCCGGATGCTGTGCCGACAGGATACGATCAAGATCGAGATAGGAGGAATAGGTTACGTCGCTTTTCGCCATGGCCCTGCCTTAGCGACAAGCAGTCGCGTTTGAAACTACCCCTCGATCACTTTCGATCCGGGATGGTGCTTGTCGAGATGCTTCTTCACGATCCGCAGATTGCGGGTATTGGAACGGAACATGAAGTCGAACACGTCACCCACCACCGGCACGGCGCCCACGGCGCTGTCAAAGGCCACGTTGCCCGCCATACGCAAGAGCTTCCATTTCGGCATTCCCAGGTTGCGCGCTTCCCACACGATATAGGCGCCCATGCCCATGGCGATGATATCGCCCACAACCGGCACAAGGCCGATAATGGCATCGAGGCCCACCGGGCGATTTATACCGGGCACCACGAAACTGCGCTCCAGCACCATTTCCATCGCCTCTATCCGGCGGCGGATCGAGACAGGATCGCTGCCGATAGGCAGATCCTCGCCAAATTTCATCTGCCGTGGACGAACAGATTCTTCCGACTCGGTCGGTTCGATCACGGTCACTTTTGAATTCGGCGAATTGGCCATGAAAATCGCGCTCCTTCGCCCTTATCTGGGGATCAGCGCCAATTCCGGCAAGGGATGGAAGGCGTATGGATTGGGCGCAAAGGCATCCACGCTGCCGCGCACCAGCGACCAGCGCAACGGGGCACCGAAGGGGATATAGACATTGGCCAGCGTCAATTCCGCTTCGGCCTGTGCCAAGGTACGGGCGCGCAAGGTCGGATCGGATTCGGCCAACGCCTGTTCGACAAGCGCGTCCACATCTTCCTCGCAAAGGCCGCGCTCCAGCGAGCAATGGAACTGGTTGAGAAACCATCGCGGCGCAGGATATCGCGCTACCCGGTCCACCAGCACAAGGTCCGCATCGCGCACATCCTGCGTCCGCTCCAGTTGCAGGCCGATGGTCCGCAGTTGTTGCGCAAGCTCGCGATAGAGCACGTCCCACCCGGGCGCATCACCCAGGGCAATTGTCACCATGGCGGGACGGGACGGATCGCCCTCGTCGAATTGTTCACGCCACGCGGCAATGCGGGCAGCAGCCTCGGCCCGCAGATCCTCGATTGGCTCGTCCTCCCAGCGTTCCCGTATCAGCCCCGGATCACCCGGAAGCCCCGGGGACACGGGCCGCGTGGTCGGCACCCAGCCGCCGATGTTGAAAGGCGCCATCAGGGCCTGCCTGTCGATTGCCATGGCCAGCCCTTCACGCACGCCGGTGTTGGAAAGCACGCCATCGTCCGCGCGCACCTGCAATCCGAACAGGCCGAATGTGGTGTCCAGCCGCAGTGTTCCCGATGATAGAGGCCCGGTTTCCACCAGTGTGAGATCGCCCAGCGTTCCGCCCAGGACAGCCTCGGCGTCGCCACTGGCGAACAGGGCGATGGCTTCGCGGGCGGGCTGGATATGCAGGCGGATATCGCGCACCTCCTCACGCCAGTTCTCGTCATCGGGAAGGCCGCGTTCAAGCGGAGGTTTCAGCGATAGCAAGAGGCTGTCCTCCTCGCGTATCAGGAACATCGAACCGGTACCCCCGCCTGGTTGGCGCAGCGCCATTTCAGGCTGGGCCAGCATCTGCAGAAGATAGGGCTCCGGCTCCGATAGACGCAGTTCGATCACACGCCCCGCCATCGCCCGCACCTCTTCGATCAATTCAAGATCTATGCCCAGCGATGTGCCTTCCAATCCCTCGATCGCTTCCAGCAACGCATCGCGCGCGCTGGCCGCGCTCATCGGGCTGCCATCGGGCCAGTTGCCTTCGCGCAGACGAAAGATGAAGCTGAGCCCGTCATCAGTCACGATCCAGCGTTCTGCGAGAGCAGGGACGGTTTCACCCTGGGGATTGAGTGCGACGAGCCCCGATTGCGTGGCGGCGCGCACATGTTGGGCGGAACTGTTCAGCCGCAGACCGGTGGTAAGCACATTCTCAGGGGTGCCGATCAACGCGACATCGACGGCCCCGTCGTCACGCGATCCGCAAGCCGCAAGGGCCAGACACAGGATAGTCAGGAACAGGGGCCGACGCGGGATCATCGCTCAAGCGAATAGGCCGCGTTGGCAATTGCTTCAACCGCGCTGACGCCGGATCAGATTTTGCGCAATACCTGCGCATCGGTTTGGTTCGCACCGGTATTGCCGGAATGCTGCGACACGGTGCTGCCGGTGACCTTTGCCCGCGCGCGCTTGGGGTCGATCTCGTTGACGAAGGCAATGCCGAAGCGATTATCCTGCTTCCAGGCGACGGTCCCTTCAACCCAGCCGAGGTTGCGCAATTCCACTTCCACCAGCGCACCACGGATAACCTGTACTTCCCCCTCGGCCATCATACCGCCAGCCGACAGGTTGCGCACTTTTACGCGATGCAGTTCGTTTTGCCCGTCGACGCGCAACTGCGCCAACAGGAACAGGCTGTCGCGATCGACCTGGCGGGTGTCGACATTGCTCATGCTTGGGGCCTCATAGGTATGCTAGCGATTCTGTCTCGCCCGACAAGTATTGCCGAAACAGGGGCAACGCGGGTCTTTGTTCATAAACCACGGCGGAATGCGACGGAAAGGGCTAACGAGAAGTAAATCTCTACCGCGGGTGCGCGAACCGTCCCAATCTGGGCCAGCCTGGGCAAATCTCAATTGTCGCGGGAAACTTTTTCGCGGCGCTCGTGCGCCTGCTGTGCCTCAACCGTCATCGTGGCAATCGGGCGTGCGATCAGGCGGTTGATCCCGATGGGTTCGCCGGTCTTGTCGCACCAGCCGTAATCGCCCTCGTCGATGCGCCGCAAGGCTGCATCGATCTTGGCGATCAACTTACGCTGTCTGTCGCGTGTGCGCAGTTCGATACCCCAGTCGGTTTCGCTGGACGCACGATCGTTGAGGTCGGGCTCCCGAATTGGGCCGTCCTGCAGGCTTTGCAGCGTGCCCTCCGACGCCGAGACGATAGATTTCTTCCATTCCAGCAGCAGAACCCGAAAGTAATTCAGCTGCTTGTCCGACATGTACTCGTCATCTTCACTGGGCGAATAATCGGCAGGCAGGGCGCGTTTCGCTTTGGCGAGGATGTCGATATCGTCATGTGTGGCTATGGCCATTCAGTCACTCCGAAATTCGATCGCAGAGGCTTCCCCTGCTACATCCGGTGATCGGCCCGTTTATGTGCAGGCTCTGTCCCCCCGGCTGCTGAAGCCGTGATCCGGCGGGCCTATACGGTGCCCGCAATGTCGGCACAAGCGACAATCTGGTTTGGCACCGGTGCGAAGGGCCGGATCGCAGCAAATCCTTAAAATACGCAGGCTTGTTAACCATTTCTTGACCACGTTCGTCAAAACATCGCCCTGTCCGAACATTAGGGATCGGACTTGAACAGGGGGATTTACGATCATGGAACTTGCCAAGATCGAGACGTTCGCAAAAATACACTGCGCCGATGTATCCGGTATGGACATGCTCGTCCCGCGGTGCCTCGCAGCTGCGGCCGACGGCGATATCGACGCCTACTACGACCTTGGCGTTGCCTATTCCACGGGCAGCCACGGCGTGGATTGCGACCTGGTGGAAGCGCACAAATGGTTCAACCTCGCCGCTGCGCAAGGCCATGAACCGGCCAGCTGGTGCCGTGCGGACGTGTCGGACGAAATGACCGCCCGCGAAATTGCCGAGGCGCAACGCCGCGCTCGCGAATGGCTTCGCCAGGGGGCCAGCAAGGCTGCCTGACCATCATCGGAGCTATCGCTGCTTGAACGGCGTACGCTTCGCCAGGTGCATCTGGTCCATGCCGATGCCCATGCGCTCGCGGGAGAGAAAATCCTCCACCGCATCGCGAAAACCCGGATCGGCCAGATAGTGCATCGACACCGTCGATACCGGTTCATACCCGCGAGCCAGCTTGTGCCCGCCCTGCGCGCCTGCTTCCACACGGCGGAGTCCCAGATCGATTGCGGCATCGATGGCGCGGTAGTAGCACAGTTCGAAATGCAGGAAGCGCCGATCGGCCAGGCAGCCCCAGTAACGGCCATACAGAGCCTCGCCGCCGATGAAATTAAGCGCGCCTGCAATGGGGATACCGCCTTCAAAAGCCAGCAGCAACAACAGCTTGTCCGCCATTCGCTGGCTCATCAGATCGAACGCTTCGCGGGTGAGGTAGGGGGTGCCCCATTTGCGCGCGCCGGTATCCTGGTAGAACAGCCAGAACGCGTCCCAGTGCTCGGTCTTGATGTCGTCGCCCCTTAGCGCCCGGATTTCCAGACCGTCGTTCGCGGCGCGGCGCTCCTTACGCAGGTCCTTGCGCTTGCGACTGGTCAGATCGCCCAGAAAAGCGTCGAAATCGGCATAATCGCGATTATACCAGTGAAACTGGATGTCCTCGCGCCGCAACCAGCCAGCATCTTCGAACAAGGCCTGCTGGGCCGGCTCCACAAACGTGGCATGCGCGCTGGACCAGCCGTTCTGCTGCACCAGTTGTTCTGCCGCGCGCAACAGTGGCAGGGCGTAACGCTCGTCCTCCACCAGCAGGCGGGGGCCGGTGGCGGGGGTAAACGGCACCGCGATCTGAACCTTGGGGTAATAGTCGCCGCCTGCCCGTTCCCAGGCATCGGCCCAGGCGTGGTCGAACACGTATTCACCCTGGCTATGGCCTTTCAAGTAGCTGGGCAACGCGCCCACCAGCCTGCCCTCGCCATCTTCCAGCAGCAGGGGGGCGGCCTGCCATCCGCTGCCCGGACCGACACTGCCCGACTCCTCCAGCAAGGAGAGGAAGGCGTGGCTGGTGAAAGGATTATCAACACCTGCCAGCCGATCCCACTCGGACTGCGCAATGTCGCCAATGGCGGGTGCAATTCTTGCGGTGAGCGCAGGTTCGGCCATCAGCCTGTATCTAGGAACCTTCCTGCCAGGCTGCCACCCCGGCAGCTTCCATAATCGGCACCGCACCGCTTTGTCGTGCTGTATTCAGCTGCGCGGCAGTTCGTACGGTCCAGCTGAACAGCGCCCGGCCCTTGCTTGACTGCGTGCGCGAAAGGCCGCTGGGCAGGTCGCGAATGTCCAATGCCAGGAAATTCGGCCTTGCTGTAAAGATTGCCAGGCGCCGCTTCATCGCTGCAGATAGCGTGCGCGAATTCTGCTGCGTGACAACCAGTCCGCGCAGACAATCGGGCTCGTTCACTGCAAACCAGCGCGGTACGCGCGGATCGAAGCTCATCACGCCTACAGCGCCTTCATAGCCGTCCAGATCGCGGCGCACGGCGCGGCAGATCGCAACTATGGAGCGCCGGTCATCGCTTTTGATTTCGAGCAGCAGCGGAACCTGTCCGGCAACCAGATCCAGCGTGTCGCGAAGCGTGGGAATAGCCTCGTCGCCGCCGGTCAGCGTCATACCGGTAAGTTCGCCCACAGGGTGCGCTCCGATAAGGCCCTCGCGACCCGTCAGCCGATCCAGTTCGGCATCGTGAAACACGACGGCACGACCATCGCTGCTTTTGCGAATATCGCACTCGATACCAAGTCCGGCATCGATCGCGGCGCGAAAGCTGGCGAGGGAATTTTCAGGCACCCTTCCATCGTGCAGGCCGCGATGGGCATAGGCCGTCGCCTCCAGCGCAGCGATTTTCTCGGCCCGCGACATGGGTCAGCCTTCGCGAATGGCGATCACCGCATCCACTTCTACTGCGGCACCCAGCGGCAAACTGGGCACGCCCACGGCAGCGCGAGCGTGGCGGCCTGCTTCCCCAAACACTTCGAACATCAGGTCGGAAGCGCCGTTCACCACCTTGTGCTGATCGGTGAAAGACGACGTGGAAGCGACGAAACCACCCAGCTTGACGATCCGCTCCACCTTGTCGAGCGAGCCGATGGCATGGCGAAGTTGCGCCAGGATCATCAGGCCGCAGGCGCGCGCTGCTGCGATAGCGCGGTCCATCTCTACGCCATCTCCGAGAATGCCGGTTGCAAGCTCACTATCGATGAAGGGAAGCTGGCCTGAAACGAAGGCAAGGTCTCCCTGCACCATTACGGGAACGTAACTGGCAAGCGGCGGTGCGACTTCGGGCAATTCGATGCCAAGTTCCTGCAAACGTGCTTCGATATTCATTGCGGGTCTCCGTGCAGTGTTTCCTGGATCCATGGCAGGGCCTCGGCCCAGTTGTCTATCCGCGCATGGGCATGACCAGCCTGCCGGGCACACGGGATGTGCGGGGCAATGGCGGGTTCGCCGCAAAAGTGCAGGCGATGGACCTGCGGCGTGGTTTCGGCAGCCGACCGATGGTGCTGGGCGAGATCGTCGACAAAAACGATGCGGCTGGCCTCGTGCTCTTGCACGATCCGGTTCAGCGCATCGCCCTTCGGCCCCTGGTTGGTATAGATCTTCGTTTCGATGCCGAGTGCCTTCAACTGGCATTGGCGCGCTTCGTTACGCTCATCCATCAGGTTGGTCAGCACCACCACGTCGGCATCGCGCTGCAACTGGGCGATGGCATTTACCGAACCTTCGATAGGCTGCTGCTCGCCCATTTGCGTATCGAAGAATCCGCCGAGCAAGGCCCAGACGTCTTTCTCGGCCAACGCCGCATCGCTACCACGCCGACGCATCGACTGGACGAAGGGATCTCCTTCCAGTTCGAACTCGATGTCGTGTTCGGTATCGAGCCACGAGCGGAAATGGCGCACCATGTGCAGCAGCACCTCGTCACAATCGGTTACTACAAGAGGGCGTGTCATCGGCGAAGCTCCCTGCCCGCGGCCACCAGTTGCTCAGGCGGAATTTCCAATGCATCTGCCGCGCCCAGAAGGTCGGGTTCATGTTGGCAGAGAAAATCCAGGATCGCCCGGTGCGTTGATCGTTCGCCAATCGCGTCGCGCAGGCCATCGGGCGTCAGCCCCGTGAGGTCCAGCAGACGCTGCGCCCGCGCGTCATCCGCCAGCACCCAGCCTAGCGCCGCCAGCGCCAGAGCGGAGGCATCCTTTACCGAATCTTCACGGGCGTTGCTAATTGTCACTGGTCCGATATAACGATGGAACGGTTGCTAACCTCCACACTAGCTGGAGGCGTTCGGGGGCTAAATGACGAAGCGTATCCTCGTTGTCGAGGACAACGATCTAAATCGGAAGCTTTTCTGCGATGTGCTGCAGGCGGGCGGCTTTTCCGTCGAACCCGTTGCCGACGGCAATCTCGCCATAGAACGCGCCCGTGCCTTCACGCCCAATCTCGTTGTGATGGACATCCAGCTACAGCATGTATCCGGGCTGGATCTCATTTCGATACTCAAGCACGATGCAGACCTTGCCGACGTGCCGGTGCTGGCGGTTACGGCCTATGCTGGCAAGGGCGACGAACAGCGCATCCGCGATTCGGGTGCGGAAGGCTATTTATCCAAACCCGTCAGCATCGGACCGTTCATGGCGGCGGTGAGGGACCTGGTTGGTGGCGCAAGGGTCGAGGCAGCCGAGTAGGGCCTCTCCTTCAACAGCTGTGCATCCAAACAGGTGGTCAATACCGCCACGGCGCACCGCGCTTGACAATCGGAGTAGCGAAAGCTTTGCCGCGACGGCTCCCTGCCCTATAGGGGCGGCAACCGCTTTTTAGCCCAAGGAATTATCCCTGATGGACCGCGCCGAAGTCGACAAACGTATCCGCACGATCATCGAGCCCTTCAATAAGAAGGGTATTATCATCACCGAAGACACGACCTTTGCTGGCGACCTGGAATTCGACAGCCTGACAGTGATGGATTTCGTCGCCGCGATCGAGGATGATTTCGACATCATCATTTCGATGAACCAGCAGGCCGAAATCGAGAGATACGGCCAGCTCGTCGATGCCGTGCACGATCAGGTCAACAATTGAGGGCATCATGAGCGAAGGTATAATGCAGGCGGACCAGCCGCCCGAGCGCACGGGCAAAACCCCCGATCTTTTCAGCAAGTTCGACGATACCATCGCGCTGCGCGAAAACCTGCTTTCCAGCGGTGTGGAAGATCCATTTTCGCTGGTGATGGAGCAGGTGCTGTCGCCCACTCGTGCCATCTGCAACGGGCGCGATACGATCCTGCTTGGCACCTACAACTACATGGGCATGACCTTCGATCCCGACGTGATCGCCGCAGGCCAGAAGGCGCTATCGGATTTCGGATCGGGCACTACGGGCAGCCGGGTTCTTAATGGCACTTACCAGGGCCACCGGGAGTGCGAGGATGCACTGCGCGACTTTTATGCCATGGATCACGCCATGGTGTTTTCCACCGGATACCAGGCCAACCTGGGAATTATCTCCACCATCGCGGGCAAGGGGGACTATGTCGTCCTCGATATCGATAGCCACGCCAGCATCTGGGATGGCTGCGCGATGGGCAATGCCGAAATCGTGCCCTTCAAGCACAACGATATTACCGCGATGGAAAAGCGCCTGAAGCGCATTCCCGATGGCGCTGGCAAGCTGGTGGTGCTGGAAGGCGTCTATTCCATGCTGGGCGATGTCGCCCCGCTGGCCGAAATGGTAAAGGTCGCCAAGGAAAACGGCGCGATGGTGCTGGTGGACGAGGCTCACTCGATGGGCTTCATCGGCGAGAACGGTCGCGGGGTGGTGGAAGATGCAGGGGTGATGGACGATGTCGATTTCGTCATCGGCACATTCTCCAAGAGCGTTGGCACCGTGGGTGGTTTCTGCGTGTCCAACCATCCCAAGTTCGAAATCATGCGGCTGGTGTGCCGCCCCTATGTATTCACCGCATCGCTGCCACCAAGCGTTGTGGCAACGGCCGCCACCTCGATCCGCAAACTGATGACCGCTTCGGATAAGCGCGAGCATCTTTGGAAAAATTCGCGAAGGCTGCATGGCGGACTGACCGACCTTGGTTTCACGCTGGGGACGAACGAACCGCAAAGCGCTATCGTGGCCGTCATCATGCCCGACCTGGAAAAGGGTGCCGCCATGTGGAGCGCGCTGTTGACCGAAGGCCTTTACGTCAATCTGGCGCGCCCGCCCGCAACGCCTGCCAACATGACCCTGCTGCGCTGTTCGCTTTGCGCCGAACATTCTGACGAGGAGGTCGAAACGATCCTCGGCATGTTCGAACGCGCGGGCAAGGCCGTGGGTATCATCTAGCTTCGGAACAAGCGGGGGCGCCTGCTCGTCTTCATGGCAAAGGAGATTTCCCATGAAGACCACCAACACCGGTTCCGCAACTTACAATGGCCTCGGCAAAGAAGGTAAAGGGCATGTGTCGACAGGTTCAGGCGCGCTTGCAGCGCAGCCCTACGGCTTTCAGACCCGCTTCGAGGATGCCGCCGGCACTAACCCGGAAGAATTGATTGCTGCGGCCCACGCGAGCTGCTTCACGATGGCCCTGAGCTTCAAACTGGCCGAGGCAGGCCATACCGATGGCTCCGTCACCACCCATGCTTCGGTTACGCTGGAAAAGGATGGCGATGGTTTCACCGTAACGAAATCGGAGCTGAAGACGAAGGGCAAGGTTTCCGGTCTTGACCAGGCGAAGTTCGAGGCGATGGCCGGTGACGCGAAGGAAGGGTGCCCCATTTCCAAGCTGCTCGATTGCGAGATTACGCTGGAAACCAGTTTCGAGGGCTGAGCCCGACGCGAGAAAGGCCAAAGCCAGCGGAAGGGCGCATTCGCACCCTACCGCAGCTTTTACGAACTAGATATCTTCGAGCGAATCGATCTGGGCACAGCGGTCGGCCGGGTCGATCTCGCCACCGCCATCCCCGCCGCCAAGCTGCGTAATCGCAAGAAAACCGCCCACCACCAGCACCACGAATACCGTAGTTACCGTACCCAGGTACTTGTCGATGATGGCCTTGATCGGTGCGCCGAAGAACTGGAACAGTACGCCCACGACCATAAAGATCATCGCCCTTCCGGCAATGGCCGCGATAAGGAAAGTGACGAGGTTCATCTCGATGAAACCCGCAGTGATCGTCATCAGCTTGAACGGGATCGGGGTGCCTGCCGCCAGGAACACGGCAATAGCCCCCTGTTCGCGAATGTAACACGCCGCGACCGGAAAACTTTCGGTTAGACCGAGGGCATCAATCAGCCATTCGCCAACGGCTTCGTACAGGAAATAGCCAATCATGTAGCCGAAGAGGCCGCCCAGTACGGAGGCTGCGGTACAGATTGCCGCGAAACGGATCGCGCGCTTGGGTTCTGCAAGGCACATGAGGCCTAGCAACGGATGTGGCGGAATGGGGAAAAAGCTCGATTCGATAAACGAGAAGAAAGCCAACCACCATTGCGCATGGGGATGCGCAGCCTTGGCCATCGTCCAGTTGTATAATCCGCGAAGCATGACTGATCCCGAGTGGTTTTCCGGCGCTTAGGGCAGGAGACAGTTTCGAGCAAGTCCTACAAAGTAACCGATCTGGCACTTTTGTATTGGCGTCGTCACACTCTTTGGTTAGAGAAAGACGATTATGTACTTTACAAACCCAGGCCTTTCCCCTATACAAAATGGGTAAGGAGCAAAATTCACCATGTCGGTTCTATCTTCCCTCCATTTCCACGATGAAGCCAAGGCTTTTGAATACCTTGAGAGCATCGTTTGGGCCGATGGAGTTGTCTGCCCCAAGTGCGGTGTGACGGGCGGCAAGGTGTACGATCTGTCTGGCGTCCGCACGAAGCCCTCCAAGAAGAACCCCGAAGGTAAGGTACGCCACGGCCTCAAGAAGTGTGGCGAGTGCCGCAAGCAGTTCACCGTCAAGGTTGGCACCGTGTTTGAACACGCTCGCCTTCCCCTTACCAAGATGCTCCAGGCCGTTTACCTGATCGTATCCAGCAAGAAGGGCAGCAGCGCCCACCAGCTGCACCGCGTTCTCGAAATTCAGTACAAGAGCGCGTGGTTCCTCGCTCACCGTATCCGCGAGGCTATGCGCTCCGGTGATCTGGCACAGCCTTTTGGTGACAACGGTGGCGCTGTCGAAGTTGACGAAACCTACATCGGCTTCAAAGCTGGCGTTGCTACCCGTCGCGGCACCGCTCACAAGCGCGCTGTGGTTGCGCTGGTTGATCGTGACACTAGCAAGAGCAAGTGGTTCCATGTTGCCAACAGCACCGCTGCTGACATTCACCCTATCGTACTGGACAACATCAGCCGCGAAGCCCGCCTCATGACGGACGAAGCCAAGATGTACCGCAAGATTAGCCGCGACTTTGCCGATCACGGCACGACCATTCACGCCACCGGCAACTATGTGGACCTGAACGACCGCACGATCCACACCAACACGGTTGAAGGCGCGTTCTCGATTTTCAAGCGCGGTATGCGCGGCGTGTACCAGCAATGCGCAGAGCATCACCTGCACCGCTATCTGGCAGAGTTCGAGTTCCGCTATAACAATCGGATTGCGAACGGCGTTGACGATCGCCAGCGGGCAATGAACGCAGTGGCGGGTATCGGCGGCAAGCGCCTCACGTATCAACCAGCTAACCGCTAATGAAGCGCAGCAAACCCCCATCAAACGGCGCAACAGGCGCTGGAGAAGGGCTGATTGCAAACGCATAGGATTTTTCCTATTTGTCCGTAATTATCCTCGCGGGATAATTTTTTTCTCCAATGATTCCTTGACTTTTGCAAATTCCTAAGCTACCGGCAAGTTCGCGAGCCGGTAGCTTTAACCCCACGGTATGGACTTTGTTCACCGTTCGACCATTAAGGTATGGCTATGGAAAACACCGTCAACCGCGAATTGCGAGATACTGTCGAGCACTATGTTCGGGAGCGGTATTCTGACGCCATCATTGATAGCATTATTATCAATGAAGGGTATGATGCAGATGACGACCGAATTGTCGAGATTGTTGTGGTTTTCAAGCGAGCTGAAATCGTGACAGGTTTTAGTAGCCTCGCGCGCTCCATGTGGACGGAGCTGTCGCGCAAAAACTATGGGTTCCCCATTTTATCGTTCCGCACCAGTGACGAGAACGCAAAGCTGCTTGCAGCCGCTTGATCTTTTAGATTCTGCTGAGCTTCTCCTCCGCCGACAGGGCGAGGAGACGACAGAGGCGAATCTGCGCCGAGCGTGGAGTTCGATCTACTACGCACTTTTTCATTTTGTGAGCTACGATTGCACCGACCGCCTAATCGGTGCCTCCGGCCAATGCCGCTCACAGCGAGCCTGGCATCAGGTTTGCCGAGCTTTGGACCACAAACAGGCCAAAAACCGCTGCGGGCAGATTGCCAAAGAGAATCAGCACCTTAATTTTCCTGAGGCCGTTATGGATGCGGCCTCTCCGCTTGTTACCCTGCAAAACAAGCGCCATGCTGCTGACTATGATATGAAGACCACCCCAACTGTCTTAGATGTCCGAGAATACATCGCAGAGGTGAAGCAGGTTACAGCAAGATTCCAAAAGGTGCAGATGAAGCACAGAAAAGCTTTCGCGGCATACTTACTTATCAATCAGCGAGAGCGAACTAGGGGTTAGGGCAATGGCAGAACAAAAAACACAACTCGACAAATTTAAAGACGCTGCACGCGAACTGGAATGCGACGACGATGAAGCGCATTTTAAGGAGCGGGTTGGTAAGCTGGTCAAGACAAAGGCTGCTCAATCCTCCCCTGATTGAGCCTCGATCATCCCTACTACTTGCTGTCTCTTATACACATCTGACGCTGCCGACGAAGAGGATAGTGT
>CAJXTZ010000026.1 GCA_913061345.1 uncultured Erythrobacter sp.
GCTTTGGCGGTGGCGGCTTCGGCGGTGGCGGCGGTTCTTTTGGAGGCGGTGGCGCCTCGGGAGGCTGGTAAGATGCCCATCCTCGACGAAGCGCAGCACAAGATCGTGTCTGATGCCGTGGCGCAGGCGGAACTTGGAACCAGCGGCGAAATCGTGCCCGTGATGGCCGAAACGTCCGACGATTACGCCGATATCGCCTTGATGTGGGCCACCGCGATCGCCTTTACCGTAATGAGCGTGTTTGCTTTCCTTCCCGCTCCATTCCTCGACCTGTGGGATAGTCTTGCAGGTGGCTGGGAACACGTGTGGACAACCGGCGAGACCGCCAGCATGACCATCGCCCTTGGCCTGATCGCCTTTGTCGTCACGTGGCTGCTGATGCTGGTTCCCGCCATCCGCTTTGCCCTTGTGCCCAGTCCTGTAAAGCAGCAGCGCGTTCGCGAACGGGCGATCCGTCATTTCAAGGTGGGCGCGGATGGTCGCACCCATGGCCGTACCGGCGTGCTGCTGTATCTCTCCATGCGCGAACACCGTGCCGAGATCGTGGCGGACGAACCGATCCACGAGAAGGTGGAGCCGGAAGTCTGGGGCGAAGCGATGGCCGATATGCTGGCGGAAATCCGCAAGGGCTGCATTGCGGAAGGTATTGCCGCTGGCGTGCGCGATGTCGGCAAGGTCCTGTCTCCGCATTTCCCACGCCGCGATGATGACGTGAACGAATTGCCGGATCGCTTGATCGAACTGTAAGGCTTCGATAGCGCTGGCTGTCATGAGCATTGCGGACGCAGACCTGCCCGAAGAGATTGCCTGGGAAGGCAAGTGGATCGTCGCCAAGAAGCGCGGCAAATGGGAGTATGCCAGCCGCGCCCGTTCCATCCGTGCAGCGGTAATCCTTGCGGTTGAAGACGGTGGAATCCTGTTGGTGGAGCAATACCGCGTGCCCCTCAATCAGCGCTGCCTTGAACTGCCCGCAGGTCTGATCGGTGACGATGACGGGGGAAATGACGATGATCCGCTACGTGCCGCCAAGCGGGAGCTGGAAGAAGAAACAGGTTACCTGGCCGATAACTGGCAGGATTGCGGGGAATTCTTCTCCAGTCCCGGCATGGTGAGCGAAAGCTTTACCCTATTGAAAGCCACCGGACTAACCAAGGTATCCGAAGGCGGCGGCACCGATAGCGAGGATATCACGGTACATCGCGTAAAGCTGGCCGAATTTCCGCAAGTGATAGCCGATTTCAGGTCGCGCGGCATCGGGATCGATACCCGCATGTTGCTGGCGCTTGGCCCGCATCTGCTGGGCTAGATTGCAGGACCAGCACCATGCGTATCCTTGTCACCCGCCGCTGGCCTACGGGCGTCGAGCGTGCACTGCAGCAGCGGTTCGACGTGGTGTTGAACGATGGCGATACCCCGCTCAGCCAGACGGACCTGGCGCGAGCGATGGATGCGTTCGACGTTCTGGCCCCCACCGTATCCGACCGGATCGATGCCGATGTGATCGCGGGCGGAGATCGATGCAGGCTCATTGCCAATTACGGCGTGGGTTTTGACCATATCGATCTGGAAGCGACGAGGGCGAAAGGTATCGCCGTTACCAACACGCCTGGCGTGCTGACCGATGCCACCGCAGATCTCGCCATGACGCTCATCCTGATGACTGCGCGCCGCGCGAGCGAGGGCGAGCGTGAACTGCGTAGCGGCCGCTGGAGCGGATGGCGCCCCACCCACCTCATAGGCAGCGCATTAAGAGGCAAAGTGCTTGGTATTGTCGGCTTCGGGCGGATCGGACAGGCCACCGCCGCCTGTGCTCATCGCGGCTTTGGCATGAAAATCGCCTATTTCGCGCGGGCACCCAAGGATGGGGCGGCGGCGCTGGATGCCGACTTCTGTCCCGCCCTGCCCGATCTGTTGGCAAAGTCCGACTTCGTGTCGCTGCATGTGGCTGGCGGCACCGAAACGACCGACCTTATCGATACCGCCGCATTGTCTACCATGAGGCCGCGCAGTTACCTGATCAACACGGCGCGCGGCGGGGTGGTCGATCACGATGCGTTGGCGCGAGCGTTGGAATCGGGCCACCTGGCAGGCGCGGGGCTGGATGTTTATCCCGAGGAGCCGCAAGTACCCGAAGCGTTGCTAAGCCTGAAAAATGTCGTTCTGCTTCCGCACATTGGAAGCGCCACTGCGCAGGCGCGCGAAGCGATGGGGATGCGTGCCCTTGCCAATATCGAAGCATTCGCAAAAGGCGAACCACTGCCGGATATTGTGATATGACCGATCCGATTACGGAACTGATCGCCGATGAAGACCTGCCCGAAACCTATGTGGAGGTGGTGGAACAGCACTGGAAGCCGCTTGCCACGCGCATCGCTCGCCTGCTCGCCA
This sequence comes from uncultured Erythrobacter sp., assembly GCA_913061345.1. The sequence continues at coordinate 2,389 of CAJXTZ010000026.1, forward strand.
CTCGCGCTCCGCTGGTGATCGGAATCAACGGCGCGCAGGGCTCTGGTAAAAGTACGGCGTGCAAGTTTCTGGAGGTGCTGCTGGCCCGGCGGCGGGTCCGCGCGGTTACACTGTCGCTGGACGATCTCTACCTGACCCGGGCAGAGCGCCTGACACTGGCGCGCGAGGTCCATCCCCTCTTCGCCACGCGGGGCGTGCCCGGCACCCATGCCGTGACGCTTGGCCTGAGAACAATCGAGGATATGCTGGCAGGCCGCGCGCTGGAAATACCACGCTTCGACAAGGCAACGGACGACCGCGCGGCCGAGGTCACCCGCATTACCGGTCCGGTGGATGTTCTGTTGCTGGAAGGTTGGTGCGTCGGCGCGAGGCCACAAGAGCCAGCGGCGCTGACAGCGCCCGTTAACGATCTGGAACGAAACGAAGATCCGCATGGCGTGTGGCGCAGCCTGGTGAATCACTGGCTGACGCAGGACTATGCCCGCCTGTTCGATCAAATAGACCTGCTGGTAATGCTGAAGGTCGAGAATTTCGATGCCGTGCGCCGCAACCGCGCGCTGCAGGAAGAGAAGCTACGCGCCGCCAACCCCCAGGCGGGCGAAACGATGGATGACGCAGCGCTGGAACACTTTTGTGCGCACTATGAACGGCTGACCCGGCATATGTTGGCAGAAATGCCCGCCCGCGCCGATGTGGTCATTTCCATCGGGCCAGACCAGAACCCTCTCGATCAAACCGAAAAGTGACTTTACCCGATGGACGAACCCGCGACCCCATAAGCGGCCGACCCAGCCGTCCGCCTGGCTCTAGTTCTGATATCGTTCGGGTGAACCTTCCCGGTGGAATAATCAGGGGGTTCGCACAGGTAGCACGAGGTTTACGCATCGCAGGATCGGGGCGTTCGGAACGAACGGAAGACTTCACAATCCCTTTTCCTTCGAAACTATTCGGATAAAACTCAGTCGGCCTTTTTCGCCACGATGTAGCGTGATAGCGTTTCGATCTCTTCCTCCGAAACCATCCCGCCGAAGCTGGGCATTGCACCCTGCCCTTCGCTGATGATCTGATTGACATGTTCGACGCTAAGCGCATCATTCCCGTCGAACGCGGGGCCGATACTGCCGTACCCGTTGGCATGGGCCAAGACGTGACACGATCCGCAACCATACTGACTGAACAGGGTGCGGCTGGCCTCGGCCTCGGCTGCTGTTACCGTAACTTGCCCTGCCTCGCCTGAATGCGCGGAATGATCATGATCCTGCGCCATAGGCGTTAATGACGGTGATGCCATCGCTACCGATCCCAGCAGAACCAATGTCAGCTTTGCGAAACTCTGAACAGTCAGAACCATCCTCCTCAAATCCCTTAGATACATTCATGGGCCAGATACAAACCCCTGACCCTAGTCGATACCTGCATTATCAAAGTCAATCTTTACCGCAGGTTAGCAGATCGTGAGAAATCGCTGGCTCAGCGCCATTCACGAGAAGATGCGCTCAGCAATCGAGGCCGGTAAACCGCACGCTCTCCGGCGCGATGTCGCTGAGCAGGAACGCGTGTGCACCGTAGCCGAAGAAGAGGGGGGTGGAAGAATGCGAGGCTAATGGAGGAGGAAGGATGAGAGGCCTCGCCATCTTCGTACTACGATGCCTGTTCTTTTTACGCGGTTTCGTTGCAAACGAAATACGGGCTTTGGGGCAATCGGCAAAAACCTCCCCCGCAGCCGCAGCCTAGATGCCAGCCTCTACTGCCAGGCGTATCATTTCCGCAGAACTTTGCGCCCCAAGCTTGTTCATGGCTATCCCGCGATGCATCTTGATGGTTTTTTCCGACAGACCCAGCTCCCACGCGATCTGCTTGTTGCGCAGGCCGCTGGCGACCATTTGCAACACTTCCAGCTGACGCTTCGAAAGCTCCTTGATCTTCTCCGTCGCGCGCAGTCGGCGCGTCAGGCTCGGGCCCTTGGCATCTTCCTCCAACTCCACCTGTGATCCGAAGAAATAGGCCAGTTCGCCATCTTCATCGAATATAGGGGCAACCACCACGGCGTTACGAAAGGGCGTGCCGTCCTTCTTGAAGTTAAGGATCTCAACCATTACCGGCTTGCGTTCTCTTATGCCTTCGCGGATCGTTTCGGTAAGCCACGGCTCGGTACTCGGCCCGGCCAGAAAACGACAATTGCGACCGATGATCTCGTCGTCATCATAGCCGGTCAAATCCTTGAACACCTTGTTGCAGGCGATGATCGGGTTATCGCGCAAGCGAGGATCGCTTACCACGGTTGCGACCGGGCTGGTTTCGATCAGGTCCAAGACCGCCGGATCGGATGATTTCTTCGTCACTTCCACCACTTGGCGACATTAGCGCAGCAAAGTGCGCATGGCAAAGCGATGTTGCGCAAGTATCGGCGCCTGTTGTGTGAATTCGCTATTCGGCGACCCAATCCTTGCGGAGCGCCGGTCCCGCCAGAGCCATCAGCAACGACGCCATGCCATAGAGCGCAAGCCCGTAGAGCATGGAGTAGCGCAGGGCCTCGTCCCCGTAGATCGGCGACAGGAAGTCGGACAAGGCGCCCAGAGCAAAAATGCCCCCGCCAAGGCCAATCAGGTTGTTTATCAGCAGGAACAGTGCCGAGGCGGTGGACCGGGCTGCCGGCACCACAAGGTGCTGCACCGCCGACAGAACCGGGCCGAGCCACACATAAGCTAGTGCCTGTGGCAGCAGGAACAGAAAGAAGGCCGTCTGCGCATCGGTGCTGGAAATGCCCGCTGCAAAAAGCGGTGCGCCAAGGAAGAAAGCAAGCCCCGGCAGCCATGCGTAGAATGCGCGGTCGCGGCTTCCCAACCGATCTGCAATCATTCCGCCCGCCAGTACGCCGACCACTCCGCCGAGCAGCAACACGGCGCCAAAGAATTGTGACGCTTGCACCAGGTCGAAACCGAAGCTGCGGATCAGCAGGCTGGGTAGCCAGAAAGCAATGCCATAGCCCAGCATGGATGACATGGATGCACCGAAGGATAGGAGCCAGAAGCTTTTTTTCCGTGCCAACACCCCAGCCGTTTCTCTCAGCGAGGGCATTTCCGGCAACGGTGCAGGATTATCTGCCGCAACCTTGGGCTTGGCCTTGTCTCGCACCAGGAACTTGAAGATCGGTACGATGATTACGCCAACCAGGCCAACAGTGAAAAACGCCGTGCGCCAGTCGACGGTCGCGGCGATGTAGCCCCCCATGAGTACGCCGATACCCGATCCGATCGGTATGCCCAGCGAGTAGATGGACAGCGCAGTTGCACGCCGCTCGCTGGGGAAGTAATCGCCGATCAACGCATAGGACGGCGCGACGCCGCCTGCCTCGCCGATACCAACGCCAAGGCGCGCGAGGAAAATGTGCCAGAAATTGCCGGCCAGCCCGCACAGCGCTGTGAAGCCGCTCCACGCCGCCAGCGACACGGCAATGACCCAACTGCGGCTCGTACGGTCGGCGAGAGCTGCCAAGGGCACGGCCATGGTGGAATAGAGCAATGCGAAGGCCAGTCCGCCCAACAGTCCCATCTCGCTGTCGCTTAACTGGAGATCGGCCTGGATGGGCGCAGCCAGGATCGACAGGATCTGCCGATCGACGAAATTGAAGATATAGACCACCAGCAACATGCCCAGCACGACATTGCGATGCGGATCGCGCGGTGTCGCGCCGGCTTGGGTCGTCATGTCAGATGTTCTTTCAGGAAGGGCATGATTGCGGTCAGCGAGGCGGGTTCATCCAGCATTGGGGCATGACCGCGGTTCGGCACATCCACATGCGCGAAAGGCCCCGAGTGACGAACTTCCATCTTCGCGACCGTATCTGGTGACAGCAGGTCCGACAATGCGCCGCGGATCACCAGGACCGGAGTTTCCCCAAGTGCATCCCACACCGGCCACAGATCGGGCTGCTGCGTTTCGTCCGTATCGGCAAAGCTGTCTGCAATGGCAGGATCATAGGCCAGCGCAATGCGACCGTCGGGCATTTCGCGGCATGTGCGCCGTGCCCAGGCCTGCCAGTCCTCCTTTTGGTAATCGGGAAAAGCGCTAGCATTGATTGCCGCGCAGGCTTCTGCCGCTTCATCCCAGTCCGCGTAAGGCTCAGCCCCGCCAACGTATCCGCCGATGCGCCCCAGTCCTTCTTCATCCAGCACCGGGCCTATATCGTTGAAAACGATGGCGGGAAAACTGCCGGGCTTTGCCGCGTTCATCACCATTGCCATCAGCCCGCCCATGCTGGTGCCGATCAGGCCAGGCCCCTCGATGTCAAGGCTATCCAGCAGGGCGAACATGTCACCCGCGTAGATATCGGGCCGGTAATTGGATGGGTCCGGATCAGCCTGCGACAGGCCCCGCCCGCGCTGATCCGGCACGATCAGTCGGTAATTGCCGGCAAGATGCTGTGCGAGTAGCTCGAAATCGCCGCTGTTACGGGTCAGTCCATGCATCAGCAGCAATGCTGGCCCGTCGCCGGGGTAGTCGCGTGCGAACAACTGAAGCTGCCCGCACGCGCTTTGGTAGCGGTGCTCGGAATATTCCATCACGTCACCTTCTCCCTGTCCGCAGGCACGCGAATCAGAATTCGATGGTGGCGGTGAGATATACCTGGCGCGGGTTGCCGTAGTAGGCCGTCAATGTGCCTTCGGTACCCAGGGTGGGAATAGGCTGACCGCCTGGCCCGGTTATAAGACCACCCGTTACAGGATCGGATGCCACGAAGTTATAGCCCGAGGTGCGATATTCCTTGTCCGTCAGGTTGCGCCCGTAAAGACCCAGGCTGAAGCCTCCTGTTTCGCTGGTCCACACGATGCTGGCATCCAGCAGCGCGTAAGCGGGCTGATCGAGGAATGAGTTGGGAATTTCGAACTGCGTCGTCTCGCTGCGATAGGACAGCGTGGAGCCGAGATAGAGATCACCCGAACCCGCGGGCGTAGTGTAGCCCAATGTGGCACTGCCACTCCATTCCGGTGTGTTCTGCACTTCGCGGAAATCTGCAACGTCGGTGGGCTGCCCCCCGATCAGCGCGATGTATTCCTTGTACTCTGCGTCGATCCAGCCAAGCGACCCCTGCAAACGCAGCTGGTCTCCATCGGAGAACATGTCACGGCCAAGCCGGGCGTTGGTTTCGAACTCGACACCCTTGATCTCCACCGCACCCGCATTCGTCACGATACCGCAAAAGCTTTGCGTCGGCTGGCCGTCCACAATCGTCGTGCAACCTACAGAACCGGGGATCTGCACATCGGTGTAGTCGGCATAAAATGCTGCCACAGCGACATAGACCGCATCGTCCAGCAGGCTTCCCTTGTAGCCCACTTCGTAGCTATCGACCGTTTCAGGCTCAAAGCTGAGGAAGTCGGCGACTTCGGCATCGGTAGGCATCCCCGGTGTTGCAGCAGGCGCATTCGTGCCCACGCCGCGCGGATCGAAACCGCCGCCCTTGAAGCCTTGTGAATAGCTGGCGTAGAGATTGTGGTCGGGCGTCGGCTGGAAGCTGAGCGAGACACGTGGCGTGAACTTGTCGAAATCAGCGCTACCCTGGAAATTGGTGCCGGGCGCACCGAAGGGAACGCCCGCCCCGCCGAACACAGGCGAACCGCCACCAAGGTAATTCTGCCGAAGGATATCTGCAGTACGCTCATCCCACGTGTAACGACCGCCAAGCGACAGGCTGAGCTGGTCGGTCAGATCGTAGGAGAAATCGCCGAACACGGCATAGGTTTCGGTATCGACGTTTGCCTGCGTAAAGGCAGTAAAGCCGGCGAAGGTGGTGAAAAGACGAACATCGAACTCGGAGTCCGCACTTGCATTGAGGTAATAAGCACCCAACAGGCCGCTAAGTGGACCCCCGTCATCCCAGATCAGCTGCACTTCCTGACTGATCTGATCGTTGCGATAGAAAGCTGGAACATCGACATCGACTGCGGGCAGCGCGTCGAAATCGATGGGAGAAGCGCTTTCGTCCTCGCGGTAGGAAGTGATGGAACGGAACGTCAGCGCGTCGGAAATATCGACCCGCGCGTTGATCGCAAAGCCATAGGCCTCGACATCCTGTTCCGGATCATCAAGTCCTCCGCGCGTGTCGAACACATCGTCAAGAACGGGCGCACCCGATACCGCACTGGGTATCACGCGATGGCCGCCGCGCGCGTTAGACTTGTCGCGCGTATAGTCACCTGAAACGCGAATAAGAACAGGTGCACTGCTTGCGCCGATTTCCAGCGTTCCTCGGGCACCCCAGATGTCCTTGTTGTAATTCTCGTCGCCTGTGGTGAGGTTTTCGCCAAAGCCATCGCGCGAAAGGCGCGCTACCGAGGCGCCGACACGGATCATGTCGGTGATGGGGGTGGATGCGGTAACCACGCCTTCCGCACGGCCATAGGTACCTACCGTACCGCGCAGGCGCAGGCTGGTTTCATCAGGCAGATCGCGGGTCACATACTTCACCGCACCGCCGATGGTGTTGCGACCATAGAGCGTACCCTGCGGTCCGCGTAGAATTTCAATCCGCTCCACATCGTAGATGTCGAGAACGGCGGCCTGCGGACGGTTGAGGTAGACATCATCCAGATAGATACCCACGCCCTGCTCGAACCCCGAAACCGGGTCTTGCTGGCCGATGCCGCGGATAAAGGCGGAAAGTGTAGAGTTGGTACCGCGCGATTCTTCCAGCGTGGTGTTGGGCGTGACCTGCGCGATATCGGTAATGTCGACGGAGCCGCGCTGCTGCAATTCTTCCGCGCCGAACGTGGTGACGGCAACCGGCACATCGACAAGCCGTTCTTCACGTCGGCGAGCGGTCACGATGATGGCACCGCCGGTTAACTCTTCAGCCTGAGGGTCGGTATCCTCGACCTGCTGGGCATGAACGGGCGCAGCCATCGCACATAGTACAGCGGCAGTTGCGGCAGATTGCCAGAGATTGGCCTTCGTCATCAGTATTCTCCCAAGAACGCTTGTTATCGCCGAGCTTGATATTGAAACATGAACCACCTTTCAACTTTAAACTTTTGCGCTGGTCATAAAAAGCCGTTAGCCATGGCAGAATGGCAACACGTACACCGCGCACACCCCCTGGCGAAAACAAGGTTCCCCGTACCGAGCGCGGGCGACAAACCCTGCGCAAGCTGCTGGACGCAGCAGCCAAGGAGTTCGGGGAAAAGGGCTTTCATGAAGCTTCGATCAGCGGGATTACCCGCCGGGCGGGCATGGCGCTGGGGAGTTTCTACACCTACTTCGACAGCAAGGATGAAATCTTCCGCGCGCTCGTGAAAGACATGAGCGGTCAGGTCGCCAGCCAGGCCGGCGAAGCGATCACACCCGAACTGACCCCTTTCGAAGTGGAGCGCGCTGCGCTGCACGCCTTCCTGGAATTCGCGCGCGAGAAAAAGGAAGTTTATCGCATTATCGACGAAGCGGAATTCGTCGATCCTGCCAGCTTTCGCGAACACTACGAAACCACGGCAAAGCGCATCCTCGACCGTTTGAAAACGGGTGAGGCCGCCGGAGAATTTCACGATGGCATGGATGAAGCGCATGCCTGGGCGCTCATGGGAATGAACGTGTTCCTGGGCCTGCGCTATTCTGTCTGGGATGAAGGAATGCAATCCGACCGGATCGCGGACCTTGCAAACACGATGCTTCGTAACGGCATCGGGCGGGACTAGACGCCCCGCCCTGCTATCGTCCTATTCCCACCAGTAAGGTGCGCGCTGGTTGTCGCCCGTGACGATTTCGTTCATCGTTTGCGCGTCATAGGCGCGGCCGCCAAGAACCACGGTGTCCACTCGTTCCGTATTGCGGATATTTTCCAGCGGGTCGCCCTCCAGAATCACCATGTCCGCCAGCTTGCCGACTTCGAGGGAGCCGATCTCGCGATCCATTCCCAGCGAACGGGCAGGCACGATAGTGGCCGCCCGCAAGGCTTCCAGCGGCGTCATCCCACCACGTACGAAAGACCAGATTTCCCAGTGCGCATCGATGCCAGCCTGCTGGCCATGCGCGCCAATGGAAACCAGGACGCCGCGATCCGCCAGACGAATGGATTCACGCGCAATATCGTCATCCACGAAATCGCCTTCAGGGGCGGTCGTCCGGCGCGCGGTCTGGGCGCGCAGGATGGCAGGCGGCGTGTGTGCCATCAACAGCGGCTGTTCGAACACGTTGGTCGCCTGACGCCAGTAGGGGTCGCCAGCCAGCCCGCCGTATCCCACGACGAGTGTGGGAGTATAGTTGGTGTTCGACTGGCTGAAGAATTGCAGCACATCCTCGTAAAGCGTCATTACCGGAATATTGTGTTCCAGCGTGGAGTTGCCGTCGGCAATAAGGTTCAGGTCCATGCCGAATAATGATCCACCCTCGGCAACCACCAGCATGTTCTCCTGCCGCGCGGCCTCTACTACCATCTGCCGTTGATCGCGGCGCGGCTGGTTATAGTTCTTCACGCTGGGCGCGCCTTCGGCCCGCAACCGGCGAACATGGTCCAGCGCATCCTCCAGCGTATCGATCTGTGCGTAGGCGTATGGGTTGCGCGCTCCGTAGATGACGCGCCCTGTGGAGAACATGCGCGGCCCCACGATCATTCCGGCGCGCTGCATATCATCCGCCACGAAGAAGGGCGTGTCGTTGGACGGATCGTGGATCGTCGTGGTGCCCAGCGCCAGCATTTGCAGGAGGTTCCAGTTCTGCTGCGGCACAAGCTCGTCGACCGCATAGGAGCCATGCGCGTGAGCATCGACGAAACCGGGTACAATCGTGCGACCCGCCGCATTGATTGTCGGCGTTCCCGCAGGCACCGTGACACTGCCTGCAGCCCCGATGGCTGCGATCCTGTCGTCCTCGATCAGGATGGTGGCGTTCTCGATGATGCCACCGTCTTCGCCAGCCATGGAAATCACACGCGCACCGGTGATGGCAAGACCGCCTTCATGCCGGTCTGCCTCCACGGTGCGGAGCATGGAGACGCCGGTAGCTGGCGGTTCGAACTTCGCGACATCCTCCTTCTCGTCCTCGGCAGGAGGAGCATCGGCAAACAGTTCGTCCAGCGTGGCGGAATAGAGCGTCGGCCCGAGCGACCAGTTCAGCCGCTGGCCACCATCGGACCAGTGAATGTAACTTGCGCCCGAGTCCGAAACTTCGACAGTGGGCAGGCTTTTCGCCGAGGAGGAAATCGTTACCGTCTGGTCGCCCGGCATCAGGGGCGTGGCAAAAGCATCGTAATTTTCACTAAAGGCGAAGAACTTGCCGGTTGGAGAGACATGATAGCCTGTCACCAGTTCGCCGCTGGCATGGGTGCGCGGATCGTTGCCGTTGAGATCGGTTGAGACGAGCACGCGGTTGCCGTCATCCGACCCGGTCATAAAAATGCGCTCGTTGCTGGCACCGAAATGCGGGACCGACATATCGCGGCTGACCAGCACCGGATCTCCACCGCTGGCGGATATGCGGTAAACTCCGGAATTATCGGAGTATTCCGGCGCGGTCAGATAACCACCCTCGCCTTTTTCGAACACGATGGTTTGACCATCGGGAGAGAAGTGCGGGCGTGCGTAGTGGCCGGGCGTGTCAGTAACGGTGCGCCCGCCCCTGCCATTGCGCCCAACGGTACGGATCTGCCCCAGCCCTTCGTCCGTCCAGCGAACGTAGACGATTGTATCGCCCTCGCGTGACCAACTCGGGAAAAGCTCTAGCGCATCGTCGTGACCCGTCAGCGGGCGTGGTGTGCCGCCGCCTGCAGGCATGGTGTAAAGCTTGCCAAGGCTCTCGAACACCACGGTATCACCGTCTGGTGAAACCTCGGCAAAGCGCGCCATGGTGACATCCACCGTATCGGTCGCCACGGGAATGACCGGATGCGGCGCGGGCAGCACGCCGCGGGTATCGGCAACGGTGAACGGAATTTCCATCGCGTTACTTCCGTCGGCATCGACGCGGCGTATCTTGCCGCCCGCCCAGAATACGATGGACCGGCTGTCGGGCGTCCAGTCCATGTTGGGATATACGCCGGTGACAGCCCATGTCTCCTGCACGTCCTGATCCAGATCGGCGTAGATCATGCGTTCTTCGCCAGTTTGCATGTTCTTGACGTAAAGCTGTGAGCGGGTGTTCTCGCGCCGCACGAAGGCGAGCATCTCGCCATCGGGCGAAGGCGTCGGGCGCACGGCCCCGCCCAGTCCACTGACCGCCGTGGTGATTTCGCCGGTTTCCAGATCGTAGCGTTCGATATTGAACAGGTCCGTGTTGGAATCCTGCGCGTAGATAAACGTGGCGCCTGGCGTGATGTTGCGGGTGTAGTAGATCGCGCTGCCGTCAGGCGCGTAGGTCGGCTCGCCAAGTTCCTTCTGGTGCTGTTCGTTAGGACGCTCCACCAGTGCAACGCCGCTGCCGCCGCTGACGTGGTAAAGCCACACTTCCCCCGTGCCCAACGAACGACCGGTCGTGAAATGCTTCTTCGCCGCGATATACTGCCCGTCGGGCGACCAGGTGGGCTGGTTCAGCAGGCGAAAGTTCTCGTCAGTCAACTGGCGCTTGTCGCCGCCATCGGCATTCATGATCCAGATATTGTCGCCGCCTCCGCGATCGGACGTGAAGGCTATCCGACTGCCATCGGGAGAGAAACGCGGATGCACTTCCCACGCCAACCCATCGGCAATGCGCGCAGGCGTGCCGCCTACAATCGGCATGGTGTAGATATCGCCCAGTAGAGAGAAGGCCACTGTGCGTCCGTCAGGAGAGACATCCACGTCCATCCATGTGCCCTCGTTCACGTTAATGGGAACTTCGGTGATTTCGACACCGGGCGGATTGTTGACGTCCCATGCGGAATCTTCTTCCTCCGCTTCAGGCATCGGCTCTGGCGCCTGTTCCGGTACCGGTTCGGCCATGGGCTCCGCGACCGGTGCGGGCGTCGGTTCAGGCATTGGTTCGGGCATCGGATCAGGCTGCTGCGCTGCGGCGGCAGTAGCCATGATCGCGGTAGTCGAGAGGAGCAGGATTTTGCCGAACATGTGAAACTTTCTAAACGTTTGGAAAGGTCACACCTTTACGCAAAGCGGTAGCAACTGCAACCATTCGTCACGACCCCTTCCGCCAACCGTCCATCATCCGCAGAGCAAACCAAACTTTGCCGGTCACAGATTTTACGAACGCCACGAGAATCCAGCTTTCGGGCCAATAGCAGGACACTTCGGCGGACCAGCGCGTTGCTAGTCGAAACTGGAGTCTGTCGTGCCAATAGCCATTAACAACACCCAACACGCCCTTCCCGACGATCCTCGCACCAGCCTGCTGGATTTCCTGCGACGCGATTGCGGACTTACAGGAACGAAGAAGGGATGCGATCACGGCCAATGCGGTGCATGCACCGTCATCGTGAATGGAGAGCGGATAAATTCCTGTCTTTCTCTTGCTGTCATGCACGACGGCGATAGCGTAACGACAATCGAGGGCCTTGGAACGCCCGATGCACCCTCCCCCTTGCAAAAGGCCTTTGTCGAGCACGATGGCTTTCAGTGCGGCTATTGCACGCCCGGCCAGATCTGCTCTGCCACGGCTATGTTGCAGGAAATCGCCGCTAACATGCCCAGCGATGTCAGCGAGAACCTGGAAGGGCCGATGAAGCCCAGTGCCGATGAAATTCGCGAACGCATGAGCGGCAACCTGTGTCGATGCGGTGCCTATGCCAATATCGTCGCCGCCATTGCCGAAGTCGCTGAAGGAGACGCAGCATGAGGCCGTTTCGATACGCTCGACCTGATAGCCTGGACCATGCAACGCAATTGACCGGGTCTGCCGAGGGCAAGGCGATTGCAGGTGGCACCAATCTTGTCGACCTGATGAAACTCCAGGTCGAAGCGCCGCAGGAACTGATCGACATCAATCGCCTGACCATGGGCAAAATCGCTGACACGGACGATGGGGGCCTGCGGATTGGTGCTCTTGCTACCAACACCCTAACGGCTGCCCATGATAGGGTGCGAAGCGATTATCCGGTCCTCGCCCGCGCCATTCTGGCCGGCGCAACCCAGCAATTGCGCAACAGGGCGACCACCGGAGGAAACCTGTGCCAGCGCACACGCTGCTATTATTTTACAAACATCGATCAGCCCTGCAACAAGCGCGATCCCGGATCGGGTTGCGGCGCGATCAAGGGCATTGCTCGCCTGCACGCCATTCTTGGCACCAGCCCGCAATGCATCGCCACCTATCCCGGCGACATGGCCGTGGCCATGGCTGCGCTGAATGCGACCGTCGAGATTACTGCGGAGGGAGACAGGCAACGCACCGTGCCCGTGCGCGATTTCCATCGCCTGCCCGGAGACAGGCCAGAAAAGGATAACGTTCTGGAGGCGGGCGAAATCATTACCGGCGTTACCCTTCCCGCGCCCGTCGAAGGTAAGCATATTTACCGTAAGGTCCGCGAACGTTCGTCCTATGCCTTTGCCCTCGTCTCGGTTGCCGCCGTTGTCGCGATGGAAGAAGGCCGAATTTCGCGAGCCGATCTGGCATTCGGCGGCCTGGCGCATAAACCCTGGTACGATCCTCGCCTGTCGGAATTGCTGGTAGACGAAGTGCCCTCGGCTGCCTTGTTCGACAAGGCGGCCGACCTGCTGCTGGAAGATGCGCAGGGCTATGGCGAGAACGATTTCAAGATACCGCTGGCGCGCCGCACACTTGCAGCAACGCTTGCCAATGCGACGGGAGTAGAACTGTGAGCACCCATATGGAACAGGACCAGCCCGCAACCGGTTGCAAGCTGGATCAGATGTCACAAGGTATAATCGGCAAACCGATTTCTCGCTCCGAAGGCCTCGCCAAAGTCACCGGCACCGCGCCCTATGCCGCGGAATATCCGATTGAGAACTGCCTGGAGGGCGTTCTTGTCACCGCGCCATTCGCGCGTGGAAAAGTGACGTCCATCGATGCTGAAGCCTGCCTGGCGATGGACGGTGTCGTTGCCGTCTTGGAAGACGAACGCATGATAGCGCGACCTGCGCAGGGCACGGCGGGCGAAGCACCGATACAGCAGCCGCGACAGGTCTGCTATTGGGGCCAGCCCATCGCATTGGTAGTGGCCGAAACCTTCGAGCAGGCACGCGATGCTGCTAAGCATATCGCGATAACCTTCGAGGCCGATAATCTGGAGGGTGTGCCCCTCGATCCGCATATGCTGGAACCGGAGAACCAGGAAAGCAGCAGCCAGGGCGATCTGGCAAAGGCGATGAACGAAGCGCCGCACAGCGTCGATGCGCGCATCACCACCGCCGGCCATGCCAGTGCCGCGATGGAGCCCCATGCCGCGATTGCCGAATGGGACGGCGAGAGACTGACCGTCCACAGCTCACTGCAGATGCTCAATTACAACATCTCCGAGTTGGCAGATTCGCTGGATATGGAGGAGGATGAAATCCGCCTCGTCTCCCGCTATGTGGGCGGCGGTTTCGGCTCCAAGCTGGGCGTGTCCGAAGAAACAGTGGCAGCGTCCATCGCGGCCATGAAGCTGAACCGCCCCGTGCGCGTGGTCATGAGCCGCCAGCAGGTGTTCCAGTGCATCATGCGTCGGTCCGAAACCTCGCAACGCTTGCGACTGGCTGCGGGCAACGATGGCGCGCTCACAGGTTTTGGCCATCAAGCGCTGGTGTCGAACCTGCCAGGCGAAAGTTTTGCCGAGCCCGTACTGCAAAGCTCGCACTTCCTTTATGGCGGCGAACATCGCCTTCTGGAACTGGACGTGGCGCGCATACACCGGATGACGGCGGGCTCAGTCCGCGCGCCGGGAGAAGCCGTGGGCATGCCTGCGCTGGAAGTCGCGATGGACATGCTGGCACAGGAAAGCGGTGTCGACCCGGTTGAACTGCGGCTGCGCAATATACCCGAAAGCCATCCGATCGAGGGAACGCCGTTCTCCTCCCACAGGCTGGCAGAATGCCTCAGGCAGGGTGCCCAGCAGTTTGGCTGGGATGGCGGTACTCGTCAGCCTCGGCACACGCGCGAAGGCGAATGGTGGATCGGAACCGGCATGGCCAGTGCCGCGCGTGTGCACAATATCTCCGAGGCCAAGGCCCGCGTCACGATCAAAGCGGACGGCACCGCCATCGTGGAAACCGATATGACCGATATTGGAACGGGAACCTACACTATTCTCGGCCAGATAGCGGGCGAGATGCTGGGCTTGCCGCGTGACAAGGTGCTGGTGGAACTGGGCGACACGCAGTTTCCACGTGGGTCCGGTTCTGGCGGTAGCTGGGGCGCTTCTTCGGTGGGCTCCGCCGTATTCGTTGCCTGTGAGGCTCTGCGCAAATCTCTGGCAAAACGCGCGGGCGTTGCAGAGGATCAGCTGAGACTGAAGGATGGCGCGATCCAGAACGGTCCATCGCTGGTTGATCTGCTGGACGGGAAAGACCTTAGCAAGGAAGGCCATTACGAACCAGGCGACATCGACGACGATTTCGTCGCCGCGAGTTTTGGAGCTTACTTCACGCAGGTTCGCGTAAATCACTTCACCGGCGAAACCCGCGTCGAACGTATGACCGGGGCTTTCGGATTTGGCCGTGTGCTGAATGAAACGACTGCGCGCTCGCAATGCCTTGGCGGTATGACCTGGAGTATCGGCGCCGCCCTGACGGAGGCGTTGCATTTCGATCCGGTAGACGGCCACCTGGTCAATTGCGATCTTGCCGAATACCACGTGCCGGTCCACCGCGACGTGCCGGATCTGCAAGTCATCATGGTGGAAGAACGCGACCCCTCAGCTAGCCCGATACAGGCCAAAGGGGTCGGCGAACTGGGCGTTTGCGGCGGCGCAGGGGCGATCGCCAATGCAATCTACAATGCCTGCGGTGCAAGGGTCATGGAATTCCCCATGACTCCAGACAAGGTCTTGGCACAAATGCCGCACGACTGACCGAGCCTTGGCACCAGCACCTTGCCCGATCCCTTCATAAGCGGCCTCTTATTCGCACCGATTTCTTGGTTTCTAACAAACGACAAGGGCGAACCGCGTTCCCGTTGAGTTTGCGGGAGCCAGCGTGCCTTCGGTCGAAACCGCCCGCATAATAGTTTCAAATTGAAATGCACCGATAGACGAATCGCTATATTCGCGTGGAATGTCGCTCGTCGAACATCCCCGAATGGAGATATAAAAGCTGAAGCAGCAGTCCATTTGCGCAAAAAGCCTTCCTTTTTGGACTGCTGGCTGGAAGAGAATTCGTGGGCTTTGCGTGCATTTAACACGTTAGATTATTTCAAAATCCCGATTTGAGACACCCTCTGCGCAATGGAGCGATGCTACTGGCCTGATGGGCTATTTCGGGTTAATTATAGTTTAACGAATCGAACCACTCGACAAGTCACCTGCCGATACGGCCGACGCACATGATCGATGTTAGTTTCGCGTCCGGGGGGACAAGTAAAAGTAATCACATTGTGCCGCTCCTACGTACGAAAGTTAGGTGGGAAGCACAATTTCAGCAACCGGGGGTGCGTATCATGCGCGGGTTATCAACAAGTGTTTCGCTTATTTGCTCGAATTCGATCGTGAGTGAGGGGCTTAAGTCCATCCTCCTTGAGGAAGAGTTCACGATCGTCGGTCAGCACAAAGGCTATCGGGCGATGATAAACGCCAAGGCGGAAGGCGCAGGCGACGTGGGAATGATCGTTGTCGATTCCGATAGTTCGCGCAATGTCGCAAAAGAAGTGGCTGCATTGCGAGAAGCCTTCTTCGAAGCGCGGATTGTCATCCTGCACGAAGATCTCGATATCGAATGCCTTATCGATGTCTTCGAGGCTGGGGCGGACGGCTATGTTCTCAAGGACATCTCCTGTCCGTCGTTGGTCAACAGCCTGCATCTGGCAGCATGCGGTGAAAAGGTCGTTCCCGGTGAACTGGTAAAACAATTGCCGCATTTCGCACATGCAACCGCCGATCAGGTGAAGGCCGAGGGCGAACTCTCAGAATTGCTTTCCGAACGCGAAATCGCAACGTTGCGCTGCCTTGTCATGGGATATCCAAACAAGGTTATCGCTCGCCGTCTCGATATCGGCGAAGCGACTGTGAAGGTGCATGTGAAGGCCATTCTGCGCAAGCTGAACGTCCAGAACCGTACCCAGGCCGCCATCTGCGGGGTCAACCACGGCGTACAGGCCGCTCTGCCCGAGATCAGCCTGCGCGGGCAGGACGCGAAAGCCGACGAGACAAGGGAAGATCATGACGCTTGCGAAAGCAGCAGCACGAACCCCTTCATGCTGGCAGACAAGCACGTGGAGGCCCATACGGTCGACGCCTGAGCGAAGCTTACGCCGTTCAGGGCAAGTGGATGCTGCATGGCGCTAAACCTTCGACAGCCCACTTCATCGAACGATACTGTGGCCATTCCAACAAAAAATGGCTTCACTATAAGCTCGTTCAGTCCACCCAAACTGTCATTCTTGGCGATTCGGCGGCTTGCGCCGGAGTTAGTCATTCGCGGCGCTAGTGCCGCAGCAATCAAGATGGAAATGCCATGAAGATCACGATGATCGGTTCCGGTTATGTCGGCCTTGTTTCCGGAGCATGCTTTGCCGATTTCGGCCACGAAATTGTCTGCGTCGACCTCGATCAATCCAAGATCGACGCGCTGCAAAACGGCAAGGTGCCAATCTACGAGCCCGGCCTTGCCGAGCTGATTGAGCGGAATGCCAAGGCTGGCCGGATTTCCTTCACAACCGAGCTGGCCCCGGCCGTGGCGCGTGCCGACATCGTATTCATCGCGGTGGGCACGCCTTCACGTCGTGGAGACGGTCATGCCGACCTGAGCTTCGTTGCCGCAGCGGCTGAGGCGATTGGCCGCGCCATGGACGGTTTCACCGTGGTCGTCACCAAGTCGACCGTACCGGTGGGCACTGGAGACGAGGTCGAGCGGATTATCGCAACCACCCGGCCCGACGGCGAATTCGCGGTCGTTTCCAATCCCGAATTTCTTCGTGAAGGCGCTGCGATCGAGGACTTCAAGCGACCCGACCGCGTCGTTGTCGGCAGCGAGGATGAGCGTGCGCTAGCCGTAATGCGCGAAGCTTACCGCCCGCTCAGCCTCAACAAGTCACCGATCCTCGAAATGGATCGCCGCTCTGCCGAACTTACCAAATATGCGGGCAACGCCTTCCTGGCGACCAAGATTACCTTCATCAATGAAATCGCCGACCTGTGCGAGAAGACCGGCGCGGATGTGCAGCATGTCTCGCGCGGCATCGGTCTCGACAACCGTATAGGCAGCAAATTCCTTCACGCCGGTCCCGGCTATGGTGGCAGCTGCTTCCCGAAAGATACGCTGGCGCTGCTCAAGACATCGCAGGACTACGAAGCACCGCAGGCCGTTGTCGAAGCCGTGGTGCGCAGCAACGAAAACCGCAAGAGGGCGATGGGCCGCAAGGTCATCCAGGCGATCGGCGAGGATGTACGCGGCAAGATCGTTACCGTCCTTGGCCTTACCTTCAAACCAAATACCGATGACATGCGCGACAGTCCAGCAATAGGCATTGTCCAGACCTTGCAGGATGCCGGCGCCTTGGTGCACGCCTATGATCCGGCAGGCATCGAAAACGCCCGCCAGGTGCTTGAAGACGTGGTTTATTTCGACGATCCCTACGCCGCGATGGAGGACTCCGAAGCGTTGGCCATCGTGACCGAATGGGACGAATTCAGGGCGCTGGACCTTGCCAAGGTAAAGGCCAAGCTGAAGGGAATGGTCGTGGTAGACCTGAGGAATATCTATGATCGCGAAGAAGTCGAACTACTTGGTATCAAATATGTAGCTGTGGGACGGTAAGGGTCGGCCGTTACTGCCGACGGTGGATGCCAATGGCTGATTGTCTCAACGCCAAGCTATCGGACCGAACCTTCGGGCCAGACAATCGGGGAGCGCCGCACGCCGTGACCATGACAAGCAACACAGAGCCCAAGCCGATAGCGAAGGTGACGTTCGTCATTTCGGGGCTCGGCGCGGGTGGCGCGGAACGGGTCATCTCGCAGATCGCGGCCCATTGGAACGATCGCGGCATTACCGTGGAAATCGCCAGTTTCGACGCGCCGGGCGATCCGGAATTTCATCATTTCAGGCCCGGCATCGTGCGCCATCGGCTTGGGGCGAACACGACCGGCAAAGCACGGGGCCGACTGGCGAAACTGGACAACCTGCGCAATCTGCGGCGGTTGCTGAAACGCTCCCGGCCGGACGTGGTGGTATCTTTCCTCACCAAGAATAACCTGCTTGCTCTGATAGCCACCACTGGTCTTACGATTCCGGTCATTTGTTGCGAACGGAACAACCCAGAACGGCAGGAAAAACATCCCGCCTGGAACCGTTTGCTGGCCATCGCTTATCGCCGCGCGCGACTGATCATCTGCCAGACAGACGCGGTCAAGCGCTGCTTTTCACCTTCGGTCCAGGATCGCCTGCGCGTCATTCCGAACCCGATCAGCGCTTGGCCGCAGGAACGTGGACCGTCCCTTCCACCTCGTATCGTTGCCGTAGGACGGCTGACAGAGCAGAAGGGCTTTGACGTACTGCTCGATGCATTCGCCGCGGTCGAACCGGCGGCAGCTGGCTGGCGGCTGGATATCTATGGCGAAGGGCCGAAGCGATGCGATCTGGAGGCGCAGGCTATCCGACTCGGGATCGCTGACAGCGTCCGACTGATGGGCAACAGCGAAACGCCCGGCGGCTGGATCGAACATGCTGACCTGTTTGTCCTTTCATCGCGCTACGAAGGTTTCCCCAACGTACTGGGAGAGGCGATGGCGGCGGGATTACCGGTGATTGCGACACGGTGCGATTTCGGTCCGGCGGAAATGATCGAAAACGGTCGGTCAGGCCTCCTCGTCGATCCCGAAGATCCCAATAGCCTAGCGAAGGCCCTGCACCGATGCATCGAGGATACCGGGCTGCGCGAACAGTTAGGAAAGCAGGCAAGACAGGCTATTGGCGCCTTCTCCCCGGCGCGAGTGATGCGTGAGTGGGACGCAGTTCTGGTAGAGGCGCTTTCACCGTCACCAATAATTTCGCGAGACGCCGCACGCAAAATCGAGGAACCTGCCGGATGAACACACGCGAACTGAAAATGCTGGTGACTTCCGCAGGCCGCCGGGTGGGCCTCCTTGAAAGTTTTCGCACCTCTGCTGAGCGCATGGGCCTCGCGCTGGAAATCCATGCCTGCGACCTCAACCCTGAACTGAGCGCAGCCTGTGCTCTGGCGGATGCGCGCTTCGCCGCGCCGCGCTGCACCGATGCGGACTACATCCCCACTTTGCGTCGCTATGCTCGTGAGATGGGGATCGGCCTGATCGTGCCGACGATTGATACCGAATTGCAGGCGCTTGCCGCGGCTCGACCGGACTTTGCCGCGATGGGCACCTATATGCATGTTTCTTCAGAAGAAGTGATCGACATCGTTCGCGACAAGAAGCGGACGATGGACGTGCTGGCGAAGGAAAGCGTACCGGTCCCCCGGACAGTGAGGCTCGAGGATTTTCGCCGCGACCCGGATGGCTGGGAATGGCCTCTTTTCGTCAAGCCTGTGTCAGGAAGCGCAAGCCGGGGTATCGTGCTGGCGCGCCATATCGACGAGCTTGACCGCGAATTCGATGAACCGATGCTGGTGCAGGAAATGCTGCGCGGCGACGAGTACACGATCAACCTGTTCTGCGACGAAGAAGGGGTCATGCGCGCCGCAATTCCGCATCTGCGAATATCGGTGCGCGCGGGCGAGGTCGAGAAGGGTCGCACTGTGCGTCGCAGCGACTTCGATACCATCGCCCGCAATCTCGCCGCCGCCTTGCCTGGCGCGCGCGGAGTGCTGTGCTTCCAGCTCTTCGACGATCCGCAGCTTGGACCTCGCGTGATCGAGATCAACGCCCGTTTCGGCGGCGGCTACCCTCTGGCAGACCGCGCCGGCGGTCATTTTGCTGAAAACGTCTTGCGAAATGCCGCAGGCCTGCCGCTCGTCGATTGCGATGACTGGAAGGTTGGGCTGACGATGCTGCGCTATGACAATGCCGTCTTCGTCTAGCAGCACGGAACCTAGCGTCCTCGTTTTCGACCTGGACGATACGCTCTACCTCGAAAGAGATTTCGCCTTCAGCGGGTTTGTCGCGGTAGAAGCGCACTTGCGCGCCCTGCACGGCGATGGAATCGAACTGGGCACTTGTCGCAACCTTTTCGAACAGGGCGTTCGCGGAGAGATTTTCAATCGTGCGCTCGAACATTTCGGGCTGCCGGAGGATGCAGCCACGATCGCCGCGCTGGTCGAGGTCTATCGGGGCCACGCGCCGCAGATCGCCCTTTGTCCGGATACAACGCGCTTTCTTTCTGCCGACAATCGCCGCCGCGCCATCATCACCGATGGTCCGGCAGCAATGCAACGCACCAAGATTGCCGCCTTGGAGATCGACGATCATTTCGATCTGGTCATTCCCACCGGAGATTTGCCGCGAGGGATGGGCAAACCCCATCCGCGCGCCTTTGAAAGGGTGATGGCATGGTCGGGCGAAGCGGGCGCGAGCCACGTTTACATAGCCGACAATCCGGCAAAGGATTTCATTGCCCCGCGCGCGCTTGGCTGGCGCACAGTGCAGATTGATCGCGATGGCAGGGTCCATTCGCCGGACCCCATATCGCCCGATCACATGGCTGAAAGGCGGATTGGTTCGCTCGACGAACTGGCTTCAACACTAAACTCGCTGAGCTAGCTGCTCGTCTTACCTGCCGCCGCAACTGTGCGGCGTTCGCCCCCCACCATTACCAACAGCGTGCGCAGGATTATCTGTAGATCAAGCCAGACACTGCGATTGTCGATATACCACAGGTCGAGCGCGATTTTTTCGTCGAGGGAAAGCAGCGTGTTCCCGTTGACCTGTGCCCAGCCGGTAAGCCCGGGGCTGACTTCACCGCGCCGACGCCCGGCCTCACCTTTTTCGGCAATAGTTATTGGCAACAGCGGGCGCGGTCCGACGAAATTCATCTCTCCGCGCACGACATTCAACAGGCCAGGCAGCTCGTCCAACCTCGAGCGACGCAGCAGACTACCGATCAACGTTGTGCGATCGCCATCGGGCAATAGAGCGCCTGTCGCATCGCGGGCATCGTTCATGCTGCGGAACTTGACGAGAACGAAGTCCTTCCCGTGCTTTCCCGATCGGGTCTGACGGAAAATTACTGGCCGCCCCAGCGACAGGCCAACCAGCAAGGCCAGCACGATCAGCAAAGGCAGTGCAAGGATCAGCAGGAACAGGGCAACAAGGCGCGAGAGAATCTTCACACGCAAACGTCAGGAAACGAATTCGTCCTGCTCGGCGCGCTTTCTGCGGAACACGCTCATGATCCGATCCTTGATCGACGGCTTGCTGTAGTCATCCGAATAGTAGTCCGACGCATCGACGTAGAACTGGATGGAGTCGCCATACTGGCGGCGTGCATGTTCGGCATAATCCACATGATCGAACACGACCCCGTCGGCGCGGCCGGAAAGCGTCTCCAGCGTGGCGCTCATCTGTTCGATGGTTGTACGCCCCCAGCGCGAGATTACGAGCGTATGATCGGTAAAGTCGCACATGGCGCGCGCATCGCGCACCGCAAGTGCGGCAGGCGCGTTGATAATCAGCAGGTCGAAGTGGTCCTTGAGTTCGGCGAGCAGACGCCGCAGGTTCTGGGCATTGAGAAGCGCCGCTGGATTTTCCACCGGCTGCTTGGCACTGAGGATTACGATACGTCCGTCATCCTGTGCAAAGGCATCGCCGATCTGTTCGGAATCCAGGCCTTCAGGCGTATCCAGCATCGGCCTCACATCCGGATCGTGAAGTAGGTCTTCAACACCCGCACGCCCTGTCAGCACATCGACGATATCCGGTGTATCGAGGTTGTTCTGTACATCCTTGAGCAGACCCTTGACGCGCAAGTCCAGGTCAACCAGCACGACCTTCTGCCCCATCACCTTCGCCGCTGCCGCCAGTGTCAGCGATACGGTGGACTTGCCGTCATTTGGCAGCGGACTGGTGATCAGCACCGACTGCGGACCGCCGGTTGTGCGCAGAGCGCGCATTTCCGAATAGGTGGACCGTGCGGCCTCGGCGAACAGCGAATGCGGGTCCGTCAGCACGGGGCTCTCGTTAATCTTGTCAGACAATCCAGACTTGATGCGCGGCAGCATGCCCAGTGTGGGCAGACCGAAATTCCGAGCCACCTGTGCAGATGTCCGCAGGCGACCGTCGGCCAGGTCGAGGCCCAGGGCCATCATGACCGCCAGCACAGCCGAACCGAGCATGGCAATGAGCGTCATTTTCGCCGGTGCGGGTGCGACACGGTCGTAATTCGCCACCGCAGGCGATACGACGGTGGTGTTTACGCCTTCCAGCTGCATCTGCGCGCGCACCTGTTCGATCCGCTCGACGATGGATGCAAAAGCCATGTTTGCGAGAGCGTCGTTACGCTCAAGCTCTGCCAGCTGCACCGAATTCTCGTTGTTCTGGAAGGCCTGTGACCGCACGGTAGCCAGCGTGCCCTGAAGGCGGCTGGCGCGTGCTGCGTCCTGTGCCGCCTGGCTGCGTGCCATTTCGCGCATCTGCGCCGCTTCCGCATTCGCAACAGCCTGCGCAGCTGTCCGCGCATCGGCGCGCTGCTGGGCCAGAGCCGTTTCCACCGACGCCAGTTCACTGGTCACCCGCACCATGTCCGGGTGGTTGGAGCCAAGCGTGGCGCCCTGTCGGGCTTTCTCGGCAAGCAGGGTGGCCTGCTGCCGTTCAAGCTGCTGAACCGCAGCCGATGTCGCCTGCGCGGTGCTGCGCAGACCCGCTGCGTTCGAAATGACCGCGCTGCGCGAGGAAGAACCTGCGCTGTTGGCGCTGGCCGATGCCGCTTCGGCGGCAATCTGGTTCATGTGCGAAAGGTTCTCCGTCGTACCCAGACCGAAGGGCATGCGAGCGTCGCGGCGAAACTCGGCCAGTTCATTCGAAGCACTGCGCGCCGCTTCTTCACGTTCGGCCCGTTCGGCCAGCAACGATGTCAGCAATTCCTCTCGCCGTTCGGTGCTCTCGCTCTTGCGCACCTTGCTTACCGAATCCGGGTACTGGTTGGCGATCCGGGCGGAAAGTTCGGGCGATTCCGAGGTGATAGTTACTTCGATAAGGTCGGAATTGGCCTCGCTGGTAACGGTCAGCATGCCGAGCAGGGTGTTGATTGCCTGGTGCATCTGCGTGGCTTCGTCCCCCGCGATTTCGCCCATTTCATCGCGAAACTCTGGATCGCTGAGAAGATCGAGATCCTGTATCACCGCTTCTGCAGACGACCGCGAGCGATTAAGGCGCACGGCATTGCTTACCCGCACTTCGTTGCGGTTGCTGACGTCGGCCTGGTTGGTGCCCACCTCGTCGATCAGCTGCACTTGCACATGCGCAGACGAGCTGTAGAGATTGGGAGAAAGCAACTGGTAGGCGAGAACCGGCAGGGTAATTGCGGCAATGACCAGCAGTATCATGCGCTTGTGCCGCTCCAGCAAGCGCACGAAATCGCGCAGCGAAAGCGTATGGTGCGCAACGGCCTCGGGGCGATAGTTCCATGAAAGCCGCTGTTGCGTCGGCAGATTGCTACCGAATTGGTTGACTTCTACCAGATTTGTCATCGTTTTTCAGCCCGTTGCCGCTCGCCGTCAGGACGAGTGCCCATGAGAGGTTCGTGCTACGGACAATGCGCAGAACCTGTACGCATTGCCACCTTATCATCGGTATCGCGGGCTACTTATATAGGTTAGCCCATTTTGATATGTCCGATGGCCAATTGCGCCCCCGGCGTGCACGTCTGCTACACCGGCTGCAAGGCGGCTCTGAAGGTAGAACCTTCAGAAACGCGCCCTTACGCCTACACCGGCGCGGAAACGGCTGTATTCATCCAGCGGTCCATCACTGCCGCGATTGCTATAGCTGACCTGGCCGAAAACTGACAGCCGACGGTTCAGCAGGTATTCCACCCCGGCATTGCCACGCCAGCGCTGCTGGTCGTCGGAAACGGTGTCAGCGAAGCTGTACCGTTCCCACTCTACGCCGACAGAACCCAGGAGATTGTGCCGGATTTCCTGCTCCACCGTAACACCGACGTTCGTTTCAATTCGCGTCGAACCGCCAGTTCTAAAGGAGGTGACATCCCCGTTGAAAAGGTTGAGCCTGACGGCGGTTCGCCTGGTCGGACGATAGGCAAGCTGGCCCTGCAGGGAGAACCCCGTGCGACCATCGCGCAAGGGATCATCAACGGAGAGCGAGAAGATGCCTGCACCAACTCGGCCTTCGATCAGGCCGCCATCGTCGAAGCGGATGCCCAGCAAGGCACCTGTGGTAGATACGTCGCGGTCGATACCGGTTACTGGTTCGGGAAGGCGAAAATTGCGCCGAGTATAATAGCCAGTGCCGGTGAAGTAGAAGGGGCCGCCGGAGCGGTAACCCACGGTTACCCGTCCCGAATAGGTGTCGTAATCGCGATCGGCGTCTATCAGGGCACGCGCGTCGACATTCTGAATGTCGCCCTCTACTTCGAACAGGAAGCGCGAGCCGCGGCGGCTATAGCCTGCCGTGCCGCCCAATATGCGATAGACGCGAGGGCCGATCCCCTGGATGTCGCGTGCTTCGGGATCACCGCGATCCTCGATAGCGCGATTTGCCAGGGCGCTGACATATAGCGATTCGCCCTCTTGCGGGCTCCACACGCTGGTCAGTTGCGCCGAAACCGCATTCGAATTTTCGCTGTCGAAATCGGCGTAACGGCGCAGATCTGCCCTTGTTGCGAAAGTGGTAACCAGCGCGCCGGTTGTATACTGTAGTTCGGCATAGGGCCTGATGCGCGCAATTGCGTCGCCTTCGGCATCGTTGGGGGCAGCGAAGATATTGCTGTCGTATTCGACCTGGGCTTCGCCGCCGACATCCACGGTAAACGGCCCGACCCTGACCGGGATCTGCCGGTATTCGGAATCATCTCCAAGGACGCCGCCAGCCGTCGAACCGATTTCCTGCGCCGTAACGGGAACCGAGAATCCGACGACAGCGCAAACTGCCGCTGTGACCAGACGGTAAGGCCGAGCGCGCATCAGAACCATCGCTCGTAAACGCGGATACGATCACCCGGAAGGATAGGGGTATCCTCGCTGGCCCGCGCACGCACTTCACGGCCATCGACATTGCGGACCACCTCGACCTCGCCCTCATGCGCGCGATAGGTGTATCCACCGGCCGCTGAAATCGCCGACAGCACCGTCATGCCTTGGCGGTAGGTGATTTCGCCCGGCGATTTGACCTCGCCAATAACGTAGAACGGGCGCAGCGTTCCCATTTGCACCGAGACGATCGGATTGGTGAGCAGTTCGCGCGAACGATAGCCGTCGGCGATGCGGCGTTCGATTTCTCGCATGCCCAGTCCCGCAACCTCGACTTCCTGGAGGAGAGGCAGCGAAATCATCCCGCCGCTGTCGATGGTATAGGACGGGTTGGCCTGTTCGACACCCTGGACCGTCACCAGCAATTCATCGCCCGGCTGCATGCTATATTCTGCCGTATTGGCAGATGCCAACGTAGGCAGGTCGGCAAGCGAAGAGGAGCATGCGGCAAGCAGTGCAACCCCCATCAGGCAGGCCAAGGCCCGTATCAGGTTTCTTGTCCATCTAATCATGTCGAACCCCTTTCCATTCTTTCAAACTGCCGGATCGCTAAAGCCGGATAACTCCGACCCTTTGTCTCCGGCTTTGACATGCCGCGTGCCCAGTGATGATGCTGAACCCCCGCAACTCCCCTCTGCAGGGGAAACTTACTCTCGATCGATGTCAAGTACATCGCGTCCAGATAACGCTTAAAGCAAACCGTGATCGACTGAGGCTCACTCGATCAACTCCCACAGAGCCTGAGCCATTTGAGCCATGTCATTCCGGTCAAGCGTGTGATCGACCAGCAGCATAAGAGTACGCCGCCCCAGCGCATGGGCATTGGCGAGCGCGCCGTCGCGTTCGCAGTCGACATCCTTCAGGCCAGCCTCAAGGCTCATATCCGGACAGGAGCCAGTGCCGCAGGGAATGCCGCTTGCTATCAGCTGCGCGATCATTTTGCTGCGCCGTGTTTCGGAGTCGGTCAGCTCGGGACGCAGCAGCAGGTAGAACTTGTAGAAGGCGTGCGTAATATCCGCAGGCACTTCGGGCACCATCAGCAGCGGGTGCCCTGCCAGCATTTCGGACAGCGCCTGCGCGTTGGCCCTGCGCGCGGCGAGCCACCCCGGCAGCTTGCGAAGTTGCACACGGCCAATTGCGGCCTGCATCTCCGTCATCCGGGCATTGCTGCCCATACTATCGTGAATATAGCGGAACTGCCCCGGAACTCCCTTGCCATCGCTGAGCTTTCGCGGATTCTTGCCGTGATCCTTCAAAGACCATGCGCGCGTGTGCATCCCAGGGTCGCGCATGACCAGCAGCCCCCCTTCCCCGCCGGTCGACATGATCTTGTCGGTACAAAAAGAGAAAGACGCGGCATCCCCGAAAGTACCTGTCTTGTGCCCCTCGATCGCAGCGCCGTGCGCCTGTGCACAATCCTCGACAAGGAACAGCCCGTGACGTTCGCAAAGTTCGCCAAGCGCTGCCATGTCGCACGGCCAGCCGGCCAGGTGCACGCAAATGACAGCTCGGGTGAGCGGGGTGATCATGCGCTCGACCGATGCGGGGTCTATGTTCTGTGAAGGCGTAAGCACGTCGGCAAAAACCGGCTTCGCGCCCACTGCTGCAACACAGCTGGCAGTGGCGAAAAAGCTGCGCGCGGGCACGATCACCTCGTCGCCGGGCCCAATGC
>CAJXTZ010000027.1 GCA_913061345.1 uncultured Erythrobacter sp.
CGAGATCATGCCTAGTCTCGTGGGCTCGGAGATGTGTATAAGAGACAGTTTCTAGACAGTCTGCTAACGGCTCAATAAACTCTGGCAGAGCGAATGGCAGTTATCGGGAAACGAATTACTGTTGCGGATGTCCGCAATTGGGTCGCTCGCAGACCAGCCGCTTTCAGGATTAGCTATCGGCGATTGGAGTGGCGGTTTCTGGGGTGGATAGCGGACCTAAGGTTAGAGGCAACCTGCCTCCCGCACTACCGCGTTACTCTCGCGAATGATCCCGTCAGCGGCGGTCCACGAAACTTCGACCAACTCGTTGCACGGCATGCCACGAAGTCTACGGCTAGCGCCATTGGTGCTATCCAATGTGAAACCACTTTCCGAAAGCCAACTCAGCAATTCCGCTTCTGACGTTCCACCACTGAACCGTTCGCGAAAAGAAGGGACAGGGCTTCCCCGCTCGGCATCGCGTAATAGTGCCGGTCGGTTTTCAGAACTCGCGACTGCACTCGCGAACATGAGATTCTGCCAAAACAGACCAGCAATAAGCACTGCAGCAAAAGCCGCTAGCAGGAGCAACTTGGACGGGGATGCAAGTAAGATCTTCACATCCAATAGTTAGCCGCCTTTGGGAGCGGCAGCAAATGGGGTGGAGAGCGGACTTGGACCGAAGCTTTCTGGATGCTGTTGCCGATCCTGAGGCGGCGCAAACTAAAACGCCCAACGGCCAAGTATTTTCGCCACGCAAGCGCCGCAGCCGAATATGGAAACCCCTATGGCAAGCAATCCGTAGACAACAATTCCCAGTCCTAAGAGCAGGGATATAATGAACGGCACGAGGCCAGTCGTGCTCTGGCTCCCTATGCTAATCGCAGCGCCAAGGCCTATAACGGGCAGAGCCAGCAGCACCAAAAGCGGCCTCTTCCACACCCTCGCTGTTGCCGAAGGCGAAAAGGAGCGGCTGAACATAAACCGGTGCGTGCGACATCTCATCTCGAAGGAATGGCAGAGTGGCATCATGTCCGCAATTGGGTCGTGAACAGACTGTCTGCTTTTGTCAGTTTGCCGACCTAAGCTGTCAGCCCGCTTCTAGCATTGCGGTTATCGGTTGAGAGCGTCGGCTTATGGGGTGGAAAGCTGTCGTTCGGTTTTCAAATGCGGCAAGGAAAGCATAACCCTTGACCTCGTCAAATTCTGGAGTCCGTCAAATGGCACTGAAATTTTTGAACTTACTATATTGGGTCACTATTACAGCGCTTATTGCACAAACAATCTTTATGTGGAGTGAAGTGGCTGGGATGCGGAACTATGCGCTTACTACGCTGCGTTGGATTTGGGTAACTAGCGTAATAGCAGTCTGCGTAAGTATCGCTATTGGCACTAGAAAGCACGGTTGGAAACAAGCGCTCCTAGGATTTTCTGTGGTTGCAATTTGTCTCAGCGCTGTACCATTTATTCATTTACAGGTTGCTCCGCCAATGCAATAAAATCTTAACCACGAAAGTCCGCAAATGGGTCGTAAGCTGACCAGCCGCTTTTATCTCAATAGCCCGGATAGCTGCCTGTCTGGTTTCAGGCAATCGCGAGCGGTTGTAGAATGTCTGCTATTGGGGTGGAAAGCGGACAAAAACAAAATGGAGTGCGCTCTAGCTCTTAGCCCGTTTCTATGCGACCCAATGTTTCGGGGGTAATCAATGGAACAATCGAAGCGGCCACCGCGTGTCGTCGGCAAGGTCGGTGCGACCTTGATGAGCATCAACGGGATGATAGGGGCCGGTATTTTTGCGCTCCCTGCATTGCTCCATGCCGAAGTTGGGACATTTGCCCCTTGGCTATTTCTGATTTTCGGCCTGCTCTTTTCCAGCGGCATCTTCATTTCGGCCCGACTTTCGAACATGTTCCGTTTATCAGGCGGTCCGCAGCTATGGATTCAGGTTGCATTCGGACCCTTTGTCGGATTTCAGGCCGGATGGATCCTGTTGCTGGCCATGGCCGCAGGACGCGGCGCGACCTTGTATGTTCTGGTCTCCTATCTTGCCATCATTTTCCCAGTCTTCTCTGACCCAATTATCAAAGGCATCGCGCTTGCCTTTCTTGTCGCCACGCTAACCTGGATCACCATTTCAGGTTTGAAGAACAGCATAGGCGGACTTGCCATTGGCACGGTGCTCAAGCTCTCTCCGATCCTCATTCTGTGCATTCTGGCATATGCCTCGGGCGGGATTGCAACATCCTTTACGCTACCCGATTTCGGTGCTTTTGAGAGCGTCGCATTGCTCGTGTTTTTCGCCTTTTCGGGCGCCAACAGTTCAAGCTATTCTGCGGGTGAACTCAAGAACCCGCGGCGCGACCTGCCAATAACCATGCTTGGTTCACTGGCTCTGATCATAGTTTTCTACATGGGGGTTCAATGGGCCTTTATCGCAGCAGGGGCACCTCAAAGCGACGGGAATACGACCCCTCTGGCGGCTGCAGCGGGAGCCGTAATGGGAGAGCAAGGCGCTCTTATTCTTAGCTTGGCAGCGATATTTTCCATCGCGACTAATGCACTCAGCTTCTACATTGCCGGAGCGCGGGTCGCTTATGGAATGGCGAGCAGGGGCCTTCTGCCTGAGACCCTTGCTCATATTTCGCCTCGCTTCCAGACACCTGATCGATCGATACTGCTCTTCTCGGGCTTAGTCGGCATAATGCTGGCGAGCGGAGCGTTTACATTTCTAGCTTCGGTCACTTCTCTGGGAGCGCAAGGAGTCATCTTGGTTGTCATCGCTGCATTTGTAGTTCTGATGCGCCGCTCCGATCACGGGCATGATGGCAGGTTGTCGCTCTATTGGTGGCCGATAATCGCTGTGGCGGCATCGTTTGCGATCTTTACGATCATTCAAGCGCCGGCGAGTGCCTTTTATCTCCTTGCCGGCCTCTTGGCCCTTGGAACAGGGCTCTATTTTGTGGCTCGCC
The DNA here is from genome assembly GCA_913061345.1 of uncultured Erythrobacter sp. The sequence goes on from CAJXTZ010000027.1 coordinate 2,950, forward strand.
GCGAAACGGTTCTCACCCCCGAACCCGAGTTCGATTGACCCAGAATATCTCATGAAACGCGCGCGATTTTGACATCTCGGGTTCCTTGATACGTCCAAAACTGAGCTAACCTGTGAAGTGCCTCTCTACCGATTAATCGATCAATCTTAACGTCCGCAATTGGGTCGCTAGCGGCTGGTCAGCTCCTGGCACGCTTCACGCTCGGTGAAAGCGTCGTGCACTGGGGTGGTTAGCGGACAGTCTGCTTTTGTCATTTTGCCGACCTAAGCTGTCAGCCCGCTTCTAGCATTGCGGTTATCGGGTGAGAGCGTCGGCTTATGGGGTGGTTTGCGGACATTGGTTTGAGCGTTTGGTAATCCTACCACTTCTGGTACCGGCGCATAATGAGCGATGTTACAATCGAACACTGGATACCATATGCGCTCCCCCTCTTCTTTTTAGGGATGTGGCTAGTGGTAACGACCATCCAAGGTTTCATGTCGGGCTGGTTCAGCCTGCAACAACAGTTTCCAGACGACGGAAATGAGGAGCCACTGCTAAAATTGAGTGGGCAATATGGCTCAATGGGCATTGGTGTTTCAATGAGCGGCATCTTAAAGTTACGTGCATATCCATCGGGTTTGGGTCTCGGCATTTCCCGATTATTTGGTCCATTTCAGAAACCGCTCAAGATCCCATGGTCCGAGATTGAAGCAAAGAGCAGTAGCGGCTTTCTGGTGCCGATGGCCAAGTTGCAGCTAGGAAGGTCAGCAAGCGGAAGGCTCAAGATTAATGCGCGAAGCTGGATGAAGCTTGTGGATGTTGCGCAGCAGTCAACTGCTGTTGCAATTCAGATGCCGCACGCCTTGCCCGTTAGCCGCCTTTCAACGGCGCGTGGAATGTTCCTGCAATGGCTAGTCATTACAGGTCTAGCAGCATCGTTCTTCTACTTCGCACCACGCATGAATGGGGTTGAGGCGGCTTTGCCACTCGGTGTCGCGATCGGCTTTCCAGCTGTTGTTTTCGGCTTTGCGCAGCTCGTCCGATATTTTCGCGAAAGTTAAGGCTCAGTGCCGAACGTCCGCAAATGGGTCGATAGTTGAAGGTCTGCTATCGCTCAGCAAATGACAGATAGGTGACGTTTCGCTACCGGCCAGGCGCATTCAGTCCAATTTTTCGAGAATCCATTTTTCAACGTCATCCTGAACCCAAGCGACCGAATAGCCTCCTAGCTGCACCGGTTTTGGAAACTTGCCTTCAGCCATCCAGCGGTAGATCGTCGAACGACCGAGCCCGACGCGGTGCTGCACCTCCGGAAGGCGAATGAGCCGGGTGACCCGGCGGGTGTCGGTCGCTTCCTTTTCAATCTCTTCACCCACGATGACCTCCTTCGGCATCGGCGAAGACATCGCCGAGCAAGGCGTCCTTGCGCTCGAGTTCGTCGATGTGATCGGAAAGAAGGCGCGCGACACGGTGCGCGGTGCCCTTCGCCCAGCGTGGCTTCACATCGTGCACCTGGTTGCCGAGAACACGCTCGAGCGCGGAAGGCAGCTCACCCGTGAAGTCCTCAAAGAAAAGGGCGAGGTCGGATTGGAGCCAGGCAATCGCGTGATCGCCGCCGCTGACTAGGAACAGCAGCAAGTGAGCATGCGGTGCGACGCCGCTCGCAGCAAGAATTCGCAAGGCTTCTCCGAGACTAGCCGAGCGCTCGCCAGAAAGGACCCGTCGCAGGGCATCTTTATGTATCTGCGCATCGCGCGCGATGTCACAACGTGCGCGGCCACTGGCTTCGACGGCGGCGAGGAGCAGCCGGGCTAGATCGGCGCGGATGTGTTGTTCGGCAAAGAGCGCCATGTCAGTCATCGACGAATCCTTTCGCATAGTGGTGATGACTCACCGGCTATCCCGAAAGGAAAGCTGTAGGAAAACAAAAAGAACAATTAGAGAACATAAAGGAAGGCGCGAATCAGCTTCCTTCGGTGATTCGCGCAGATAGTGACCGCTTCGGCGCGTATTCCGGCAGGCATGGCGCTGATTCCGGCACAGTCGGCGCGGTCAGGCAGTCCTTCTGCGCAAACACCGGCCCAAAGCCTTCCCAATGTCGGTTTTCGCTTGGTCGATCGGACCGAAACGCATTTCCCGATTTCCTACAGGCCAGCTCCGGGGAGAGGAAAGAACATACAGCGAACGTATCGCTGGCTGATGTTCAATCTTTTCGGAGTTTTCACCCATGACCACCAAGACTGCTCTTCCGGCCCAGCGCCCCATACCAAGCCGCATCCCGGGCCGCGACTATATTCTCCCGGCCTGCGTTGCGCTGGCCTGTGCCGGCGCTGCTCTTGCCGGCGCAGACACCACCTTCGATCCTGCCCTCAACCAGTTCACCGACTTCCTCGAAGGCTCGGGCGGCAAGATCATCACTGTGCTCAGCCTGGCTGCCGGCCTGATCGGGCTTGCCTCGGGGCGCTTCTCGCTCGGCCAGATCGCCGTGCCGGTGGGCGTTGGTATCGGCGTTGGCACCGGCGTGCCGATCGTCACCTCGGTCGTGACCGCGGTCATCTGACCCCGGACCCGGTCACAACAGGAGGGCGGCATCATGGCCGACAGGTACCTTGTTCCACGGCGGCTCGACGATCCGGAGCTTATCGGCTTCTGGACCATCGATGAGTTTGCAGGGATTCTCATTCCCTTCGCCTGGGGCATTCTCGCGCAGCATATTTTCATCGGTATCGGCCTGGCCGCCGGAACCTGGTTTGCCTTGCGGAAGGCAAAGGCTCGCGGTGCCGGTTCGGCACTGGTGCATGCTGCGTACTGGTATCTGCCCGGGAGTTTCCTGGGGCTGAAAGCCACGCCGCCCTCCCACTGCCGCCTGCTGGCGGGCTGAGGGGGCACGATCCATGCAAGCAGAATTTGCACATGAACAGGCGCAGGGTTTCCTGCGGCAGCGCAACCGCTTCGCCGTGCTGGCAGGCGCTTTGGGCCTGACCACGCTGGTCAGCTTCGGCGCTGCTGCGACCCGCGACGAAAAGGTCGTGCTGGTGCCGATCACTGCCGAGCGGATCACCGTCTCGAGCGGCGGGGTCGACGCGCCCTATCTCGAGCTTGTCACCCGTGACACGGCGCTGATGCTCCTTAACCGGGCACCGGAAAGCCTCGACTATTGGATGGCCAACATCCTGAAGCTTGCCGATCCCGCCGCGCACGGCGCGCTCAAGGCTGAGCTCGTCCAAATCGTCGAGGAGCAGCGCGGCTCGGACATCTCCCAGGCCTTCGTGATCGCCGAGATCCACGTCGATCCCAAGGCCCTGACCTCGAGCGTCACCGGCACGCTCAAGACCTTCGTTGGCGCGCAGGTGATCGCGAGCCAGCGCCGCGCTTTCCGTTTCCGCTGGTCAAAGCGGGGCCTCAGCCTCGCGCTCGCCGGCTTTGAGCAACTTCCCACCGACAAGGAGGACATGGACCAATGAGTCCTTTCTCATCCCCATTTGCTGCCGCACTCGCCGGTACCGGCCTTGCCTGTTTCGCGATGGGCGCAACAAGGCGCCCCGATCCCGGATTGAAGCTCACCGGTCTTGCTGTGCTTGCCTTCGCGCTCACGCCGGTCCCGGCGCATGCCGACCAGTTCGTCGAGGCTGCTGATAACGCGACGATCGATTGCGAGCTGGCGCGCGGTGAACTCACCCGGATCGCGCTTATCGATGACGGCTTTGCCAATGTCTCGAAGATCGCGAGCGGCTTTCCCTACAACGACTTCCGGGTGACGCACGAGCCGGTGCGCGGAGACATCTATATCTCCGTGCCTCCGCAGTTCGCCGCGGCGCGCGTCAGCTTCTTTGCCACCAGCAAAGCGGGCTACGTTTACAGGTTCGCCTGCCGCCTCGGCGGCGAGGAAGCGACCCAGCTGTTTATCACCAACCCCGCACTAGCCAAAAGCGAAGCGGCAGAATGGGAGACCGAAACTGGCCCGGAAGACACCGCGATCCGGTTGATCGAGGCGATGGCGAGCGATGCCGTCCTGCCCGGCTTCACCGCGCGCGCAGAGCTGTCCGCTCCGCGCCGGACCGGCGGGATCGAAGTTCAGCTTGTTGCTGAATACCAGGGCGACGCGTTTACCGGTCAGCGTTTCCTTATCCGCAACCTTGGCCAAGACAGCCTTGCGCTTGGCTCCGAGCGCGAAGCGCCCGCAGGCGCGCTCGCTTTTGCCTATGGCCGCGACGCACTCGCTCCCGGCGAAGCGACCAGCGCCTTCCTTGTCTTTGCAAAGGGAGGGCTCGACTGATGGCCGAGGCACCAACACAACCGCAGAAGACCGAAACAAAGCCCATGCCGGGATCTGCGCAAGCCCGCGAGAGCGGCCGGCGGAACCTCAATTCCCAGATCGCGCAGCGCCAGAAGCTGCTGCTCGCCGGGATCGGAGCCATCGCGCTCATCGGCGGCGGCATGTTCATCTTTAGCGGCGATGGCGACGACGCCGGAGCGGATGCAAACGGCGCGGCAACGATCGACACCGGCGGCCTCGTCAATCGCAATCTCTCACAGCGCGAGTTCGTCGCAAGCTACGGCAACCGCCTCGACGCGCAAGGCCGCGCGATCAAGGACCTGGAACAAGCCCAGCTGCCGACCGCGCAAGTCGAACAGGAACTCGAAGCGCTGCGCAGCGAGAATGCGCAGATGCGCTCGGACGGCCAGGCGGCGATCGACGCGATTTCTTCCGAAAACGCTGCACTGCGCTCGCAGCTAAGCGACCCGGCAAGAGTTTCTGCAGAGCCCATGCCCGTACCGCCGCCACCTGCCTATGGGCCCGGTGTTGGCCCGGGCGCACCAATCCAGCCACCACAGCCCGGAATACAGGCACAAGGCGGCGAGCTCAGCCTGATGAGTTTCGGTGCCGAGGCGGGCAAGGACGGCAAGCCGCGAGCGGCCGAGACAGCGCCTGCACTGCTGCTCGAAGCGAGCCGCGAGTATTTGCCGCCCAACAGCTATGCGCCGGCGACGGTCATTGTCGGGGTCGACGCATCAACCGGTGTCGCGAGCCAGAGTGATCCGCTGCCCGTGGTCCTCAGGATCACCGGCCCAGCCCGCTCGGTCATGCGCGGCAACAAGCTGCTTACCACCGACATCACCGGCTGCCTCGTCAACGGCGCGGCGCGCGGCGACCTCTCGGCAGAGAAAGTCTACGTCAAGCTGGTGCGCATGACCTGCGCGCAGCCCGGCGGGCGGTTCGCGGTCAGCGAGGTCAAGGGGTTCATCTCCTTTGCCGGCAAGTCCGGGGTGCGCGGCCGCGTTGTCAGCCGTGAAGGAAGCCTTGTCAGCCAGGCGCTGCTCGCCGGGATTGTCGGCGGCTTTGGACGCGGATTTTCCGCCAACGCCAATGGCATCTTCACCGGACAAGTGGGCAGCGATGGCCAGCGCGAAGCGCTCTCGCCAACCGACATTCTTGCCGGCGGCTTCGGCCAGGGTGCTGGCGAGGCTGCCGATACGGTCAGCCGCTACCTCATTGAACGCGCAGAACAATATCAACCAGTCGTCGAGATGCCGACCGGCATCGAGGTCGAGATCGTCTTTCTCGACGGCGTCCATGTCAGGAGCTCCTCCAAATGAACTACAATGACCACCGCCCGGGCCTGAAGACCCGGGCCGCACACTTCGCCCTAGCCTGCTCGGGTGCCGCTGCCGTCCTTACGCTCGGGGTCTCGGCCGTCACCGCTATGCCGGCATCGGCTTCGGCGCTGGCAAGCGATGTCGCGCAGGCGCTGAAGCTGCGGCTGCCCAAGACCCCGATCAATGCGATCAGCTGCGATCAGCTCGGCCCATGGTGCGAAGTCGTTTCAGCCGACACGCTGTTCTACATCGATGAGACCGCGCGCTACCTGTTCGTCGGCCGGCTCTACGATATGGAAGAACGGCGCGATGTGACCGCCGCACGCTTGCTCGAACTCAATCCCGACCTGCTTGCCGCCGGTGCACCGCGCGCCGGAGGCGAGACGCAACCGACCGGAGACAAAACTCCGGCCCAGACGGCCGCAGCTAACGTCGATCTTTCCACCCTTCCGGCAGCCGGTGCGATCCACTGGGGCAATCCCAAGGGCGAAAAGCTCGTGGTCTTCTCGGACTTCCAATGTGGCTACTGCCAGCGCCTGGCAGGCGAACTCGCCAAGGCAAAGGTCCATGTCGAAGAGCGACCGATTTCAATCTTCGGCTCGGCGAGCCGCAAGGTCTCCGAAGCCGTGCTGTGCGCGAAGGATCCGGTCAAGGCTCTCCATGCCGCCTATGCCGGGCAGGCTCCGGTGATGGACAAGACCTGTAAGCAAGCAAAAGCGCTCGATGCCAACGAGGCCTTTGCCAAGGCCAACGATTTTAGCGGGACGCCGGTAATCGTGCGCGCCCGCGATGGGGCGGTGCTCCATGGCTACCGCGATGCTGCGACAATCCGCCGCTTCGTCTCACGCGCGAAGGGAAGCGCGAAATGAGCCGGTTCCCGATCCTGCGCGCCCTGCTGCTCGCCGCGCCGCTCGTCATGGCGAGCGGATGCACCAGCCTCGGGAACAATGTGAAAGGCAGTTTTGCCTGCCGCGCTCCAGATGGAACCTGCGCGCCCACCTCCACCATCGATGCCGGGGCAACCGGCATCGACCGGGCCGAAGCCGGGCAAGCACATCGCCCCCTGCCGACGACTGGCGAAGCGGTCCGCCGCCTGCAGGTCGTACTGGCTGGCTACCGCGACGAAGCCGGCCGCGAGCACGACGCGCGGGTCGTGCACCTGACGCTGCCCGAACCTGTGGGAACAGGCTGGCGTGCACCGCAAGGACGCCGGGACATTCTCCGCTCGCTGGGCGCGACCATCGCCGCAGCCCGCGAGGGCAACCCCGCACCTGATTCACACCCGACAGAGCACCACACGACACAAAGATTGCCGGAACAGCTGTTTATCCCCTCGCAGCCCATTCCGGCGATGCCCGGCGCAGTCGCGCCGGAACCCGGGGGACCTGGCTCGTTTTCCCCTCCCCGCGAGCCGGTCCCCCACCCTGACATGCACGAAGGAGACAGCCAGTGACGCTATCCTTAGCCGCAGCGCGCGATGCGCTATCGCGCAGGCTTTTTGCCGATACGGCGCGACCTGAAAGAGATCGCGCGCATTTCGGGCTCGACATGCTCTCGGACTGGCTTCCTTACCGGGTCTATGACGAGGGCGCGAAGCTCTACCGCAATGCGCGCTCGAAAGGCTTCGTCCTCGAAGTCACCCCGCTGATCGGAGCTGACGAACAGACCGGCGAGATCCTCGGGCAGTTCTTCTCCGAAGGGCTGCCGCAGGGTGCCTGCCTTCAGGTTCTGAACTTTGCTTCCCCGCGGATCGGCAATGTCGTCGCCCCCTGGTTCGCCCCGCGCTACGAGCAGGGCGGGATCTACGAGGCCATCGCCAGGGCCCGGACAAAGGGCCTGTATGACCTCGTCTGGAATTCGGGCTCGGCGCATGCGCCCTTCCATGCCCGCAATGTCCGGGTGATCGTCTCGCTCGGCGTGCCGGTTCCCGGCAGCGTGACCGATGCCGAGCTGTCCGAATGCCGCGAAGGCCTGATGGGCATGCTCCATTCGCTCGGGCTGCAGGCACAGGAACTGCGCCCGAACGGGCTGCTGGCGCTGATTGATGAGCTGACCTCGCCGACCACCGCGCATGAGCCGGATGTCCATGCGTGGAACCCGCACGATACACTCCAGGACCAGGCGATCCGGCGTGATATCGAGCTCGAAATCGAGGATGATCGTATGATTCTGCGAACCGAACGGTTCCGCGAGACCGGGCGCGACGCGCACGGTCATCCCGAAGTTGGCGAATGTTATCCCGACCATTTCGACATGCGCCATTATGCCGTGCGCTCGACCCCTGAACGCTGGGCGCCCTGGGAATGCGCGCGGCTCATCGGCGACATGTTTGCCGACAAGCTGCGTTTTCCCTGTCCCACCGCGACCATGCTGTGCCTCGTCTATCCCGACCAGGAAGCGGCCTCGGCGCGGGCGGGCTTCAAATTCATGCGCACGACCAGCCTCAGCCAGACCAAGAGCGCGAGCTTCCTGCCCAAGCTTGCCGAACAGTCAGCCGAATGGCGCCATGTCCAGGCCGAGCTGCAGGCGGGCAAAAAGCTCGTGAAACTGTTCTACGGCCTCACCAGCATTTCGCCGCTCGGCCAGGGCGATGCGCATGAGCGTGTGATTAAGGCGATCTACAAGGCGGCAGGCTGGGACCTTGCCGACGAGCGCTTTCTGCAGCTCCAGGGCCTTGTCGCAGCCTTTCCGCTCAGCCTTGCCGACGGGCTGGCCGACGACATGGCGCGCCTTAAGCGCCTCAAGACCATGCTCTCGACCACGGCCGCGAATATCGCCCCGATGCAGGGCGAGTATCTTGGCGGGGCCATCCCGCATTTGCTGCTCGTCGGCAGGCGGGGCCAGCCCTTCTGGTGGTCGCCCTTCGAGAACGACGCGGGCAATCACAATATCGCGATCTGCGGCAAGTCAGGCTCAGGCAAATCAGTACTTCTGCAGGAACTTTGCGCTGCATTGCGTGGCGCCGGCGCCAAGGTCGTTGTGATCGATGACGGGCGCAGCTTCGAGCATTCGGTGAAGCTGCAAGGCGGCCGCTTCGTCGAGTTCACGCTCGCTTCCGGCTTTTCGCTCAATCCCTTCTCGATGGTCGACGATGTCCGCGCCCATGAGGACGAAGACTACCGGCTCGACTGTTTCGCGATGATTAAGGCCATGGTCGGCCAGATGGCCCGGCCCAGCTCCGCGCCCAGCGATACCGAGCGCGGCCTTATCGACCAGGCGGTGACCGCAACCTGGGAAGCGCTTGGCAGCGGCGCATCGGTCGATGATGTCGCGCATGCGCTGCAAGGCTCGGAAAGTGAAGCGGGGCGCGATCTTGCGACCGCGATCGCGCCGTTCTGCCGCGGCGGCAGCTACGGCGGGTTCTTCTCCGGCAAGGCCAGCTTTGCGCTCGATGACGATTTCACCGTCTTCGAGATGAGCGACCTTGCAAGCCGTGAAGAACTGCGAAGTGTGGTTCTCTCGGCAATCATGTTCATGACCGGACAGGCCATGACGCGCAGCTCGCGTGCCACCAAGAAGCTGCTGCTGATCGACGAGGCCTGGGCGATGCTCAAGGGCGGCTCGATGGGCGAGTTCGTTGAGACCTATGCCCGGACAGCACGCAAATATGGCGGCGCGCTCGCGACTGCCACCCAGTCGCTCAACGATTACTACAAGTCCGATGGCGCGCGCGCTGCACTCGAGAACAGCGACTGGATGCTGGTGCTCCAGCAGAAGGCCGAGACCATCGCCGATTTCAGGGCCAATGCGCGGCTCGACATGGATGATCGCACCGAGACGCTGATCCGCAGCCTCAAGCGCTCGGGCACCGAATACAGCGAGATCTTCATCAAGGGACCCGAGACCGAAGCTGTCGGACGCCTCGTGCTCGATCCGTTTTCGGCGACGATCTATTCCTCCGATCCCGACACCTATGCCGCGATCCAGGAATGCGAGCGACGCGGGCACAGCCTCGCCGATGCGATCCGCATAGTTGCGGGAGACGCGCGATGATGAGCTCGCATCTGACCGACCGAGCCGAACCTGCAAATCTCAAAGCATTCCTGCCCTTCTTGCAGGGAACGTGCTTCATCCTGATCGAGACCGCGCGCTTCGCCGCGACATCGCTTCTCATCGCGCTTGGCCTGCCGCTCGCACTGTTCCTTTTTGTTGCAGGATGGGATTTGCACGGGCTGTTCACCCAGCTCGGGAATCTCTCCAACCGCTATCTCGAGGCGGACGGGCTGCGCCGCAGCCTGTTCAGCCAGGACCTCAAGATCTGCTTCCTGATCACATGCGGCGCGGTGACGCTGTTTCGCATGCCGCACTTTCTGCAGCGGCTCGCAGCCGACTTCGAGACCCATCCTGACAAGGAGCCAAGCCGTGGCTGACACCAACCGATTACAATCTTTTAATCAGCCTCTGCTGCTGAAGATTGCCGCGGTCCTGGCCATCGCTGCCGCGCTGCTCTGGGCAGCCTGGGTCAGCCGCGAGCTGACCGAGCCCCGCCAGGAAATCGTCACGGTCAGGCTTGCCGAGACCATCGCCGCTTTCGTCGATGCGGAAGCGCGCGAAACCCGTGATCCCGAAACCAGCCAGGCGCGCGTGCTCGCCTTCCTCAAGGCCTCCGAACGCGCGGTGACAGACATGGGAAGCGATGGCCGCGTGGTGCTGGTCGGTGAAGCGGTGCTTGCAGGCGGCGCGCCTGACGCGACCGATGAACTGCGCATGCGGATCGCCCGCGAGCTCGGACAAGGAGAAGCGCCATGAAAGGCCTTTCCAAGCGTATCATCCAGACGCTCAAACGCCCGATCGTCCTCACCGCGCTCGTCCTGCTTCCCCTGGGATGGAGCGCCGTCGATACCTTCGCGAAAGATCACGCCTTCCTTATCAATGCGAGCCCGAGCCTACCCAACTGGGCCTTCTGGCTCGATCGTGCTGCGCCCATCGAGCGCGGCAGCCTGATCTTCTTCGAACCGCCGGCAAGCAAACTCGTCGAAGCCCATTTCGGGAAAGGAGCCCAGCTCTTCGGGAAGCGGGTGCTCGGCATGCCCGGCGATGTCGTGAGCCACCGCGGCCACGAGGTCTTCATCAACGGCCGCAAGATCGCCGCGCGGCTCGATGAAACCAGCCTCGACATAAAACTCCACAAAGGCCCCGAAGGTCCGATCCCCGAAGGCTGCTTCTACACCGGGACCGACCATCCGCGCGGGCTCGACAGCCGCTACGCCGAAATCGGCTTGATCTGCCGCGGCCAGATCCTTGGCAGCGGGAGGGCGATCCTGTGAGAAAGCTCCTGGCCCCATCGATCCTGCTTGCAGCCCTGCTTTGCCCGGCGCAGGCACTCGCCCGAGACTATGGCCAGCGCGGCACGGTCTTTCCGGTGATCGAACGCGACCTGCTCGAACAGATTCATTCCCGCCTTATGCAGATGGAACAATCGGGCGAGACTGCGCGCCTCAACGGAGAGCTGAAGCGCCGCACGATCGCCCGGGTAAACCGGCCCGATGCAGTCGCTGGAATAGCCCGGGCAAGCGAAGCGCGGCACTGGCAATTCGATCCGACGATCACGCTGGCTGCCGATATCAGGGGTGCGAGGGGCGAGTTGATCCATGCCGCCGGCACAAGGGTCAATCCGCTCGACAGCGTCCAATTGCGCGGCGATCTCCTGTTTCTCGACGGCGACGATCCCGACCAGCTTGCCTGGGCGCTGACGCAGGATACCAATGCCAAGCTGATCCTGGTGAAAGGGGCGCCGCTCGAACTCATGAAGGCCCGCCAGCGCCGCTTCTATTTCGACCAGGGCGGCAAGCTCACGGCGCGGTTTGGGATCAGGTCCGTGCCGGCGCGCGTGCGTCAGGACGATCGGCTGCTCGAAATCAGCGAAATCGCATTACCGCCCAGAAGGAGAACGGTGCGATGAAACTCTTTCGCAAACTCGCTCTTATGCTGGTTGCCGTACTCAGCCTTGCGACCGCGACGCCCGCCATGGCCGATGACGGTCCCGGCAAATGCACCGGTAGCTTCGTCAACCCGATCACGGACATCTGCTGGTCGTGCCTGTTCCCTATCTCGATCGGCGGGCTGGATATCTGGCCCTCGAACCGTCCCGATCCCGACAATCCCGACCTGCCCGTGTGCCTGTGCGGTATCAGGCCCGGGATCGCGATGGGCTTCTGGGAGCCGGTCCGGCTTGCCGATGTCAGCATGAAGCCTTGGTGCTTCGTCAATCTCGGTGGAATGAAACTCGATCCCGGCTTCGATATCGGCTTCCGGTCGATCTCGGGACCTTCGGCGGTCGGCGGTGCGAGCCAGTATTATTCGAGCTGGCACGTCCACTGGTACGCCTATCCGCTGATTTACTGGATGGAGATCGTCGCCGATTTCCTGTGCCTCGAAGCAGGTTCGATCGACATTCTCTACATCTCCGAGATCGATCCACTGTGGCAGGACAGCGAACTCACCGCGATCATCAACCCCGAGGCGGTGCTCTTCGCCAACCCGTTGGCGCTCGCCGCCTGTGCTGCCGATTGCGCAGCCTCGACCGCGAAGCTGCCGATCGACGAGATGTTCTGGTGCGCGGGCTGCCAGGGCTCGATGTACCCGATGAACGGCAATGTCTCGGCGTCGATCGGGCACGTGCAGGCCTCGCGGCTCGTGCTTTCGCGCTTCGCCTACAAGCTTCACCGCGAGCTCGTCTCCTGGGGAACGATGGGTTCGAAGGGCCTGTGCGGCAAATATCTGATGCCGGTCATGCGCAAGCAGCAATACCGCTTCCAGGCCACCAACCCCAACCCGGCGACGAGCGGACGCTACGCCTGCCCGCCGATCGGCACATCAACCACGCTTCAGGAACCCGGACAGGTCATCCCCGCCATCGGCGAGGACATGGGATACCTAGTCTGGCGCAAACGGAATTGCTGCGCACTATGAACAAGCATCTGATCCTTATCCCTATTGGGCTCACCCTTTCGCTGGGCGGCCTGGCGCTGGCCCAAAGCGTTCCCGACGGCATCGACCTCGACACAATCCGCGAGCGTGCAGCCGAGCATACCGAAGAGGCGCAAGCGCTCGCGACCAATGTCCGCGAACGTGCCGAAGCACTGACCGAGGATGCGCAAGGCGTCCAGGTCCAGGCGCAGGCCAATCGCGCCGCTTATGTGGGCAGCGTGGACGTCAATCCGACGAACGTCGCCCTTGATTTCGACGCGATGATCGCGGGCCAGGCAGCAGCCGAAAAAGCATCGCTCGGGGCAAGCCCGCGCTTTATCGCCTTTGCCAGCCTGTCGATGCCGCCAGCGGCATTGAAGGCGCTTGTCCATGACATGACGCGGGCCGGCGGCGTCACCGTGCTGCGCGGCTTTCCGCAAGGGAAAAGCGAAGCGTTCAAGAAGCGCCTCGCTGCAATCTGGAGCGACAGCAACGAGGCCGGATCGCTCGGCATCGATCCCCGGCTGTTTCGCGCCTTCCAGATCGAAGCCGCGCCGAGCTTCGTCATGCTCAGCACCGACTTCGCGCCGTGCGACGGGTTCGACTGCACAAGCAACGTGCCGCCGCACGACCGCATCGCGGGCAATATCAGCGTTGGAGAGGTCCTCGAGACTTTCGCCTCGGGCCAGGGGCCAGGGGCGGACCTCGCCCGCCTTCACATGAACCGCCTGCAAGGAGACCAGCGATGAAGCGCTTTCCATTGCTTAGGGCAGCGGCATTTGCCGCCAGCCTCCTCGCAGCGCCCGTGGCAGCGCAGCAGCAAGACGCAAGGGCGGACGGCAAGACGTTCGGGGAAAGTCTGCGCGATGGCGCGCAGCGAGCCGCGCAAACCCAGCCCGACGCGGCGGACCTTCCCAATTATGACCGTAACGCGGTGCGCGGCCTCGAGGCGCTCAACGATGATCCCGACAGGATCGAAAGCAATGCGGCGACTGCTGCAACCAGCCACCAGGGATATCAGGCCATGCGCGACAGCATTGCCAACCGTGCCCGTTTTGACAGCGCTGAAATCGAGGACGTTATCGCGCGAAGTCTCGCGATCAATGAGACCCCGCTCGATTACACCAGCGGCATGACGGTCACCGGCAGCCAGGGAGCCTGCGTCCCGCTACCGCCAGGATCGGCGAGCGCGGGGACTTACACCGCCACTTGCAACACCGGCACGCGCATTGAGCAATCGGCAGGCCAGTGCAGGGTTCCGCTCATTGCAAGCGTGACCCAGCGCCAGCAATGGCACTATCTGTGCAACGACACCGGAGCGAGCTTCGGATTCCCATGGTGTTCGTCGTTTGACGGTGGTTCTTGCCGGATCACCGGGTACCGACCCGGCCCGTGTCTCCAGTGGTACGGCAGCGGACCCAATCGTTTCTGCTCGGAGCCCGGTGACCCGATCGCCGAGATTTCCTGCGATGCGCCCGATCCGCGGTATACAGCATATGCGGTAACCACAGACCGCACCGTCGATACGGTGCCGGACGAAAGCCAATGTTTCGGCCTGTCGGACAACAGCGACTGCGTGCTCGATACCGAGATCTGCACTGACAGCACTCCGCAAACACGGATTATCGACGGCGTGTCGGTAACGCAGCCCTGCTGGGCTTGGCAGCGAAGCTATAGCTGCACCGCGCGAACACCTGCGAGCGATTGCGCTGAGATCGAAGACCAGGGAGCTTGCCGCTTCCTGCGCGAGGAATGCCTTACTGACAGCACTCCATGTGAGACCTGGGAGCGAATTTACGAATGCCCGCTTCCGGCAGGCGATACCGAAGCAACCCAATATGTCTGCGACGGCGATGTCTACTGCATCGACGGCTCCTGCGAGACGATCGAGCGCACCGCGAATGACGAGTTCAAGGATGCGGTCACCGCGCTTCATGCAATGGACGAAGCGCGAGGAGCGTTCGACCCTGAGACGCTGACGCTGTTCCAGGGCACACGCAACACCTGCTCCTCCAAGGTCTTTGGCGTGCTCAATTGCTGCAAGGGCAAGGGCTTCCCGCTGATCCCCGGGATCAGCCTGCTGGTCGCGCTCGGCTGCGACCGTGAGGAAGTGCTGCTCCACGAGCGCGATGCGCAAGGCCTGTGCGCCTATGTCGGGACTTACTGCTCGGATAAATTTCTCGGCGTCTGTCTAACCAAGCGCAAAGCCTACTGCTGCTTTGAATCCAAGCTGGCGCGCATTCTCCAGGAGCAGGGCCGCCGCCAGATGCCGAAGCCGTGGGACAAGCCCAAGGAAGAGCAATGCGAGGGCTTCACTCTCGACGAGTTTGCACAGCTTGATCTGAGCCAGATGGATTTCAGCGAGGTCTATGCCGAGTTCACCGAGGCGGCGCGGCTGCCTGACGAACTCGAGACCAGCGTTTTCATCCAGCAGAAGATCGAAGACTACTATGCAAGGAGTGGCCAATGACGCGCCGCCAATTCATCTCCGTCCTGACACTATGGCTTGCCGCCCTGGCTCCCAGCCCGGCAGTCGCACAGCAAACCCAAACGGCAGATGAGGCTGCTTCGGCTGACAGTCTCTACTGCGAGCAGCGCCGGCTCGGCTACTGGTTCTATTGCGTAAAGCCGGTGCCGGCAGCGAAGCCGGAAGCGGCTGAGCCCGCAGAAGAGGTTGCAGCAACGCAGCAGCTCGACGCGATCACCGGGGAATTGCGCGAGCTGAAAGCCCGCGCCATTCTCTATCCGACACCGGAAAACGTTACCGCGTACATCCGTTTCCAACGCGCACAGCTCGACCGGGCATCCCTGTTCTCCGATGTCTGGCAGCGCGCGATCTGGCAGGATCCCGAACTCGACTACACGCTCGAACGCCCGGTCGGCGCGCTTGCCAAGAAGCAATGGCAGGATGCGCGTGCTGCCGACCGCGACGCGGTGATGGCAAGGCTCTCCGAGCGCTACGGCCTGTTCTATTTCTTCGCCCAGACCTGCGGCGCCTGCGAGGTCATGAGCCCAATCGTCAGATCGGTGGCAGACCGCTGGCACCTCACGGTGCGGGCGATCTCCACCGACGGCGGGCCGTCGCGGCATTTCCCCGATTACAAGGTCGAAAGCGGCCAGCGCCCCCGCATGGGCCTCGAGCCCGGGATCACCCCGGCGCTGGTGCTGTGGGACAGCGTCGCGAAGCGCCCGATCCCAATCGGTTACGGCGTGCTCTCGGCTGACGAACTCCAGGACCGCATCTACCTCCTCACGGCAAAGGAAGCCGGACATGATTACTAGAATTCGAAACACGGCGCTGGTTCTTGCCGCAGCAAGCATGGTCGCAAGTCCGCTCACCGCCCCAGCCTCAGCCAATGTCGGCGACAGCATGGACCGCTTCATGGACGACATGGGCGCAGCGGCGAATGTCACCGGACCGACCGCGTTCGAAGGCCAGTCGGCGGGCTATTACAGTCTCGGCAATGTCTGGACGCGCTTTCCGCAGAAGACGACCAACATCGCCAATTTGCAACTCCCGAGAGCAAGGGCGGGCTGCGGCGGAATCGACATCTTCGCCGGATCCTTTTCGTTCATCAATGCAAGCGAGATGGTCGCGCTGCTAAAGGCGGTCGCCAACAACGCGGTTGGGTTCGCCTTCAGCCTGGCGATCGATACCGTTTGCCCTGAGTGCAATAAGATCATGCAGGAGTTCAGCCAGAAAGCGCAGCTGATGAACAATCTCTCGATTAACTCCTGCGAGATGGCGCAGGGGCTGGTCGGCGGCGTCTGGCCCAAGGGCGATCTGGCCGACAAGGCGATCTGCGAAGCAATCGGCAATTCCGAAGGCATTTTCACCGACTACGCCGCCGCCAAGCATGGCTGCGGCACGCGCGGACAGCGCAGCTCAACCAACGAAAGCGCAGGAGCGGACTACGCCGATGTCAATCCAGGGATCCCACGCAATTACACCTGGCATGTTCTCAAGCAGAGTGCCTTCTTCAACCCCGGCGGCACCTTCGACCGTGACCTCGCCGAATACGCGATGACGCTCATCGGCACCGTGATCTACGTGCCGCCGCGAGACGACGAGCCGGGGAAGTTCGTGCCCTTTGCGGGTGATGCCTCATCGACGCTGGTGACCGCGTTGCTTGACGGTACGCAGGGCCAGTCGGTGCGGGTGTTCCAATGCGATGAACCCGATCAATGTCTTAATCCCACCTTCCAGCAGATGAACCTGTCCGACGCGCAGGCCATTCGTCCACGCGTCGCCCGGATGATCGGAAGCATGGTCGAGGCTATCCGCAGCGACACTGCGATCGGAGACGAGGAAAAGGAACTGCTCCAGGTGGCATCAGTGCCGCTCTACAAGATCCTGACCGTTCAGGCGGCCTACGGGCGCGGCATGCCGACTGACGATCGCGACACTTTGGCAGAGATAGCCAGCATCGACCTCCTCTATGCCATTCTCGAACGCATTACAGCCGAGGCAGGACGGTCGATGGCGAGTTTTATCGCAGCGGATGAAGCCAAACTCGCAATCTGGCGCGCCCAAGTTGCCGAAGTAAGGTCCAGCCTCGCCCAGCGGCAGGCGACCGGCCAGGCGCGGGTCTCGGCGATCATGCAGATCATCGAGAAGACGGCGATGATCGAGAACATGCTCGCAGCCTCGATGTCTCCGTCGATGGCCGCCGCACTCGACTGGTCGCGCGGGATGCAGTCCCGCTCCATCATTCCATAAGGATCAGCGAGAATGGTTGAGATCTTCACGGTCGGCGGGGGCGAATACATCGTCAATGTACTCAATGCAGTCGCCGCATGGACCGGCGCTGGCGGCTATAAGAGTCTGATCCAGGTTGCACTGGTGATGGGCATGGCGCTGGCGGTCATCGTGGTGGCTTTCAACCAGGATTGGCGCGCGTGGCTCAACTGGTTCCTCGGCGCAACGCTGATCTACATGTGCCTGATGGTGCCGAGGATGGACGTCCAGGTGACGGACCGGGTCAATCCCAGCCTTGCACCGGCGACGGTCGACAATGTTCCGCTCGGGCTTGCACTGATGGCGAGTTTCACGAGCCAGGCGGGCGACTACCTGACCCGCTCCGCCGAGCTCGTCTTTGGCCTGCCCGACGACCTCAACTACTCGAAGAACGGTATGATCTACGGCGCACGCCTGCTCGAGGCGACGAAATCGCTGCGCATTGCCGATCCCGAGTTTGCCACCAATTTTGACGAACACGTGCAACAATGCGTGTTCTATGATCTGTTGCTTGGTCGCTACTCGATGAAAGAACTTTCCGAGAGCGACGACATCTGGGCGAGTATTGCGCCGGGCAGCGCGGCACGAGCGCAGAAATTCCTGACCCGGCAAGCCGACGACAGTGTCATTGCTTCCATCATCACCTGCCGCGAAGCCTACACAGAGCTTTCGGGTCAATGGACGAGCATGATCGACGAGATGACGCTCGTCGCAGGGCGTCAGCTGTATCCGCGCCAGACAGAAGCGCTCGCCAGAGCCAAACTGATGGCAGACCTGCCGGTCGCCTACCAATATCTCACGGGCATCTCGCGCAGCGCGAGCGACATCTTCCGCCAGGTCCTGACCATCAACGCGATGAACCAGGCGATGCACGGCTTTGCAGGCGCAAGCGGTACGAGCAGTGTCGACGTTTTCGCGCAGACCCGCGCTGACATCCAGACCGAGCGGACCTATTCCTCGATTGCGCACAACGCGATGAAATGGGTGCCTATCCTCAATGTCGTGCTGACAGTGGTGTTCTACGCGCTATTCCCGGTTCTGTTTCCGCTGTTCCTGATGCCAAAGACTGGTCCAATTGCGCTCAGGGGCTACGTCACCGGCTTCTTCTACCTTGCCGCCTGGGGTCCGCTGTTCGTGATCCTGCACATGATCCTGATGTTCAAGGGCGCGGGCGATGTCGCAGCCGCCGGTGGCAGTTCGGGCCTTAGTCTTGCGACCTTTGCCGGCATGAGCGACGTCAACAGCGATATCGGTATCCTCGCCGGCTATCTCGTCGCCTCGATCCCCTTCCTCGCGGGCGGAGTGGCGCGCGGCGCGCTGGCGATTTCGGGACAGGCGACCAGCTACCTCAATCCAAGCCAGAACGCCGCCGAAGAGGCTGCACGCGAAGCCAGCACTGGCAATGTCTCGCTCGGCAATTCGAACATCGACAATTCGAACGTGTTCTCACAGCAGTTCGCTCAAGGAAATCTCGCACCCAATATCGCTTATGGTGCCACGCAGACGCGTCGCATCAGCGACACGGGCACTCAGACGACGAGCTTTCCCGATGGCGAATTCGCTTCAGTCCCGAATTCGAGCTATCCGTTTACCCCGACCCTCGGGCAGGATTTTTCAAGCCGGCTGTCGACCATGGCGAGCGAGAGCCGCACCCAAAGCGAAACCTTCTCCAATCTCGCACAGCAATCGACAAGCTCAGCGGTCACGCGTTTTAGCGAGCTTCGCGATGCTTACACCCGCTCCCGCTCGAACGAGACAGTCAGCGGAACGTCAACCAGTGACAGCATTGGCCGAACCTTCAGCGAGCTCGACAATGCGTCCAACACACTGCAGCAGCAATTTGGTTTATCGCGCCGGGCATCGGATGACATCACGGTCTCATGGTTCCTGAATGGCAATGGCGGTTTGGGCGTTAAGGGAGAGCGCGGGTCAGTCGAAGGGAGCTTGGGCCTCAACGGCGGACGCAATCAAACTTGGACTGACAGCGATATCGGTATCGCCTCGGAGGATCGTTCGCGCATTGAGAGCGCCCTAAGTCAAATTTCGGAGAGCCGAAATTGGTCGAACTCGAGAGAGGGCTTCTTCCGCGAGACCAGCTCAAGCTCAGAAGCGCTTGTCTCGAGCAGTGCAGCCGGTGTCACAACTTCGCTGACAGAAGCGCAAAGCTATACACTCGAAGCACGCCGCGCGGAAGAGATTGCCAATCGGCTAGAGAGCCAAGCAGGCTGGTATGAAAGTTCCAATGCAGCTGGAACATTGAATCTAAGCCAAGCCTACCGCGAATGGGGCATGGCCGAGATCGATGCCAACCGCGATTACTACGGCCAAGCCCGCTTTGATGACATCGACTTCCAGATGAGCGCACAAGGTCAACAGCTTCAAGCACGCTTTGTGGAAAGCTATGCTGACGGGCTGAATGAGGAGATCGCGAGCGAACTTGTCTTACCTGATGCAGCGCCAGTCGCACGGCCCAATGTGGGAAGTGCAAGCGGCTTGCGCGGCTCGGTCCGTCTCGGCGGGGTACCGGGTTCGCTCGGAGATTCCTCAGATGCAAAAGATGAGATCGCGCGCGACGTCAGCCAGAGGCAGAGAGAGGGCTCTCGAAATATTGAGCAACGAAGAGGAAGGCTTGATCGGACCACGCAGGATGCGCAAGGAGCTTCCGCAGAAGCAGCCGACAATGTGAAGGAATGGTAGGTCAGATCAAACCATCATAGATGATGACGAAAATGACAAAGGCCGTGAACAGAACTCCAAAAAGGACCAAGCCAGCCTTTCCCCACGGGTCAGCCCAAGTCTTCTTCCAAGTGTAAGATGTCAGGCGATCTTCAGCGATAGCGCGGTCGATCTCCCGAAAGCCCTTCCAGTCCTTTTCCTTATGATTTTTCTCATCGGGCATACCCGCACTCCTAAATTCAATCATTACGTATCGATATTAATGCATTAACGGCATATTTCGCTATTATGCTTCGATATTGACACATTATAGTCTTTCATGTAAAGACGCAAAATTGCTACACAAAGCTCCATTTCGGAGATAAAGTCTCGATAATGATACATTATGATTCACCAGACCTGCGACCGCTCTCGGTGCTATTGTCCGACCTAGGGCAGCAGATCGAAGCCTACCGTATATCACGCAATTTCAAACAGGCCGAGCTTGCGGAGCTGGCAGGCATTTCCCGGTCGACGCTCTCCCGGTTGGAAGCGGGCAATGGCGGAACGATCGACAGTCTTGCCAGGATCATGCGTGCGCTCGATATCGAAGATCGTCTGCTGGATATCGTGCCTGATGCAAAACTGAGCCCGCTCGATCCGCGATCGGACACGGGAAGAGCGCGGCAGCGAGTGCGGAAATCTTCTGAAGGCGTGCCCGATGAGGATTGGAGTTGGGGTGACGAAGCTCCATGAGCCGCGCTGTCGTCAATCTCTGGGGCCGGCAGATCGGCGCCGTTCTGTGGGATGAAGACCGAGATGTCGGGGTCTTCGAATACACACCGGAATTCAGCAGCAGCGGCATTGAAGTTGCTCCGCTCACCATGCCACTGCGACGCGGCGTGTACGATTTCCCTGCACTGAACCATGACACCTTCAAGGGTCTACCGGGAATGCTGGCCGACAGCCTGCCCGACAAGTTCGGCAACGCCCTTATCAACCGCTGGCTCGCAGAACAGGGCCGAACGACCGACAGCTTCGATCCGGTTGAACGCCTCTGCTACACTGGTCGCAGAGGCATGGGCGCGCTCGAGTTTGAGCCATCGACAGGTGAACGCCGCGAAAAGGGCGGGCCCGTTGACATCGCGCCGCTTGTTGAACTGGCCAACCGAGTTCTTGCAGCGCGAGAAGAACTCACCGGCGTCCTGAAGGGCGACGATGATCATCACGCGCTTCAGGAAATCCTGCGCGTCGGGACATCCGCCGGTGGCGCGCGCGCCAAAGCGGTTCTCGCCTGGAATGAGGAAACCGGGCAATTTCACTCCGGACAGCTCACAGCAGGCCCAGGCTACAGTCAATGGCTCGTCAAATTCGATGGCGTGTCGGGCAATGCCGACAAGGAACTGGCTGACCCCATGGGCTTCGGCCGCCTCGAATACGCCTGCTATCTGCTCGCCAAAGAAGCCGGTGTCACAATGGCCCGCTCTCGCCTGCATGAAGAAGGCGGGCGGGCGCATTTCATGACCCAGCGGTTTGACCGGACGGCTGACGGCAAAAAGCTGCATATGCAGTCACTTTGCGCGATGCGTCACTTCGATTTCAATCAGGCCCGGGCCTATAGCTACGAACAGGCGATCGAGACCATCCGGATGCTCGGACTTGGCCGTGATGCAATCAAAGAACAGGTGCGGCGAGCGCTCTTCAATGTCTTTATCCGCAACCAGGACGACCACACCAAGAACATCGCTTTCCTTATGGATCGTTCTGGCCACTGGAGCCTCTCACCGGTCTATGATGTCGTCTATGCCTACAATCCCAGCGGAGACTGGACCAACGAGCATCAGATGTCTCTGGCCGGCAAGACCGACAAATTCGATCTGGAAGACCTAATCGCCTTTGGTACGTTCGCAGATCTCAAACCTGCCGAAACCAAAGCCATCATCTCAGACATACAATCTGCAATCCTTGGCTGGACTAAAGTGACCCGTGAAGCGGGCGTGTCCAAGAGTATGGCAGAGCAGGCTCGTAACGGATTCAGGTCCCTTTAGGCTTGCCCTACTGGTAATTACATTCGAGAAATTACAGGCAAATTGAGCTTGAAGGCACGACCGGGCACTGAGTTTCAATCGTTCAATTAGCCAACAGACTTGGTCGCAAATCGCTTGTTCAAAAACGCCTGGACCTCGCTCATGGGCATTTCCGGAGATGAGTTGCCACTTCTGACATAGAGTTTCTCGGACTTGAGCCCGTTCTTATCAGCGACCGTGAGGACAACAGCAGCATCGGCTGGCCGCACATCGATCTTGCAGATTTCAACGCCTTCGATTTCTGGGAAGCTGATCTTCAATTTCGATGCTGTGACATTTTGCCCAAGCGCCTCCGAAAACAAGTTTCTCAAATGAAGCTCAAACCTGTCCTTATCCGCATCCCCCAAGGCCACATAGTCCTGCTCTAACCCGAGCGCCTCTCCGTCATCGGAAACCCCAATCAAAAGGGTGCCGCCTTCATAGCTGTTGGCAAAAGCCGCTACCGTTTTGGTAACAATTGCTTCCAAGCCTTTATTGACCTTTGACTCTTTCACATCCCAACGAAGAGTTTGCTTGAATTCAAGTTCTTCGCTTTCGCCTTCGGCGATCATTTCGGCGAGGGTGATCGGCGCCTCGCTTTTTTCTGTTTCGGTTATCGAAGTGAGAAACGCATTCAGTCCATCTGCGAGCTGTTTGCGCCGAGCGTCTAGGAACAACTCATAGTTTTCGAGCTTCCAGAGCTCGGGATCGTCTGGAATGCACTGTTTTGCCAGCGCATCAGGGTTCTTAGCATTGACTTCGCTGAGGTAATCCTCCGCATTTGTCGCGCTCTTCGATCTGTTGGCAATTGCAGTTAGAATTGCTCTGTTGGTGATCTCCTGAGCCAAGGAATATTTGATCCGATTTCCCATCCCATAACCGGCAGCCTTAAGCTTCGAAAAGGGGAAAATATGATCCTTTTCAAGCGCGTACTTCTTTCCCATTGATTGGCGAAGCTTGACCCCGGTTGTAAAGCAGGTGGCTTCCTTGCTCTTGAAGTACCATCGCATCATTGGGAACAGTGGGTGCGTTATCGTCCTCCCCACAAATTCGTCCGGAATTATTTCCAGAGATCTCTCATCTTTGATGACTTGCAGCAGTTCATCGAACGGATGGTCAGCATCCCTTACGATGCGAAGGTCACGATCCAACTTTTGAGGAAGCTGGCTGACATAACGCGTCCGAATTTGGGAGTAATAGAACCACTTCACGACCTTCTTGATTTGTAGATCGCTAAGGTGCTCATCCTGCTGATAGCAGTACGCAATTATCGGGATCAAAGCGTAGATCGAGTTGATCTCGTCTGTGTGGTCCACATACGCATGCGATTGCATAAGATTGGCCACATAATCCAAGGTCTGGCTTTCCAGCTTTTCCCAGGCCTTTCTGATTGGTGCATCATTGCCTTGATCATGCAGCAGCCGCATGTTCGAGCCCGACGCGTATAGGCAAGCCAGCAAAGCGTAGATTACGAAATCGAGCTTGAAGACAAACCCGCGCTTTTCCAATTCGGCCAGCTTCGCCTTAAAAGTGTCTCGTGCCTGGGGCCAGTAACCCGAAATCTGGGCGAGCGCGAGTTCAGCTTCGGTCAGCGAAACGCCGCTAGCATTGACCTTGTAGAAAATGTCGATCGCTTCGCGGATGGACGCTTTGATCGGGATCGTTTGTTCGGGGAATTCCCGATCAAGGATCCGCTCAACTTTTCTGATGTTACCGGAGATATGCCGAGCGGACTCTTTGTCGACCTCTACCCCGCGCTCTTCGAGTTTCTTGAATACGTCCTGATCCCACACTTCGTCCTTGAAGATGGCCGTCAAATTCTGCCAGCGAGGATCATTCTCCATCTTGAGCTTCTTGTAATATTCCAGCTCAAGGTTCTCGAGGTTGACGTAAAGACCGCGCGTATCGTTCAAAATTTCCGGAGCCGTGTAGTAAGGTGGTAAGTCACCTCTGATCAGCATGTAAAGCGTGGTCAGGCGTTGTTGACCGTCGAGCAAGATGCGCACCGCGCCTTGCTTCTCATCATATTTGTGGGGGCCCTTGAGCTCAGGCGGGGTATTCGTCTCCCATGTGAGCATTGTGCCAGTTGGATATTCTTTGATCAGGGAGTCGATCAGTTGCTTTGCGTCATCGCGCTTCCAGACGTATTCTCGCTGGAATGCGGGTACGAAAAGCTGTCTTTCGTCGATCTTATCGAGAGCAACTGAAATTTTCATCTGATGCCCCTAAATTTCCAAATCACGCTGAATATCTCCCGTAATTCAACAGGCGTGATGCCGCCGATTACCTTTGCTCTGCATTTATGCGGTTCATGCGCCATCGAGATCTCCAAGGTCGATATCTTTCCCTGCTTTGATCAGGTCGTAAATAAGGTTCGTAAGGATGCCGAGGCCTTGCTTGTCCTCTTTGAGAAGATGCGTGGCCAATGCATTGTTCGAACCCATTGCGCGCACCACCGCGCTTTGAACCGCCCCCGGAAGGCTTCCTTTCAACGCTTGGTCTTTGGAGTTTTCCTCAACCTGGGCTCTAACGATACTGTTCTCGCGGGTAATCGAAACGATTTGGTTTACGAAGCTCGCTTGATCTTTGATCGGAGCAGCTTCGCCAAAGATGCCGTTCAATCGTTCGATAAGCTCCTGCAGATACACAGGAAGCTTGCCTGGCGCATTGGAACCGCCGGGCCCCGCAGGCTTCAAGTTTGGGTCAGGGTCATCGGCGTTGTTGCCCTGATCATCGTTCTTTTTGATATCGTATCCTGTCAGCGAAATGCCTCTAAGGTCGACATGCTCGGGAGGGATGCCATTGAGGCGGTTTGCAAGAAGTTTGGTAAAAGCGGCAAAATTCTCAATGCTGGGATCTCCCAGATCCAGCAATTGCGCGATGTAAGTGTATGTCCTGGAAAACCTGGACAGCCCTGACTTAAACTCCAGCATCCGACCGATGCTTTCTTCCACTTGCATCCTTTCATGCTCGGCCTTCTTCGCAGCGGCATCGTCCCCTGTCTCAGTTGCCTTCAAAAATTCAACTTCACACCGCGCGGCTTCGCCGCGGAGGTCCTTGAGGCGAGCGTTAAAAAGGTCTGTCGGCCTTTGGGTGGCTGCGAACATCGCCTTGTGGTGATCGTCTTTGGCAACGTCGAAAGTCTTGGCTGTTTCGAAACGCGCGACCTTGAACGCCTCGATGTCTTCGTCCGAGTAGATGCCTTGTTGGTCAAGGCCATCCTTCATGTCGTAGACAACGTTCGGGTCTTGAACCTCCGTGATTTGCGCCCCGGAATCGTATTTCTTGAAGGCTGCCCGGATCGCTTCCGGGTCGTTTACAAAATCGACAATGAAGGTTTCTTCCTTGCCCGGGAAGGTACGATTTAAGCGCGACAGCGTTTGAACAATCTCGACTTCGTTCGCGATCTTCTTGTCGACATACATGGCGACGAGCTTCGGCTGGTCGAACCCCGTCTGGAACTTGTTGGCAACGAGCATCACTCTGAATTCCGGCCGATCAAATGCAATCCGAAGGTCTTTGACCTCGACGCCGGCGTTCATGTTGCTCTCGGTAAATTCCGCGTCGTCGTCACAAACGAACAGTTCGCCAGAAATCTGCGCGTCATCCGAGTGCATGACATCCTTGCCACTGAGCTTTCCTGAAAATGCAACCAACGCGCGAACGTCTTTGTACTGAGGATTGGCGACAACAAACGCATCGAAGGCTTTCTTGTAGCGAACAGCTGCCGCACGAGAGCTTGTCACAACCATTGCCTTCGCCTTTCCATCGAGGAGAGACGACACGTTGTGCCGAAAATGTTCCATTATGAACTGCACCTTTTGGGTGACGTTCGTGGGATGCAGGCTCATCCATTTGGCCAATGCGCGCTTGGCTGCCTTGCCGTCCACGCGCTTTTTGTCTTCCAATTCTTTTCCGAGGTTGAAGGCGGTCTTGTACGACACATAGCCTCTGAGCACGTCGAGGATGAAACCTTCGTCGATGGCCTGACGCATCTCGTATTTATGAAAAGCACGCGGCAGATTGTTTGGGCCGGGCGGACGGGACGGGTCTTGCGGCCTTCCAAACAACATCAAGGTCGAGTGTTTTGGTGTTGCAGTGCTGTCTCTTATACACATCTCCGAGCCCACGAGACTAGGCATG
>CAJXTZ010000028.1 GCA_913061345.1 uncultured Erythrobacter sp.
ACGAGATCATGCCTAGTCTCGTGGGCTCGGAGATGTGTATAAGAGACAGCGCATACCCACTGCGGCAGCCAAGAGCCGAGCGATGCTGGTCTTGCCCGTGCCGGGCGGCCCCCACAAAACCATGCTGGAAAGCTTTCCGGCGGCCACCATCCGTCCGATTGCACCTTCCGGGCCGGTGATATGTTCCTGCCCGATAACCTCGTCCAGGCTGCGTGGCCTGAGTCGATCGGCAAGGGGAGAATCCTCGCGCACTACTTCGGGCGGGGATTGCGGAGCATCGTCGGCAAAGAGATCGGCCATCGCACCTATGTAGCGCCTTGATCGGAGCGAGGTAGAGAAGTCTGCGAAATTTTTCTCCGCCTCTTGCTACGATAGGTCTAAGATATATCTTAAGGCACGTGGGACCTATCGGAGAAGACACATGAGCAAGGACAACAGGAAGCCACCCAAACCATCTAGGCCGCCCCGGTCGGGGAAGGCTGGCGCAGCAGCCAGTTCGCGCGGGCGCAGCCATGGGTCACGCGAAGAGACTGTGGAACCCGAAGATATCGAAGACATCGACGCGAAGAACGAAGGTCAGCCTGAGGACAAGGATTTCGAAGTGGAAATCGAGGTAGACATCGACGATACCGATGATGGTGAGGCTGGCGAATGGGAGGAAGGCGGTCCACGCCGCTATCGCCGCCGTACCTATCGCAGCAACGATCTTTTCGGCGCGGAAGGCATCTTCGGTGCCGATGGCCCGTTCGGGAAAAGTGGTCCGTTCGGTCCCGGCGGCCCTTTCGGCAAGGATGGTGTATTTGGCCCAGGTGGCCTTTTCGCCAAGAGCAGCCAAGGCGACAGGCGCCAGCAACGCCATCAGCACCGGCGGCACGGCGGAGATGCACCACGCCGGCGTCGGCTATTCGGTCCGGGCGAGTTGCGGCTGGTTCTGCTGGCCATGCTGGCTGAGGAACCGCGGCACGGTTATGAACTGATCAAGGCGCTGGAAGAAATGACGGCGGGCTCCTACTCGCCCAGTCCCGGTACGATTTACCCGACATTGCAGATGCTGGCCGACGAAGGCGTAATCGCGGAGAAGGATAGCGACGATGCCAAGAAACTGTTCCAGGCGACGAAGACGGGCCTTGCCGAACTGAAAGATCGCAAGGAGGAGTTGGAGGAGTTGTGGGAGCGGCTGGGGCGCAAACGAGAGCGTGCGCGTCCAAGTGGTTCGGCAGAGCTTTTTCGTGCCATGAGCAATCTTGGCACCGTGCTGAAGAACAAGGCATGGAGCGGCGGGTTGAAGGATATGGACAAGGATAAGGTCGTCGACCTGATCGACGAACTCGCCCGGAAGATAGAGCGCCTCTAATTCATCAAACCCATTTCCCTGTTGCGATAATGTATGTTAATTATCGTCACGATTAGAATTGTTGTCGCGACAGGGGAAACTTGCATATGGCTATCATGGGACGACCTGCCACGCCCTGGCATTTCTGGGTGGTGAGTATTCTGGCGCTTATCTGGAATGGCTTCGGCGCGTTTGATTACCTGATGACGCAGACCCGCAACGAAGCGTACATGTCGGCATTCACTCCCGAACAGCTTGAATATTTCTATGGCTTCCCTGTGTGGATGGAGGCGCTCTGGGCCGTTGGCGTCTGGTTCGCCCTTCTTGGTGCGGTGCTGCTTCTGCTTCGCAGCCGGTTTGCCGTCTATGGCTTTGTCCTTGGCCTCGTCGGGCTTGCCGGATCTTCGGCTTACCAGTTCATCAACCCCGCACCCGAGGGCGTGCTGGATGGAACGGGCCTTATCATGACTGTCGTGATCTGGATCAGCCAGATCCTGCTGCTATTTTACGCGCTGGCAATGTCGCGCAGGCGTGTTCTACGCTGACGGTACTTTGCCTGACCGGCGCTGTTCGATCAGGCGCAGGTAAGTTTCTGCCACAGCGCCGTTGATTGCATCCCAATCGAATTCATCGGCGCGGTTCGCGCCTGCCTGTCCGTGCGACCTGCGCAGATCGGGGTCTGCGGAATATGCGGACAGCTTGTGCACATAGGCAGCAATCTCGCGCGGCGGCACCAGATAACCCGTCTCGCCATCCACCACCAGGCTGGCAGCGCCTGTCGCATCGGCTGCCACGACGGGCACGCCGCAGGCCATCGCCTCCAGCGTTACATTGCCGAAAGTCTCTGTAACGGAAGGGTTCAGCAACACATCCATGCTGGCGACGGCACGGCCAAGATCCCGCCCTTGCTGGAAGCCGACGAATTTCGCCTCGGGAACTTTTTCGGCAAAGAAATCCTTTGCCGGCCCCTCTCCGATTACAAGAACCTGGTGGGGCACGTTCCGCTTGCGCAGTTCAACCATGGTTTCAGCAAATATGTCGATGCCCTTTTCCAGCACCAGACGGCCAAGGAAGCCGATTGCCATGTCATCGTCCGCAATGCCCAAGGCGCGGCGCCACTCTAGATCACGCTGATGCGGGGTGAATATGCCGCGATCGACCCCGCGCGACCATGTTCCGATATCTTCATGCATTCCCTGCTCGCGCAGTTCGGCGATCATGCTGGCTGAAGGGGCGACGATAGCATCGCAACGCTTGTAGAAACGTCGGAGCAGAGAAACGAACAGCGGTTCCACGAAACCGAAGCCGTAGTAACGCGGGTATGTCTCGAACCGTGTATGCACGCTGGCGAGTACCGGAACTTCGTGCGCGCGTGCCCAGGTAAGCGCGCGATGGCCAGCGACGTCGGGGCTGGAAAGATGTACGATATGGGGATCGAACCGTGCGAGATCCTCCTTGATCTGAGCGCCGAGCCCGGTGGAAAACTGGTATTCCCCGCGACCGGGGATCGGCACCGAAGGCAGGCTGACAAGCTCGCCCGCAGGTTCGAAAGCGGGGGTATCCGTGGTAGGCGAATAGACTCGCACCTGCGCGCCTTGGCGCAGCAGGTAAGCCACCAGCCGGTTCAGCGCCTGGTTCGCGCCATCGCGAACGTAGTTGTAGTTGCCACTGAACAGGGCCACGCGCAGGTCCGAACTCATCATCGTTGCAGCCCTTAATCGAGCCAACCCCGAATGGCGAGAGGGAGCGCGCGAAGTTGACGAAGTTGACATCGTAACGCTGCACAGAACCGGGCGAAAACGGCGCAAGAACAACGATTGCAGACAGGCCAGCGAAGTTGACAGCCAAGAGGACGAACCAGCGCCTTTCGAAGTGTAACGGATGTGTCCCATAACGAGGGCGAATGAATGCTGGTGGATTTGTAGGAAAGGTGACGGCCCCCTTCTGATTGCAGGAAATGCGCCTGCGAAATTGAAAACCCGCGAAATCGAAAACCCGCGAAACCGGAAGCTCGCGAAATCGGACGAATGCGGAACAGCAAAGGCCGCGTCTGCGTTGGAAGGACCATGGAGCAGGGCGAAATCCTCATCACCGCGGCAATGGCTGCCGGATTCATCGCCATCCATCTGCTCGTGCGGCGCCTTCGATTCCTAGATGTTACGCCGCGCAGCGGCTGGCTCTCCTTCGCAGGCGGCGTTGCCGTGGCTTACGTGTTCCTTCACGTTCTGCCCGATATCGCTGCGCATCAGCGTGAATTTGCAGACAGCATGGGCGTGGATGCCATGGCCGCCGAAAGCGTCATCTATTCTCTGACGCTGGCAGGCCTTGCCGTCTTCTACGGGCTCGAACGGGCGGTGAAGGTAAGTCGGGGCGAAAGCCGCGATGCGGGCGAGGGTGACCGGATGCGCGATGACGTGCTTTATCTGCATCTCGTTACTTACGGCATGTTCAACGCGCTGATCGGATATCTCCTGCTTCACCGGGAGGAGGGCGGCGCATGGTCGCTGGGCCTGTATTTCGTAGCGATGGGGCTGCACTTCCTCACGGCCGATTTCGGCATGCGGCAGGATCATCCCGAAGCCTACGACAGGTTGGGGAGGTGGGTCATCAGCGCCGCCGTTCTGGCAGGCTGGGTGATGGGCCTGGCGGTGGACTTGTCGCCCGTACTGATCGGTTGCCTGTTCGCATTCCTGGCAGGCGGCATCATCCTGAACGTGTTGAAGGAAGAACTGCCCGAAGAACGACAGAGCTTCTTCATGCCCTTCGTATTGGGCGTTTCTCTATATGCCGGCTTGATACTGGCAGAACGGCACTGGGTCTGAGACAGTTGGCCTGCCGCACGACACGGCAGGCATTTCGGCATGGGTCTGGTCGATACCGACACCATGCCCAACACCCCTGCATGCCAGTTTCGCGGCGCGCGAGAGGATCACCCCTCGCCGCCGACGCCGTTCCTCATCAATCCTTGTTCGACCGCCTGGCGCGCTTGCGCTCGTGCGGGTCGAGGTGGACCTTGCGCAGGCGGATGCTTTTCGGGGTGACTTCCACGATCTCGTCGTCACCGATATAGGCGATGGCCTGTTCCAGCGTCATCTTGCGCGGCGGGGTCAGGCGGATGCCTTCATCCTTGCCGCTGGCGCGGAAGTTGGTGAGCTGCTTGGATTTAAGCGGATTCACTTCAAGATCGTCGGGCTTGGCGTTCTCGCCGATGATCATGCCTTCGTACAGCTTCTCACCCGGAGCGATGAACAGCACGCCGCGCTCTTCGATGGTGTTGAGCGCGTAGGCCATGGCCTCGCCCTGTTCCATAGAGATCAGCACGCCGTTCTGGCGACCGGCAATCTTGCCCTTGTAGGGACCATAGCTGTCGAACAGGCGGTTCATGATGCCGGTGCCGCGCGTGTCGGACAGGAATTCGCCGTGATAACCGATCAGGCCGCGGCTGGGCGCGAGGAAGGTAAGGCGGGTCTTGCCACCGCCGCTGGGGCGCATGTCGGTCATTTCCGCTTTGCGCTGGGCCATCTTCTCGACAACCGTGCCGGAAAATTCCTCGTCCACGTCCACGACGACAGTCTCGTAGGGCTCCATGCGCTGGCCGTTCTCTTCCTTGTAAAGAACGCGCGGGCGACTGATGGAAAGCTCGAAGCCTTCGCGCCGCAGGGTCTCGATCACCACGCCAAGCTGCAACTCGCCGCGGCCTGCCACTTCGAAGGCATCCTTGCCCTCGGCTTCGGTGATACGGATGGCCACGTTGCCTTCGGCTTCGCGTTCCAGACGTTCACGGATGACCCGGCTCTGCACCTTGTCGCCTTCGCGGCCCGCATAGGGGCTGTCGTTGACGGCAAAGGTCATGCTGAGGGTAGGCGGATCGATCGGCTGAGCGTGGATCGGCACGCTCACATGCGGGGCGCACAGGGTGTTGGAAACGGTCGCTTCGGTAAGGCCTGCAATGGCAACGATATCGCCCGCCTTGGCATGCAGCACGGGTTCGCGCTCCAGTCCGTTATAGGCGAAGACCTTCGTCGCGCGGCCGGATTCGACCAGTTTGCCGTTCACGTCCAGCGCCTTGATCGGCATGCCGGTTTCCAGACGGCCACTCTCGATACGGCCTGTCAGGATACGACCGAGGAAGGCGTCTCGGTCCAGCAGGGTGGCCAGCATCGCAAACTCACCCTCGGGATCGAGATCCGGAGCAGGAACGTGACTGACGATCAGCTCGAACAGCGGGATCAGGTTGCCTTCGCGCGCGTCGATATCTTCGCTCGCATAACCGGAGCGGCCCGAGGCGTAGAGCACGGGGAAATCCAGCTGCTCGTCGTTGGCATCGAGGTTTACGAAAAGGTCGAACACTTCGTCCAGGACCTCGGCCGCGCGAGCGTCCTGGCGGTCGATCTTGTTGACGACAACGATGGGCTTGAGGCCGAGGCCCAGCGCCTTGCCGGTCACGAACTTGGTTTGCGGCATCGGGCCTTCGGCGGCATCCACCAGCAGGATGACACCGTCGACCATGCTCAGGATACGTTCCACCTCTGCACCGAAGTCGGCGTGGCCGGGGGTGTCGACGATATTGATATGGTAGTTCTGCTGTCCGCCTTCCGGGGCCCATTCCACGCTGGTAGGTTTTGCAAGGATGGTGATCCCGCGTTCCTGTTCCAGTTCATTGGAATCCATTGCGCGTTCTTCCACGCGCTCGTTCTCACGAAAGGTGCCGGACTGGCGGAAGAGCTGGTCGACAAGAGTGGTCTTGCCATGGTCGACGTGGGCGATGATCGCCACGTTGCGGAGGGGGGCGGACATAACTGTGGTTTCCTGGATTACGGCGGGCGCTTAATGCTGCACCTGCGAATTGGCGCGCCGATAGCCTAAGAGGCGCTCCGCCGCAAGCGTATCCGGGTAGATTTGCTTGACGTATACGTTAGGTACCTCCATGTTGCGCGAATGATACACAGGTAGTTTCTTCGGTAACATGTGGGTAAACTCCCGATTGTGCGAAGCTTTCTCGCCCGGTATTGCAATTCAGCCTAGAAAGAGGTCGCTTGAGGTCCGTACGCCACCGAAAAAACCGGGGCACGGCCTTCGAGGGAGAGATGGAGAAATTAATGACCAGCATTACCGCCGGCTCCGCCGGTTTTTCGCGCAAGTGCCTGTGCGGCGTTGCCGCTATCGCGTTCATGGCTCCTGCTGTTGCCTATGCGCAGGATGACCCTTCTGTAGGTGAAGCGCTTGAAGAAGCCGGCGTCGACGACACCGTTATCGACAACGTAGCCCAGGGTAACGACATCGTTGTTACTGCAACGAAGCGCGAGCAGACCCTGCAGGAAATTCCGGTGGCCGTTTCCGTCACGACTGCAGAAACGCTGGACCGCGAACAGATCCGCGACCTGAAAGATTTGCAGTCCGTCGTTCCCTCATTGCGGGTTACGCAGCTGCAAAGCGCCGCCAACACCAACTTCATCATCCGCGGCTTCGGCAACGGCGCGAACAATGCCGGTATCGAGCCTTCGGTGGGCGTGTTCATCGATAACGTCTATCGCAGCCGCTCCGCCTCTCAGATCAGCGACTTGCCCAATGTCAGCCGTATTGAAGTGCTGCGCGGGCCGCAGTCCACGCTGTTCGGCAAGAATGCCTCGGCGGGCATTATCTCGATTGTCACCACGCCACCCTCCTTCTCTCTCGAAGGTTCGGCAGAGGTTTCCTACGGCAATTACGATGCCATGGTTGCCCGCGGCTACATCAGCGGGCCACTGAGCGAAAATGTCGCTGCCAGCTTCGCCGCCGGCATCAACAAGCGCGACGGATACAATTTCGATCCTGTCTCCGACACGACAACGAACGAGCGTGACCGCTGGTTTGTGCGTGGACAGTTGCTGTTCGACAATGCCGACAACTTCAGCGCCCGCATCATCGCCGACTACGACCAGATCGACGAGAATTGCTGCGGCGTCGTCAATCTCCAGCCGTCTTTCTTCACCCAGGCCATCCAGGCCGTGGGCGGCCAGGTGAATGCGCCAGCAGATGCTTTCGACGGCATTGTGTACAACAATGCGCCTTCCACCAATGAGGTCACTAACTACGGTCTTTCGGCTGAGCTGAATTACGATGTAAGCGATGCTGTTACGCTGACTTCCATCACCGCCTACCGCGAGACGCAAGGCGATTTCGGGCAGGATATCGATTTTACCTCCGGCGATCTCCTGCAGCGCTTCAACGACCAGGCGCTGAACACCTTCACGCAGGAATTCCGCATTGCCGGTGACTGGGATCGTCTCAGCGCGCTGGCCGGTGTCTTCTATTTCAACGAATCGGTGATTGAGGACCAATCCATTCAATACAACGACGATTTCCGTCCCTTCGCCAATGTGCTGACCAATGAGTTGCTGGGACAGACGTTGATTCAAGCCGAGGGCTTGATCGGCGCGCTTTCGGGCAATCCAGGGCAGTTTATCGGCACGTTTTTCGCACCTGGCGTGGTGGAAAATGGACAGTTCACCCTCGACAATGAGGCTCTGTCGCTGTTCGCACAGTTCGATTTCGAAATCGTCGAGGGGCTGACGCTGACCCTTGGCGGCAATTACACCATGGACGAAAAGGTCGGTACGACCGACTACCAGTCCTTCGGTACGTTCTCGAACATCGATCTTGTCCAGGTGGGTAACAGGGCCATCGTGGCGCAGGGTATTGCCGACCAGGTTGGGACAGCGTTGATGCTGGGCCGACCTGCCACGCAGGCTGAGATCCAGGCTTTCGCCACCGGTCAGAGCCCGGCGGGTGCTGCCGGTGCAGCTGCGTTCCCCACGATTCAGGCGGGCGTGCAGGCATTCGCCAACGCCAATGATACCAACCCGGCGGTGAACCCGTTGCTCCAGGCGCAAGCCCTGCAGAACTTCCCGCGCTTCGTGAATATCCCGAACGTGGTGGAGAGCGGCGAGACGGATGACAACGAGTTCTCCTACACCGCGCGTTTGGCCTACGATATTAATCCCGATCTTAACATCTATGCAAGTTACGCAACGGGCTTCAAGGCCAGCTCCTTTGCCCTGAGTCGTGACAGCCGTCCGGCACCGGGCGATGCGGCGGCACTGGCTGCAGCAGGCCTGCTGCAAACCAACCAGACCTTCGGCAGCCGTTTTGCAGGGCCTGAAGAATCGAAGGTGATCGAGATCGGATTGAAGGGCAATTGGGGTGACTATTCGGCGAACCTAACGGGTTTCCGACAGGACATCGACGGCTTCCAGTCCAACGTCTTCACTGGCACCGGCTTCTTCCTGACCAATGCCGGCAAGCAGCGCACCTACGGCGTGGAGTTCGAAAGCACGGCCAACCCGGTCGATCCGCTGACGCTGAGCCTTGCTGTCACCTGGCTTGACCCGAGCTACGAGAGCTTCCCGCTTTCACCGTTCGGCGACATTTCGGGTACGACGCCTGCCGGTATCCCCGAATGGACGGTTGTCGTGGGAGGCCAGTATGCGCAGCCGATGGGCAACGGTGACGAGCTGATTTTGCGCTCCACCTATTCCTATGAATCCGAAGTGCAGCTCGTGGACGGCCTGCCCGGCTTCCTCGATGCTACACTGCCTGACGGTGGCCAGGGCCAGGCAATTGCCGCTGCAGAGCCTTTCACCCGCCAGGTGGACGAACTTTCGGCCTCGCTGACCTACGTGTTCGACGCAGCGGGTCTCGAACTGTCGGTGTGGGGTCGTAACCTGCTGGACGACCGCTATTTCCTCTCGCTGTTCGATTCCCCAGGGCAGCCCGGTTCGATCTCTTCCTATCCTAACCAGCCGCGTACATACGGCGCCACGGCGAAAATCCGCTTCTAACGCAAATGTCCGGCGAAAAGTGTAAAGGGGGCCCTTCGTGGCCCCCTTTTTCTTGCGTTCAGAACGGTTTCATGGTGCGATCGAATTGAACTGACGGGGGAATTTATGAATCTGAGTATTAGCAGCGTGCTTTCGCGCATGATGGATATGGTGCGGCAACGCCTTGGTGCACTGGTCGGGCTGGCGGTGGTCTATTACGTGCTCCAGATCATTCTCAGCGTCATGTTCGCAGGGGTGATCGGTGCCTCTATGATGACCATGGGCAGCGCTTCCCCGATGGATCTAAATCTCGGCATCGGCGTCATTCTGGGCGGACTGGTGTTCTACGTTATCTTTCTGTTGCTGTATTTCGCGCAGTCTGTCGCGATGACGCACCATGCTTCACCCATTCTGACGCCCGACTTCGGGCAGTCCTTCATGGTGGGATTGAAGAGCCTGCCCACGTTGTTCGGCCTGACGCTGTTGATGATCGTTGCCTATATCGCGTTTGTGATGGTGGCGGGGATTGCAGCTGTGCCCTTCGCCATGATGGGCGAAACAGGGTCGCAACTGTTTGCGGTGCTCCTGTTGATCGTTTCGCTCTATTTCGCGTGCCGACTTGCGCTGGTGATGCCGGTGATCGCGGTGGACGAGGTGAAGAACCCGATCACTGCAATCAAGCGTTCGTGGGTTTTGACGCGCGGCAACGCCCTCAAAATATTCCTGGCATACCTAGTGTTCTCGATCATTCTGATAGTGGCTCTGTTCGCGCTGTTCGCAGCCTTCGGCGGATCAGTTTTTGCGCTGGTCGATCCGGCTAATGGTATGTCTGCGATGGGTAGCGGTCTCATCGTGGGCATGATCCTCGTCTTCATGCTCCTGATGATCGTCGTCTATGTCGTGATGACGGCCTTCATGGCATCGCTTCACGCTGCGCTGGCAGGGCCGGAAACGGTTGCCGAGACTTTCGGATAGGTTCGAGCCGTTCGGGCCGATGCCGGGCTGGCGGGTAGGCGTGTCCGGCTAGAGCGAACGCAGCGTCTGCGCGGGGCGTGCCCGCAATAGCGGCAGCGAAGCACCCAGTGCGAAGGCCAGCACCAGCACCAGTCCGCCGCCCAGCACGGCGAGGATTTCCGTCCAGTCGGGCAACCATTCGAATTCGAACATCTGCACGATCACCAGCCATGCGACGCCTGTGCCAAGCGCAAGTGCAACCAACGCGAGAACGGCGGCCAGCAGGCCAAATTCGGCGAATTGCAGCGCAAGTAACTGGCGGCGACTGGCACCCAGTACGCGCAGGATCACGGTATCGTATATACGCGCGGCGCGGGCGGCGGCGATCGCGCCCAGCAGCACGGCAATGCCCGCCAGCACTGCCACGGAAGCGGCGGCAAGGATGGCGAGCGATACCTGATCCAGGATCGTGCGCGCCTCTGTCAGCAACGGGCCTACCTCGATCACGCTGGAGGAGGGAAAAGCCGTTACCAGCGTTCGCAGCAACCCATCGGCCTGCGTGCCCTCGGGAAGGTCTATCGTTGCTGCCAGGTTATTCGGTGCATTGGCAAAGGTGTTGGCAGAAAACACCCAGACATTGTTGAAGCCAAGGCTTTCCCAGTCGATGCGGCGGGTATTGGCCACGCGCGCGGTAAAATCCACGCCCAGCACGCTGATGCTGATCATGTCGCCGATGGCGATTCCCGCAGCCTGGGCCAGTTCCTCGTCCACCGAAACCAGCGGTTCGCCGCTATAGCCTTCGGCCCACCATTCCCCCGATGTCACTGCATTGCCCTGGGGCACGGTGTCCGAATAGGTAAGGCCGCGTTCGCCGCGCAAGCCCCAGGTTCCCTCGCGCTCCTCCATCTGGTCTACCCGGACCATGGCATCTTCGGGGCCGAAGGACGTGATCGAACCGCGCAGGGTGGGCACCGTCTGTACAGCGGCATCGGGTGCGCTTTCGCTCACCAGCCCGCGGAATTGCTCCACGCCGTCACGCGGCACATCCAGCACGAAGTAATCGGGTGCCTGCGCAGGCACGGATTGCCGGATATTGCCATCCAGACTGGACTGAACGCCCGCCAGCAGCACGAAGGCCGAAAGCCCGAAGCCCAGCGCGGTGACGAGCGATCCCGTGGCGGCTCCCGGCCGATGCAGGTTGGCGACAGCGGCGCGCACGATCGGGTCCGACGGGCGCGGAATGCGTGATGCGGCCCAGCGAATTGCCCGGCCCAGCAGCGCCAGAAACCCGAGAACCGCTGCGGCGCCGCCAAGAAACATGGCGGTAAGCAGCGGATTTTCCGATCCGATCAACGCGAGCGCTACGATAGCGACGATGCCAAGGCCAACCGGCAGGGCGGCGCCGCGCCATTGCTGCGAAAGCGGAGATACCCCTGCGCGCATCAGCGCCATGGCCGGAAAGCGCTTCGCTCGCGCAAGGGGAGGGGCGGCAAACACCAGCGCAACCAGCAGACCGAAGGCGGCTGCACGCAGCAATGCAAGCGGATCGAACACAAACGCGGTGCTGACGGGTAGCAAGGAGCCGAGCGCGCTCGCCAGCAGCGGAGTGACCAGCACGCCCGCCAGCAGGCCGGCCACCGCTCCGATGGAGGCCGCTATACCGATCTCCAGCGCATAGATGCGGGTGATATCACGGGATGTTGCGCCGAGGATTTTCAGCGTGGCGATGGACTTTCGCCGCGCCTCCAGATACGAATTCACGCCGCCGCCAATGCCGATCCCTGCGATCACCAGCGCGGCAAGCCCTACCAGCGTCAGGAATTCCCCCATCCGGCTGACAAAGCGATCCGCACCCGGAGAGGCGCGATTGCGGGTGCGGATATCGAAGGGGCTGTTGGGGAAAGCCGCTTCCAGTTCTTCCGCCACGGTATCGGGATCGCGCTGCCCGTCGAACGCGATGCGGGTCTTGGTCTGGAACATCGCGCCGGGTGCGACGAGTCCGGCATCTTCTGGCAATGCGCGCGGCACGATAATCGTCTGACCAAGGGCAAAGCCTTCGGAAAGGCGATCCGGCTCCTCGGCGATAATGCCGGCCACGCTGACCTGCTGCGTGCCGAGTGAAAAGCTGTCGCCGGGCGCGACGCCCAACCGCTCTGCCGCGCCGGGGGCGAGGTAGGCCTCTCCAGCCTGCGGTGCGCCCGCGGCGGAGCCATCCTGCAACAACAGCGCGCCGTACATGGGATAGTTGGGCGCAACGGCCTTCAGTTCCACCGGAACGGCGACGTCAGGCGTCGTAGCCATTGCTTGCAGGCGATAGCCCGGCG
This sequence comes from uncultured Erythrobacter sp., assembly GCA_913061345.1. The sequence goes on from CAJXTZ010000028.1 coordinate 12,411, forward strand.
AAATGGTGCCAAGTTCCTCCAGATATGCCATCTCTGCAACTGTCGGCATGCGCTGCCACAGTTCGACTTCCAGATCGCCGCCCAGGATGACCTGGCCCTGATTATCGAGTTCCCCTTGAATGGCAGAGGTAAGGCTGCCGATCGCCGCCAGCGCGCCGACGCCCAGAAACAGGCAAACCAGCAGCAATCGCAGTCCGCGAAAACCGCTGGCAAGATCGCGCTTGGCGATGATCCAGGCCTTGCTCCAGCCCATGGTGTCAGGCAGCCCCGGAAAGCTTGGCGGTGTCCGAAGCGATCTGACCGTCGGCCAGCGTCACAACGCGGTTGCACATGCCGGCCAGGTGCTCGTCGTGGGTGATAATCACCAGCGTCGCACCTGTTTCCTCGCGGCGGCGAAACAGCACGTCGACCACGCTGTCACCCGTGCTCGCGTCCAGGTTGCCGGTGGGCTCGTCGGCAAAGATCAGCGGCGGGCGCGGGGCGATGGCTCGCGCTATGGCGACGCGCTGCTGCTCTCCGCCAGAAAGCTGTGCGGGGTAATGGGTGAGACGATGGCCAAGGCCGACCGATTGCAGTTCTTCCCCGGCGCGATCCCACGCATGCTTGTTGCCCGAAAGCTCCATCGGGGTTGCCACGTTCTCTATCGCGGTCATGGTGGGCAGGAGGTGAAAGGCCTGCAACACGATGCCGATGCGGCCCCGCCGGGCCATGGCCAGCGCGTCCTCGTCCAGCGCCGTAAAATCCTTTTCCGCCACTATCAGCGACCCCGATGTCGCCTGTTCCAGCCCGGAAAGCACCGCCATGAGCGAGCTTTTGCCGCTACCGGACGGACCCAGCAGCGCCAGCGCTTCGCCGGGCATCACTTCAAGATCGATTCCGCGCAGGATCTCCACCGCAGCGGGGCCCTCACCAAGGGTAAGACGCAAGTCTTTTGCGGCGATGACGGGTTTGGCGATGTCGGAAATTGTCATAGGGCTTGTCACCGGGCGGCGATGGCATAGCTATGGGGTATGAGCAAGCCAGTCCTAAGTCGGTGGCCTAGTGCCGTGCGCACTTCGTCGATCATTGCCCCCCTAACGTTTGCCCTGGCTGCCTGCGGTGCGGAAGCGCCGGTCGCGGAAGCTGAACCTGCGGCAAGCCCAGCGCCATCGTTGGAAGACCAATCGCCCGTCGCGGGGCCGGAGCGCGTGATCCTGGGTTTTGGTGACAGCCTGATGGCGGGCTACGATGTCGACGAACAGCAAGGCTATCCCGAAACTTTGGAGCGCGCCCTGCGCGGGCTGGGCGTGAATGCACGCGTGATCGATGCCGGTGTTTCGGGCGATACCACAGCAGCGGGGCGTCAGCGGATCGCCTTCGTGCTCGACAACAATGCCGACACCGATATCGATCTTGCGATTATCGAGCTTGGCGGCAACGACCTGCTTCGCGGTATTCCCGTCGAGCAGACCCGCGAAAACCTTTCCGCCATTATCGAGGAGGTGCAGTCGCGCGACATTCCGGTTATACTGATGGGCATGCGCGCGCCGCCGAACCTTGGCGCCGAATATGTCGCCCAGTTCGACGGGCTCTACACCGACCTTTCACGCGAATACGGCACGGCACTGGTGCCCTTCTTCATGGAACCGTTGTTCGAGCGGCCCGAACTGTTCAAGAGTGATCGCATCCATCCGACGGCCGAGGGTATCGAGGAAATGGTGCAAGCGACGGTGGGCGATGTCGCAGCGGCTCTTCCTGACACCGAAGCCGAGGGCTAGAGCCGTTCTACCGCGCCGCCTGTAACGCGCCAGACGGCGGCCTCTTCCAGTATCGCCTCGAACGGAGCAGCCTCCGTGCCGGTCAACCATACCTGCGTGCCGCTGCCCCGCAAACTTGCAAATAAAGCCTCGCGCCGGACGGGATCGAGATGCGCTGCAACCTCGTCCAGCAGGAGAACGCCTGGCCTTCCGCGCGCGGCAAGTTCGGCGTGGGTGAGAGTGATGGCGACCAGCATGGCCTTTTGTTCTCCAGTCGAACATTCGGCAGCGGCCATGTTCTTGCCTGCCATCACCACGGCCAGATCATCGCGATGCGGGCCGGACAGCGTTCGCTGGGCGGCACGGTCGCGGCTGCGTTCCTCGCGCCACTGATCTGCCAGATCGCCTTGCGTCAGCGCGCCGCCGGGATCGTATGATAGCAGCGGGCGGGCAAAGGGTGCTTCAGGCAGTTCGGCCAGCCGCGCGGTGAGGGCACCCACCAGCCGCGCACGGCCCTGTGCCAGACCAGCGCCAACCAGTGCCATTTGCGTCTCTATCGATTCCAGCCAGGCGGGATCGGGTTCCACGTCGTCCGAAAGCAGCTTGTTGCGTTCGCGCAGTGCAGCATCGTAGCGGCTGGCATTGCGCGCATGATCCGGCTCCAGCGCCACGGCGAGGCGATCCATGTACCGGCGGCGCGTGCCTGCGCTTTCGGCAAACAGGCGGTCCATTGCCGGGGTCAGCCAGCCCACGGCCAACCATTCACCCAGGCTGATGGCACTTGCCTCCGCGCCGTTGACTTGCACGATCCGCCTGCCAGGCCGGTCTGCTGCCATGCCGGTACCCAGTTTAACCGGTTCCCCGCCATCGCGTGTATGCAGTGTGACACTTGCCGCGAAACCGCCTTGTCCAACATGGCTCGCCATATCGGCGAGGGCGGCACGTCGCATTCCCCTGCCGGGCGCGAACAGCGAGAGCGCCTCCAGTATGTTGGTCTTGCCCGCGCCGTTCTCACCCACAAGCAGGTTGAGCTGGCGAGCGCCGTCGAGCTGCGTTCCGGCGTGATTGCGGAAGGTGGAGAGAGTGATGCGATCAAGCGCCATAATGTTTCGCATTCCCTATTCGACGTACTCGGCCCGCGCCACCGCAAATACCAATCCTATAAATTGGTAAAAATCACCAAACCTCGGTTTACTCCTTGCGTCAACCTTTCTGCTAGGTGAACAAAAATGGCAGAATTCTGCCATTTTTCAAAATTGGCACACCCCGTGCAGTGTTTGGTGCATGGGACGGAATGGTTCCGATCTAACACAAGAGGGAAACAAAATGACTTTCACCAACGACTTCGCCGCTCGTATCACTGCTGCTCTTTCGGCTATTATCGTGACCACCACGATCCTCGTCAGCAGCTTTTCCACCCCCGAAGCGAGCATGGTTGCCGGCATTCTCGCCTGACACCACCAACCACCGCCAATCAACACAAAGGAGACTGAAATGACCAATGAATTCCACAACAAGCTGATGGCCGGTTTTGCCGCCGTTGCCGTTACTCTCACCATGCTGGTGAGCAGCTTTGCCAACCCCCATGCCACCACCGTAGCAGGTCTGCTGGCATGAGCGATCTCGACCGCAGGAACGACGCTGGGCGCCCGTCGGGGCAGAAGAAATTCCGCCTCGACCACGCAAACGGCAAGATCGCCGGAGTTTGCGGCGGTATCGCCAGATACTTCGGAATGGACCCGCTGATCGTGCGGATCATCTTCGCCGTTGGCGCAGTGGCCGGGTTCGGCACCTTCATCCTCATCTACCTCGCGATCTGGCTGCTGGCAGACTGACGCCGGCGGCCATGTCGCCTTTTCTTCGAAAACTGCCAAGTCTGGCGCTCAACCAATGTGAAATCCAGGCCGCAACGATGAAAGCGGGCAGTATGAACCCGTTCGGGTGCGGCCATCTCTCGACCGACATAACAAGGTTCTGCATAGCTGACGGCGGATTTGTTTTCGCAAGAGTACCCGCGGCGTTTGCGCTAAAGGCAAATGTCGCTAAACGCGCATGCAACGCGCCCATAGCTCAGCTGGATAGAGCACGGGTCTTCTAAACCTGAGGCCGCAGGTTCGAATCCTGCTGGGCGCGCCATTCACCAGCTATTGTTAAGCGGATCTGGCAGTCGCATGAAGCAGCAGACACCCCTTATCGTTCGCAGTTGGCAAACGCCTTGAGGGTCACTATGATCGCCGGACGATGGGGCCAGGGGATATCCGTTCTCGAAACAATGTAACGGTGCACGGCAACGGGCATCCGACGCTGGTGTTCGCCCACGGTTTTGGTTGCGACAAGCACATGTGGGCCGATGTTGCCGCTAATTTTGAGAATGACTACCGAGTTGTCCTTTTCGATCACGTCGGGGCAGGACAGTCGGACCTTTCCGCCTACGATTCCGGCAAGTACGGTTCGCTTGATGGCTATGCGCGCGATCTGGTAGAGATCGGCGAAGCGTTGGAACTGCCCGATGCCGTGGTGATCGGACATTCCGTCAGTTCGATGATCGGGGCGCTTGCTTCGATTGCCCGGCCGGACATGTTCACCCAGATCGTGATGGTGGGGCCGTCACCGTGCTATATCGACGACGAGGAATATACCGGCGGCTTTTCGCGCCAGCAGATCGACGAGCTTCTCACCTTCCTGGAGGAGAACCACCTGGGCTGGTCCGCCGCGATGGCACCGCAGATTATGGGCAATTCCGAACGCCCGGAATTGAGCGAAAGGCTGAACAGGTCGTTCTGCTCCACCGATCCGGACATCGCCCGCGAATTTGCGAAGGTGACGTTTCATTCGGACAATCGGAACGATCTTCCCATGGTGAAGGCCAGAACCCTGGTTCTGCAATGCCAGCAGGATATCATAGCACCCCAGGCGGTCGGCGAATATGTCAACGCCAATATCCCGAACAGCGAATACAGACTTCTGGAAGCAACCGGGCATTGCCCAAACCTGAGTGCACCTGAAGAGGTGACCGAGGCCATTCGTGACTTCCTTCATCCCTCCAGCTGAGGATTTCGCGGACCTCTACGACGAAGCGCCTTGCGGTTACGTGTCGATTACACCCGATGCGCGCATTGCGATGGTCAACCTGACACTGGCGTCATGGTTGGAATGTCGGCGTGATGATCTGCTGGGCAAGTCAATCCATGAAATACTGTCCTTCGGGGGCAAGATCGCTTTCGAAACCCACATCGCCCCCATGCTGCGCCTACAGGGCGAGGCGCACGAACTCGCGCTGGACTTGCAGGTAGGCGATGGTGAGAAGCTGCCCGTTATGGGCACCGCGCGCGAGAAACGCGGCCCCGATAACAAGCACCTTTTTACGCGGCTGACGCTTTTCAAGGCTGTGGAGCGGCGATCTTTCGAGCGTTCCCTTATCGAGGCGAAAGTCAGGGCGGAGGAAAGGTACAGGACAGAGCATGACCAGCTGGAACTGAGAGATCAGTTCATCGCCGTGCTCGGCCATGATCTGCGCAACCCCATCGCTGCGGTCGAAGCAGGTGCAAGGATGCTCGAAAGAGGCGCTACGCTCGACAGCAGACAGACCATGGTAATCGGGGAGATGCGGGCGAGCCTGGCGCGTGCGAACACGCTGATCGACGATGTACTGGATTTCGCCATGGGGCGCCTGGGAACTGGAATTCGGCTGGACTATACTGACAAGGCTCGTTTGAAAGAAACTTTACAGCAGGTCGTTCACGAAACCGAATCTATTAATCCGGAAGTCGAGATAGCCTGCAAGCTGGACGGGGTAGGCCCGGTCGATTGCGATCCCGACCGTATCGCCCAGCTTGCGGCAAACCTGTTGTCGAACGCGGTGCGCTACGGTGACCGGGCGTCTCCGATCATGATCGAGGGCGCTACCGACGGCGGCCAGTTTTCGCTGTCCGTGGTAAACAGGGGCAAGCCTATACCCCAGGACGCGCGGGAGAAGCTGTTCCAGCCATTCGAAAGGGGGGAACGGTCGAAAACAGACAAGGGTCTTGGTCTCGGGCTCTTCATCGTTAACGAGATCGCGCAGGCGCATGGGGGCAAGGTAGAGGTGGAATCCGGTGATCGGGAAACCCGGTTCACTCTGCAGATGCCGGTCAGCGGGCGATCCTGAAGGCAGTCATCAGGCCCAAAACGCCAGGCAGGGTCGGCCAAATGGCAGACCGTGCCGGGCGAATAGTCTGGTAGCGCGGTCTTCAGGAACGCCTATGGCGCACCGACGAAAATGCTCTTTACGTTGACAAATTCCTTCACGCCGAACCTGCCGTGTTCGCGGCCATAGCCCGAATTCTTGACGCCGCCGAAAGGCATCGACGGGTCCGCCACGCCGTAGACGTTGACGAAGATCATGCCGGTATCGAAGTGCTTTGAAGCCAGTTCGATCGCGCGCTCTTCATTGGTGGAAAGAATCCCCCCTCCAAGGCCGTAGCGGCTATCGTTGGCAAGACGCATCGCATCTTCGTCGTCCTTGGCTTTGATGACGGAAGCGACGGGGCCGAAAATCTCGTCATCATAGGCAGGCTGGCCCGATTTTACGTTGGAAAGCACGGTGGCGGGGTAGAATGCACCTTCGCCATCAGGGATTTCGCCGCCACATTCGATCTTCGCGCCGTTCTTCACGCTTTTTTCGACCTGCTCGTGTACGGTGTCGCGAAGGTCCTTTCGGGCCATCGGACCAAGATCGGTATCATCATCGTTCGGATTGCCGGTTTTCACACTTTTGAAACGGGCAACGAACTTTTCGAGAAATGCGTCGTAGACCTTCTCGGTCACAATGAAGCGCTTGCCGTTGATGCAGGTTTCGCCGTTGTTGTACAACCGGGCCTGCGCACAGACCTCCACTGCGGTGTCGAGGTCTGCATCTTCCAGCACCAGATAGGCATCGTTCGAGCCGAGTTCCAGCACGGTGGGCTTTAGTACCTTGGCGGCAGCCTTCGCGATGTGTTTGCCCGCCGTGTCGGAACCGGTCAGCGTTACGCCGCGCACCTTTTCGTGTTCGATGATCGCATCCGACGTCTCGTGATCGATCACCAGCACGGTGAACAAGTCTTTTGGCAGACCGCCCTTCTCGAAAATCTCCGCGATCTTCAGGCCGCTGCCGGTGCAGTTGGAGGCATGCTTGAGCAGAACACCGTTGCCTGCCATCAAACTGGCGATGGCGTAGCGGATCACCTGGTAGGCCGGGAAATTCCAAGGCTGAATGCCATAGATCACGCCAAGCGGTGAGTAGGCGACGATACCCCGGCCAGCGTTTGCCGGATCGCGCGGTTCCGAGGCGAGTTCCTTGGGTCCGGTCTGCGCGGTGTAATCACAGATCCCCGCGCACAGTTCGATTTCGTCGCGGCTATCCTTGATAAGCTTGCCGACCTCGTCGGTCATCAGCTGGGCGAGCTCTTCCTTGTTGTCGCGCAGCGACTGGCCAATCGCCTTGATGACCTTGGCCCGTTCCTCGGCGGATTTCAGCTTCCACTCATTGAAAGCCTCATGACAGGCATCGACCTTTGCATAGGCGGTGTCCCGGTCGATCTCCTCATAGGTGTCGAGATTTTTTCCAGTCGTGGGATTGATGGTGGTTATAGCGCTCATCGTGTTGCGTCCTTCGATACATCGGGTTTGTAGAAAGGACGCTTCAGGGCGCAGTAAGGTCCGCCACAGAGGCCGGATTGGCCCAGACGGGCGGTGACCGGATCGAATGGCCGCGTCATTGCTGCGTTCGTGTCGGAGTTTTTAACACATGGCGCGGGCGTGAAGGTTTCGTAAACCATCGTGTCGCGCAGGAAATCGTGGATTGCCGAAACTGGCACGGGCTGTGCAATACTCTTGGCATACCCAAGAGTTCTTCGAACGAGGCGGGGCCGATCAAATGGTCCCCAACCAAGTCTCCCGGTCCCGCCTCCCCGAAGAACGCCCTTCCGAAATTGACGAGAACGTACCGCCAGCCAGCGCTACCGCCTACCCGCCCAGGGTTCATCCGTGCGCGTGACCCGCATTTCGCCGTCATAAGGGTGACATAGCTGCAAGGCGTCCTCGTAAGAACCGGTAAGCCACTGAGACCAATCGGACTGAGGCACGATAACCGGCATCCTGTCATGCACACGCCGCACATGGATGCAGGCTTCGGCCATCACCATGGTATAGGCCGCGCCCCATTCGGCACTGTCGCGCCAGAACCCTGCAACTGCCATCAATTCGCTATCGGGCAGGGAGAACCAGGTGCGCGTCTTCTCCCCCTTCGGACCTTCCGCCTCGGCGAAAGCGGATATGGGAACAAGGCACCGCCTTGCCTTGAAACTGGCGGACCAGAATGGGCTGGAGAGCTTGTCAGTCCGGGCGTTGTTGATCGGTTTGGGCTTGAGCGGCTGGCCCTTGGCGCCCTTGCGGTTGAGAGGAAAGCCCCAGACCATCTGGATCAGGCTCCCCTCGGCCAGCACCATGCCTGGATAGCCGGGGTATACTATTTCCGGCGCATTTCCGCCGGGTGCGACAGACATGTCCTGCCCAATCGCATCGAAGAAATGCGCAACCTCGTCCTGCGATTTCGACATACGATAGAGGTTGCACACCTGGCCTAGTAGCCCATTTCGGCAGCAGGCACTGGCGATGCGATCATTCCGCCCGACATCGGCCAGATAATGTCGCCCGTCACGACGCCCATGCTCATCGGCAATTGGCTCGAGATGAAGCTGTGGACGGCCGTGGGCGCTGAACCCAGTGCATGTTCGGTCGCGTAAACCTTCATCGCGAGCTCTGGATCATCGGCATCCCAGGTTATCACTTCGCAGGTATCGGTCACGATCTCCGGGTCACCGATTTGCCCGAATTTATCGAAAGCAACCCGGTAATGCTTGCCCAGCGGCACTGCGCTTTCGGCAATCGGACCGTTGAGAACGTAAGCCACCAGAGCGCCGGTTTCGTCCGGGGGCAGGACAATGGGGATGTAGGAAATCGAATGGTTGCCATCGGGCTCGGCAGCCTCTCCATCAAGACAGTAGCTTGCCGATGGCGAGGCAATGACCGCGCGCGGCGCGATGTATTTGGCACGGGCCATTTGCTCGGCAATGCCTGACAAAGCGGGCGCCTGGGCGCCATCGTGCAGAGTTTCGGAAAGAATTTGACCTTGCGCAATCTCGTATTCGGCAAGCGCCACCAGCGGGGCCTGTGCACCTTCGCCGCGCGCGGCCACGATCATGACCATCCAGCCCCCTGGCGTGTCTGACGGGAAGGCAACAGCACCGCGATAACCATCGCCAAATGCCCCGCCAGTCATCCCGGCGTATTGCCGCTGCGCTACGGCGCTGGCCTGCTGTACGTCAGCCATAACACGCGCGGTCGCCTCCGCCTCACGTGCAGATGCGTTGCGCTCGGCAAGATCGGCAGGCATCGTGTCCTGTGCGAACGCCAAGGTCGGCGCGGTAAGTGCGAATGCGGCGGCAAACAGAATGCGGATCATGAATACTCCAGGTAATTCAACTGGAGGTTAGCCGGGCCTTCCTGAACGAAAACGAACCCGGCCAATCGATATTGCACGCGGAAGAACGTGCAGGGGATCAGGACGCTTTTTTGACCTTCTTCTCATCCATCAGCTGCTTAAGCTCACCAGCTTCGAACATTTCCATCATGATATCGCTGCCACCAACGAATTCACCCTTCACGTAAAGCTGGGGAATGGTGGGCCACTCGGAATAGGCCTTGATTCCTTGGCGGATTTCCTGATCCTGCAACACGTCCACGCTACCAAATTCAACCCCGCAATGATCGAGAATGGAAACCGCGCGGTTAGAAAAGCCGCACTGCGGGAAGAGCGGCGTACCCTTCATGAACAGGACGACATCCTTGTCGCCCACGATCTTGGAAATGCGTTCATTGGTTTCGGCGCTATTGTCGCTCATCGGTCCCACCACGTCGTTAAGAAAACTGATAACCGTCAGTTGGGAACGCTGGTGTGCAGTTGCAAGGCGTGAAGCTCCCCACCCATGCGGTCGCCCAGGGCTGCAAACACCATCTTGTGCTGTTGCACGCGGCTTTTTCCGGCAAATTCGGCTGAGGTCACACGGGCAAGCCAGTGATCGTTATCATCCACCAGGGCTTCTATCTCCACCGTGGCATCGGGAATGGCGGCCTTGATCAGCGCTTCGATCTGCTGGGCTGGCATGGGCATTAAAGTGATCCTCGGGGCATCGGGTAAGTCTCTTGCAGCAACAGCATCAGGATTCGCTCATGAACTGGCGTTTGGCTTCGATAGCCTTTTCTTCCAGCTTGGTGCGAACGGCTGCCTCGTCGACATTGCATCCGGCCTGGGTCAGGTCGCCCAAGACCTTGCGGATTACGTCTTCATCGCCCGCTTCTTCGAAATCGGCCTGTACGACGGCCTTCTTATAGGCATCGGTTTCTTCCGGGGTGAGATCCATCAATTCGGCGGCCCATTCGCCCACCAGACGATTGCGACGTGCAGCGACCTTGAAGGCGGTTTCCTCATCCATCGCATATTTGGCTTCTTCGCCGCGTTCGCGGTCCTTGAAATTGGTCATCGGAAAAATCCTTGGCTGTGAAATTGCGCAATAGGGGTAGGCGGGTCAGGCCGCAACTCCGGTGCCGCGTGTCAGCCATGGCTTGCTGGCCCCCAGGCGGTCTTCGTAGCGGGCAATGGCTTCGCCCCGCGTCAGCGTCAGGCCGACTTCGTCCAACCCTTCGATCAGGCAATGCTTGCGGAAGGGGTCTATCTCAAAAGAGAAACGGTCCTGGAACGGCGTGGTCACACGCTGGGCCTCAAGGTCGATGGAAATCGGATCGGTTTGCGCGACCTCCAGCAATCGGTCCACCTGCTCTTGCGGCAAGGCGACCGTGAGGATGCCATTCTTGAAGGCATTGCCTGCGAAGATATCGGAAAAGCTGGGGGCGATCACCGCGCGGATACCCATGTCCAGCAGCGCCCAGGCGGCGTGTTCCCGGCTGGAGCCGCAGCCGAAATTGTCGCCTGCGATCAGGATCGGTGCGCCAGCGAATTCATCGCTGTCGAACACGTTATCTGGATTGTCGGCCCGCACCGCCTCGAATGCACCGCGACCTAGCCCCTCACGGCTGGTGGTTTTCAGCCAGCGTGCAGGAATGATCAGGTCTGTATCCACGTTCTTGCGGCCAAACGGGATCGCCCGGCCTTCAACGGTATCGACCTTCTCCATCAATCCGTCTCCGGCTTTTCGCCGCTGGGAATGGGGCCGGGCTGCGTCGGCTCGTTCTTCTTCTTGCGGCGATTGGCATAAAGCATGGCTGCGGCGATGGCGGCGGAGCCGATGGCACCTGCGGCGATGGCTGCTTTCTTGGGAATGCGATCAGTCATAAAGGTCAAATGCTCCTGTGATGGCTACGTTGCAAGATTCAGCGAAGAAATTGCTGCAATTTATCCCATTCCTCGGCCTTCTGGGCGAAGGTCATCGCTGCATGTGCCGGGCTGGAGGAGGGGAGGGCGATGGTTTCAACCGACATATCGTCCAGTTGAGGCCTGCCGATCGCTTCCGACTTGCGGCCGTTGAAGGCGACGGCCTGCAATTCGGGCAAGCGCGAAACAAGCAAGGGTAGGTCCGTGGATTCGATCGCGCGCATCGCGGCATCGAGGCTGCCCTCGCGCTCGGCTGACCGGACTGCGTCCCAAAGGCCGATCTGGTGCCGCAGCAGAGTTTCGATCCGTTCCTTGTAAGTCAGCGATACCAGCGGTGCGCCTGTAACCCGTTCTACGAGGTGCCAGAAACGGTTTTGCGGGTGTGCATAGTACTCGCCAGCCGCCAGCGATTTCGCGCCCGGCAGGCTTCCCAGGATCAAGAGCCGCGTATCGTCGGCGACGATGGGCGCAAAGGATGTCTTACGCAGGCTCACACGTCAGTTCGCGCACATCGGTGAGGCGGCCTGTCACGGCGGCGGCAGCTGCCATGGCGGGCGAGACCAAGTGCGTGCGCGCGCCGGGTCCCTGGCGACCTACGAAATTGCGGTTGCTGGTAGAGGCGCTGCGCTCGCCAGCGGGCACCTTGTCCGGGTTCATGCCGAGACAAGCGGAACAGCCCGGTTCGCGCCATTCCAGGCCGGCGTCGGTAAATACCTTGTCCAGCCCCTCCGCCTCGGCCTGCATTTTCACGAGGCCGGAGCCGGGCACGACGATGGCCCATTTCACATTATCGGCCTTGTGCCGCCCGCGCAGCACCTCCGCCGCGGCGCGCAGATCCTCGATACGGCTGTTGGTGCAACTGCCGATGAAGATGTTCTGCACTTCCACGTCCTGCATCCGCGTGCCGGGCGCAAGGTCCATGTATTTAAGGCTGGCGCGCGCGGCTTCCTGCTTGGAAGGATCGGCAAAGCTTTCGGGGGCGGGAACGGTACCGCCGATTGCCACCACGTCCTCCGGACTGGTGCCCCAGGTGACAGAGGGTTCGACATCGGCGGCGTCGATTACCACGGATCGGTCGAACTCGGCGTCGGCATCGGTGTAAAGCGTTTTCCAGTAGGCGACGGCGTCGTCCCATTCGTCCGCTTTCGGCGCGAAGGGGCGACCCTTGATATAGGCAAAGGTCGTTTCATCAGGCGCGATCAATCCGCCGCGCGCACCTGCCTCGATGCTCATGTTGCAGACGGTGAGGCGCGATTCGACGCTCATCTGCTCGAACACCTTGCCGCGGTATTCGATCACGTGTCCGGTGCCGCCAGCCGTGCCAACCACGCCGATGATGTGCATGATCAGGTCCTTGGCAGTAATTCCAAGCCCCAGCTCACCTTCGACGCGCACTTCCATTGTTTTCGAAGGACGCAGCAGCAGGGTCTGCGTGGCCAGCACATGCTCTACTTCGCTGGTGCCGATGCCGAACGCCCAAGCGCCAAGCCCGCCATGGCAAGCTGTGTGGCTGTCGCCGCACACGATGGTTGTGCCGGGAAGGGAGAAACCCTGTTCCGGCCCCACGACGTGCACAATGCCTTGCTGCGAGGATGTCGCATCGAAATAGCGCACTCCGAATGCGGGCGCGTTACGCTCCAGCGCAGCGAGCTGATCGGCGCTCTCCTTATCGGCGATGGGAATGCGTTCACCGCGCGCGTCGAGACGCGGGGTGGTGGGCAGGTTATGATCGGGAACGGCCAGGGTCAGTTCGGGATGGCGCACGGCGCGCCCCTTCATGCGCAGCGCCTCGAACGCCTGCGGGCTGGTGACTTCGTGGACGAGGTGACGGTCGATGAAGATAAGGCAGGTGCCGTCGTTGCGCCGTTCGATCACGTGGGCATCAAAAATCTTTTCGTAGAGTGTGCGGGGTTTGCTGGCCATGTCGCGCAGATAGCGCGATCAGCGTTTCGCGCCAAGTAATACGAAAAAACGCTTCGTGTTGTCTTGGAAAGTTAACCTATGTCGCCTAACTTACAATTATGTCAGGTACGCCCTTTTCGATCCCGATCACCATCCTGCCCGATGATATCGATTTCATGGGTCATGTGAACAACTCGCGCTATCTCAACTGGGTGCAAGACGTGGTGTTGCAGCATTGGCAAAAATTGGCCCCGGCGGACGAGGTGGCAAACAAGGCCTGGGTCGCGCTGAAACACGAGATCACCTATCGCCGTCCGGCTTTCTTGGAAGACGACGTGATCGCCGAAACCGTGCTGGAGAAGATCAAGGGCGCCCGTAGTTTCTACAACACGGTGATTCGCCGCGGTGAAGAGGTGCTGGCAGAGGTGCAGAGCATGTGGTGCTGCATTGACAGCACGACCTTACGGCCCGCGCGCATCGATCAGAATGTCGCGGAGCGCTACTTCGGCCTGCCGCCCATAGAGAAGCCATAACCGCCGGAGCATCAGCCGGATCGAGGCCGGCGCGCTATCCAGCGAACCGGCCTGCAATCACATGATGCTAGCGACGGTGGTCATGGTGCTGATCGCGCGTGGCCTTGGCGAGCGCCTTTTGTGCATCGTCCACCCGTTCGCCCAGCGTGTTGAGTTCACGCCGGTCGAAACCGCCGCGCGAATAGCTGCGGTAAAGGTTCTGCAGTCCGCTGACATCACGAAGCAGACTGCGCGCCTCGCTGCGTGACAAATTCCCGCGGCTTTCAGCCTGTTCGACCTGTCGATCCAGTTGTGTAATCTGATTTTGCAATTGGTGGGCGGATTGCGCCGGCGCTGCGGCAGCTGGTGTGGCGACCAAGGCCCCGCCTGCCAAGGCAAAGGGAGCCGCAAGAAGGAACAATTTGGAGTTTTTCATTTCTGAGCCTTTCACACGTTCGGCGTGTTTGCCGATGTGTTGGTTATGGCAGTCGTTTGCCTGCTTGAGCGTCGCCTCTGGTAAGATAGTGTCGCAAGGTTGCAACGAAGCTTTCCGTTGGCTGTACAAGCCCGTTGGCCATCCCTTTACGGGGTTATGGAGTGGGGTGCCTCGCGGCGTGTCATTCATACCGACCACTGGCCGCGTTTGCCTGAAGCGGTTTTAGTTCTAAGGCCAATGATCATGGCACAAATGCAGCAGCAATCCCGGCAATATTCCGGCCATGCCGTACAGGCAGTGATCGGCCTGGGTCTTGCCGCGCTGATTTTCAGCGTTTGGCTGGCGCTGCATATCTATGCCGTCTTCGTTTTCGTGCTGACGTGGATCAACCTGCCGCTGGGGGTGGGGATCGCGGTGTTGCAATGCTGGCTTTCCGTCGGCCTGTTCATCATCAGCCACGATGCCATGCACGGATCGCTTGCCCCCGGTCGGGCACGATTGAACGGCGCTATCGGAGGCGGACTTCTGTTCCTGTATGCAGGCTTTGGCTGGCGTAAAATGCGCGATGCGCATTTCGCCCACCACCGCCATGCCGGACTGTTTGGCGACCCCGATTTCGATACCGATAATCCCAAGAATTTCTGGCGCTGGTACAAAACCTTTCTGACGCGCTATTTCGGTTGGCGATCAATCGTCTACGTCTCCATGATCGTGACGGTATACTGGCTGTTTTTCGGCGTGCCGATGGTACAAATCGTGCTGGTATTCGGCCTGCCGGCCATCGCATCCAGCATTCAGCTGTTCTATTTTGGCACCTATCGTCCGCATCGCCATACTGCCGACAGCTTCGGCGATTGGCACAATGCCAGGTCGGACGATTTTTCGTCGCTCGTCAGCCTCGCAACCTGCTTCCATTTCGGCTATCATCACGAACATCACAGCTATCCGCAAACGCCGTGGTGGGCGCTTCCGCGTCGTCGCCGTGGACTTGCGCAAAGCGAGACGGAGCTGAGCAGATGAGTGTACTGGCAATCGTCCTCACCGTGGCAGGTGCGGTCGTTTTCATGGAACTGTTCGCCTGGTGGGCGCACAAATACGTGATGCACGGCTGGGGCTGGGGCTGGCACCGCGATCATCACGAGCCGCATGACAAGGCGCTGGAAAAGAACGACCTGTTCGCCGTGGTCTTCAGCAGCATCGTAATCGCCATGTTCGCCATAGGCTATTACGTGTCCGATTTCCTGTGGTGGTTTGCCATGGGCATCACCGTTTACGGCGCGATCTACACGCTCGTTCACGATGGACTGGTGCACCAGCGCTATTTCAATTGGGTGCCCAAACGTGGCTATGCAAAACGGCTGGTACAGGCGCACAGGTTGCATCATGCCACGGTAGGGAAGGAAGGCGGGGTCAGCTTCGGCTTTGTCTTCGCCCGTGACCCCGCCAGGTTAAAGTCGGAATTGAAACGCCAGCGCGAAGCCGGCGTGGCCGTAGTTCGGGACAGCGTGGGCGCCTGACGCGTGCCTAGTTTGCGTAATTCACGTAAAGCCCGTGGATCAGGCCGGGCACGTAGAGGATCAACGTCAGGATCAGGTTGACAAGGAAGGTACCGCCCAGTCCGTGCTTCAGCGCAACGCCCAGCGGCGGCACGAGGACAGTGGCGATCAGGGTAATGATATTCATGAAGGGCTCCGATTGAGATTGGCGGGTATTGCCCTATCAATCCAGCCAGGCGGCGCCTGTTCCTTCATCGTGTCCCGTCGCCAGGATAAACAGGCAATCTGCCCGGCTCGCCATCATTCGATAATTTTGGCAATCGATCTCATCTCGATCCAGTCGACTTGCAGTGCTACAAGTCTCACCCTTCATACGCTCGCCTCTAATTTCGACGGACAGCCAATGCGAATATCCAAGTGACTTGCAAGTTTCGTTTCGTAGAATGTCGTCTTCGCAGCCGCGTTGCCGCCAATCGTAGCAGGAGCAAGTTCTGGCAGCGAAATTTGCGCGGGGGCGCAATTCCTAAGCCTGGCTTGCCGCTATTCGCGCAGCGTGATCCTGCACCAGTGCGATCATGTTGGGCACACCCTGGGTGCGGTTGGATGAAAGCTGGTTCTTCAGGTCGAACGGCGACAGCGCCTCGGCAATATCCATCTGCGCCACTTCGTTCGCCGGCTTGTCCTGCACGGCAGAAATTACCAGCGCGACGATACCCTTGGTGCTGTCTCTT
>CAJXTZ010000029.1 GCA_913061345.1 uncultured Erythrobacter sp.
GATCTACACTATCCTCTTCGTCGGCAGCGTCAGATGTGTATAAGAGACAGATAACGGACTGATGGTGCCCGTGATTCGCGACGCACAGGGCATGAACCTGTGGCAATTGGCACGCGAGATCACTCGTTTGGCAGAGGCTGCGCGCGATGGCGCGGCGAAGTCGGAGGAACTTTCCGGTTCCACGCTGACGATCACTTCTCTCGGGCCGCTGGGCGGCGTTGCCACGACGCCGGTCATCAACCGGCCCGAAGTTGCCATTATAGGACCTAATCGCATCATAGAGCGTCCCATGTTCGTGCCCGATGGGCAGGGCGGAGAAACCATTGCGAAGCGCAAGTTGATGAACATTTCGATCAGCTGCGATCACCGCGTTGTGGACGGCTATGACGCCGCCGCTTTCGTGCAGGAACTGAAGAAGAAACTGGAGGCTCCGGCTACCATTCTGGCCGGATGATCCAGCTCGATCGAAGATAGTTCAAAAAGCCGCTTCTGGTGTGTTGACAGGTTTGGAACCCTCCACTAGATGCGCGGCTCCCAAGAGGCGCTAGCCGCTCAATATGCGCGGGTGTAGCTCAGTTGGTTAGAGTGTCGGCCTGTCACGCCGAAGGTCGCGGGTTCGAGTCCCGTCACTCGCGCCACTTGGGAACTTTCCTTTATCAGGATTGGTGTTCGGCGCAGTAATAGGCACTGCGTCCGCCCACCGATTCTTGCGCGATCGTGCCGCCGCACTTCCGGCATTGCGCGCCTTTCTTCCGGTGCCGCACCAGCCAATCATCAGGCAACTGCGAATAGTCGGCACCGGTGTCCATCACCGTTTGCAGTTTAGTCTGCATCACGCCGTGCATCTTGCGCAGTGTCTCTTCATCCAGATCACACGCCTTTTGGCCCGGCATGATCCCCATATCGAACAGGATTTCGTCTGACCACAGGTTGCCGACCCCGGCGATCTTCTTCTGTTCGATCAGGGCCGATTTTACCGCACCGTTGGTGCTACCGATTACGTCGACGAAGTCATCTTCGCCAATCGCCATGGCATCGGGGCCAAAGCCGATGCGCGCGATCTCCGCTTCCGGCGAATCCACCACGCGCAGCCAGCCCAGTTTGCGCGGACAGCGGAACGCAAGAGCGCGCTCACCTTCAAAGTGGATCAGGAACTTTGTTGCGCCAGGCTGTTCTTCCCTGTCCTCGTCAAAAGGGATCAGGCTGCCTGTCATACCAAGGTGTACGCAAATCCACGGTCCGGTTTTGGACCCTGCGAAGATCAGCTTGCCATGACGATATGTTTCGGTGAACTGTCTTCCGACCAGCCGCGCACGTTCATTGTCGCCGGGCAGTTCTATATAGGTGACATTGTCGCCCGGCACCGCTTCCTCGATGGTGCGATGAAGGCACTTTTCCTCGATACAGCGACGGTTGGCTTCGGCTTCGGGAAGTTCTGGCATGGAGATGGAACACTGGCACTCCGGTCCAGGTTCCGTTCAGCCCCAGCGGCCCGTTTCCATCCAGATCAGGAACCGGCGCAGCGGCCTGATCCAGATCACGCCCAGCACGACATAGATCAACGTTTGCGCCCACACAGGCCAGTCGCCGATCAGCGAAGGCGCGTAGCGCGCGATTACCACCGCGTAGACAATCAGGCCCGCAACCAGCGCCAGAATGCCAACCGGAATGCGCCAGGTGGGTTCGGTGCGCATCAGAACGGCCCGTAAATGCGGGTTGGGGTAATGACGGCGGAAAGCGGCATGTCATGCTCCTCCGCCGGCAATTCATCGCATTTCTGCACGTCCCACGCCAAACCGATAGCCAGCGTTTCGGGATGGGCGGCCAGCCATCTGTCGTAAAAGCCGCCGCCTTGGCCGATACGGTCGCCGTTCTCGGTAAAGCCGACAAGAGGCACGAACAGCACATCCGGCACAACGATAGGCGCGTCTGCGGTCGGCTGCCTCAGCTTCATCGGGCCTTCGACAAGATCGCTTTCGCCGTAGGGATCCGTGTGGACGCGAAAGGTCATGCCGCTGTCCAGCGCGTCTATGCGGGGCAGGGCGATGGTGTGGCCGTTTTCCATGAAGTAACGGGCATAGCTGGCAGCAGGCGCCTCTTCCATATCGGAGCGGTAGAGCCCGATTGTTGCGCCTTCGGGCACCAGTTCGCGAACAGGCGCAGGCGGCTGACGGAACACCAGTGCGCTCACCTCTGCAGGCAGAGCCGCGGCATGTTCGCGTCGAGCCTTGCGCAACTGTTTGCGCAAGGCAGCTTTCTGTTCGGTTATTTCGGGCATTTCGCTCGCCTAGCGGGAAAGTGGCGGAACCACCATGGGTCGTTTTCCGGGAAATCCTCTGACGCGAAAACGTCAGGTGGGCGCCGTATGCACCGGCCCCACAGCCGAACTGGTGGACCGGGCAGGGACAGCTCCCTTGGATTGCTTATAGCCTCAGGGATGTTCGAACGGCTCGTACCGGGCAGTCCCGCCAACTCCTATTTAGGCGTTGGGGCCGATACTCTCAAGCAGGTTCGCTACTCCTTCGAGCCGGTCAGCCATTTTTTCCACCAGTTCGGCCTGTTCATCGATGGAAGTTTCATCCTTTCTAGCCGCCTGCGCCTCGTGCAACTCGTCCGCCAGCAGGAGCGAAGCATAAAGCAGGACGCGTTCGGGCGACTGGCCTCCCAGATTATCGAGCTTTGCCAGTTTATCGCCGATGGATGCGCCGAGCCCCTCCACATGCGCTTCCTCGCCGGGTGCGCAGGCGATGGTATAACGACGTCCGGCGATCGTCAGCGTGACATTGCTCGCGCTCATGGCGTTAGCGTTTCGATCAGCGCGTCGACTTCGGCCAGCGCGATCTTGGCTTGTTCGCGCAGCCTGTCGTAACGGACCTGCAACGCCGGATCGGAAGGTGGACGCCGGGATGCGGCAGCTTCGATCCTTGACGAAGCCGCGTCGATCCGGGCCAATGCACGAGAGAGGCGATCACCTTCCATTTTTGGCGAAATACTCCCTTATCGTGCAGCGGCAAAGAGTTGCATCGGCAAGCTGTGAATAACTCTCGATGAACGTATCGGTGAGTAATTCGAGATGAACTTCGGATAGACGCAAGTTAGGGGCGTCTTGCTTGACGTTCCCGCCTCCCCCCATCACACAGCCCCCCACCGAATCGCTGCATTTCACGCGGCACCCGCGAGGAGGCTCTTGCATGAGCGACGATACCGCCCGTTTTTCCAACATGGCCAACGCCATCCGTGCCTTGTCGATGGATGCGGTGCAGGCTGCCAATTCCGGCCATCCGGGCATGCCGATGGGCATGGCCGACGTCGCCACCGTGTTATGGAACGATTACCTCAAGTTCGATCCCAGGGCGCCCGACTGGGCCGACCGTGATCGCTTTGTCTTGAGCGCGGGCCACGGTTCCATGCTGATTTATTCGCTGCTCCACATCTCGGGCTATGAAGCGCCGACTTTGGAGGACATCAGGAATTTCCGTCAGTTGAACAGCCCGTGTGCTGGTCATCCTGAAAACTTCCTGCTGGACGGTGTGGAAGCTACCACCGGTCCCCTGGGCCAAGGCCTTGCGATGGCCGTGGGCATGGCCATGGCAGAGCGGCATCTGAACAGCGTTTTCGGTGACGATCTGGTAGATCACAATACCTGGGTGATCGCAGGCGATGGGTGCCTGATGGAAGGTATCAATCACGAAGCCATCGGCATTGCCGGTCACTTGAAGCTGGGCCGCCTGAACGTGCTGTGGGATGACAACAACATCACCATCGATGGCGCGGTTTCACTCTCATCTTCCGAGGATATTCCCGCACGTTATCGGGCTACTGGCTGGCACGTGGTGGAATGTGACGGTCACGATTTTGGTTCAATCCGGCAAGCGCTCGATGCCGCTGTTGCAGAGACGGGCCGCCCCACGCTGGTTCGCTGCACCACCGTTATCGGCAAGGGCGCACCCAACAAGCAGGGCACCAGTGCCACCCACGGCTCTCCGCTGGGTGACGATGAGATTGCCGCCGCCCGCAAGGAACTGGGCTGGGAGCATGGCCCCTTCGTCGTTCCCGATGACGTCCGCGAAAACTGGCTCGCTACGGGCGAACGCGGCAAAAAAGCGCATGCGGAATGGGCAAAGCGCCTTGACGCATCCGGCGACAAGGCCGAATTCACACGCCGCATGGCCGGCGAACTGCCAGCTGGAGACAAGGCTGCACGCACTTTCGGCAAGTGGCTGGAAAGCGCGGAGAAAATCGCGACCCGGAAGGCCAGCGAGAACGCGCTTGAAGTGCTCAATCCGCTTTATCCCGAAATGATCGGCGGCAGCGCCGACCTTACCGGATCGAACAACACCAAGGCGGGCGGCATCGGCGCGCTGACGGCGGAGGATTACTCGGGCCGCTATGTCTATTACGGCATCCGCGAATTCGGCATGTCGGCGGCCATGAACGGTATGGCACTACACGGGGGGATCATACCCTACGGCGGCACTTTCCTTATCTTCACCGATTATGCCCGTGGCGCCATTCGCTTGTCCGCTTTGCAGCAGGTGCGCGTGATCTACGTGATGACACACGATAGCATAGGACTTGGCGAAGACGGGCCGACCCACCAGCCGATCGAGCATCTGCAAAGCCTGCGTGCCATGCCCAACGTGCTGGTGATGCGCCCGGCCGACCGGGTGGAAACCGCAGAATGCTGGCAGGTTGCACTGACGCAAAAGGATCGCCCTTCGGTAATCGCGCTTAGTCGGCAGGGCCTGCCGCAAGTGCGCAATTCGCCGGACGAAACGGATATGTGTTCCAGGGGTGCCTATCGCCTGAAACGCGCTGGCAACAAGCGGCGCGTTATCCTGATTGCGACCGGCTCCGAAGTGCATCTGGCGCTCGAATGTGCGGAGCAGCTGGAGAAAGATGGGATCGGCTGCGACGTTATCTCCATGGTTTGCACTGAGCTTTTCGACGAGCAGGAGGCAAGCTACAAGGAAGACATCCTTCCCAATGTACCTCCAGGCGAAATCATGCGTGTCTCCATCGAGGCGGGCACCACATTCGGCTGGGAACGATATACGATGGCAAACGGCCTCAATTTCGGGATCGACCGCTTCGGCGCATCCGCCCCGGCTGGCGATCTGTTCAAGAAATTCGGCCTGACCGCGGATGCCATCGTTCCCGAAATCAAGAACAATCTGAACGATTAAGCAGGAGTTTTTATTATGGCGATCAAGGTTTCGATCAACGGTTTCGGACGCATTGGACGACTTGTTGCTCGCGCAATTTTGGAACGCGACGACCACGATCTGGAGCTGGTCGCGATCAATGACCTGGCCGATACCGATGCCAATGCACTGCTGTTCGGTTTCGATTCTACCCACGGTCGTTTCCCCGGTACGGTAGAGGTCGATGGAACAAATCTTGTTGTGAACGGCAAGACCATCGCCGTTACCAGCGAGCGTGATCCCGGCAACCTGCCGCACAAGTCCATGGGTATCGACATCGTGCTGGAATGCACCGGCTTCTTCCAGAGCCACGATGCCGCCAAGCCGCATCTCGATGCAGGCGCGAAGCGCGTTCTGATTTCGGCACCAGCCAAGGAAGTTTCCGCCACGATCGTTTACGGCGTGAACCACGAGGTGCTGACGGCGGACGACGTGATCGTCTCCAATGCCAGCTGCACCACCAACTGCCTGTCGCCCGTCGCCAAGGTGTTGAACGATGCCGTAGGGATCGAGCGTGGTTTCATGACCACGATCCACTCCTACACCAACGATCAGCGTATGCTGGACCAGATGCACAGTGACATGCGCCGCGCCCGCGGCGGCGCGCAGAACATGATCCCGACCACCACGGGCGCGGCCCGCGCTGTGGGTCTGGTGCTGCCGGAACTGGCGGGCAAGCTGGATGGATCGTCCGTGCGCGTTCCTACGCCCAATGTCTCGCTGATCGACCTGGTTTTCACGCCTGGCCGAGACACCAGTGCAGAAGAACTGAACAAGGCGCTGATGGCAGCAGCCAACGGTCCGATGAAGGGCGTGCTGGACTATACCGACAAGCCGCTCGTTTCGCAGGACTTCAACCACCACCCGGCCAGTTCCACTGTGGATTCGCTGGAAACCGCCGTGCTGGAAGGCAAGCTGGCCCGCGTCGTCAGCTGGTATGACAATGAATGGGGCTTCTCCAACCGCATGATCGACACCGCCGGTGTGATGGCGAAGTTCCTGTAGTGTAAACTCCCCTCCCGGTGGCGGGAGGGGAGTAGGAGTTGCCAATGCCCTCGTTCAAAACCCTCGACGATCTGCCGCAGGATCTTACCGGCAAACGCGCCCTCGTGCGTGTCGATCTCAATCTGCCGATGGCCAATGGCCGGGCAACGGATCTGACCCGCGCCCGCGCGGTAGCGCCAACCATCCTCGAACTCAGCGGCCGCGGCGCGAAAGTGCTGTTGCTCGCGCATTTCGGCAGGCCGAGGGGTGAGCGGCACTCCACCCTGTCGCTCAGCGAAGTGCTGGGCGCGGTCGAAGGCGTGCTGGACAAGGAGATCATGTTTATCTCCGAAATCTTTGGCCCGGTGTGCGCGCAGGCGATCGACATTCTCGGCCCCGGCGATATCGGCATGCTGGAAAACACCCGTTTCTGGCCGGGCGAAGAGGCGAACGATCCGGACTTTGCAAAAGCCATTGCTGCCAACGGCGATTTCTACGTCAACGATGCTTTCTCCGCCGCGCATCGTGCCCACGCGACGACTGAAGGACTGGCTAGGCTGTTGCCTGCCTATGCGGGTCGGGCGATGGAGAAAGAACTTAAGGCGCTGGATGCAGCGCTTGGCAATCCCACACCGCCGGTGGCGGCTGTGGTGGGCGGGGCGAAAGTCTCCACCAAGCTGGCCGTTCTCGAAAACCTTAGTCGCCGGGTCCAGCACCTGATCATCGGCGGCGGCATGGCCAATACGTTTCTTGCCGCCAATGGCGTGGATGTAGGCAAGAGCCTGTGCGAGCACGACTTGACGGATACGGTGAAGGATATTCTGGCCGCTGCAGACGAAGCGGGTTGCACTATCCATCTGCCTTATGACGTCGTCGTGGCGAAGGAGTTTGCCGCCAATCCCCCTTCCTTGCGCACATGCAACGTGCACGAAGTCGGCGCGGACGAGATGATTCTCGATATCGGTCCGCAGGCGACGGAGGCTCTGGGCGATGTGCTGAAAACCTGTGGCACGCTGGTGTGGAACGGCCCGTTGGGTGCGTTCGAGACGCCGCCGTTCGACGAGGCGACCGTGGCCCTGGCCAAAACGGCTGCCGCGCTGACCCAGGATGGTTCGCTGGTGTCGGTTGCTGGCGGTGGAGACACGGTTGCTGCACTTGCACATGCGGGCGTGACCGAGGATGTCACCTACGTCTCGACAGCGGGCGGAGCCTTCCTCGAGTGGATGGAAGGCAAGGAATTGCCGGGCGTCGCAGCACTCTCGGATTAAGGTCATGGCCGAAGTTCGCAACCTCTTTGCAACGCCGTTTGTGGTCGACCGCCTGCAAAGTGCGGAAGGTCTGCGAATACTGCGCAGTTCCATTGAAGCGGAAATGGCGCGCGATGCGAAGGGCGTTTCCATCAGCAATGTGGGTGGCTGGCATTCCAACACCAGAATGCTCGAATGGGGCGGGGAAGCGGCAAAAGCGCTTGTGTTCAAGGCCATGACACTGGCCGACGAGCGCACTCTGGATATCAAGAGTACCGAAGAAAGCCGCTTTGGCTGGATCCCGGAAATGTGGGCCAATGTAAGCCGAAAAGGCAGTTCCAACCAGTACCATACCCATCCAGGCAGTTACTGGTCTGCCGTTGCCTACATAGATGACGGCTACGACGGTGATGACAATCCCGCGCTTGGCGGGGAACTGCAACTACTCGATCCGCGTGCTCCACTTACGCAAATGGCAGCGCCGGACCTTCGTCTGCTCGACGACACCGGCAATCCATTGTCTCCCGAAATATCCGTGCGCCCGCAAAGCGGAATGATCGTTCTCTTCCCCAGCTGGCTGCAACATGCGGTGCGTCCGTTTCATGGCGAGGGGACGCGAATATCCATCGCCATCAACCTGGTTGCAGCGATGAAGCGGCAGGCCTAGGCGCTGCCCGGCCTAATTACCGATGTTCCGGGTTCGGCCAGCCTGGCTTGTTGCCGTCACTCCACTCGGTTTTGACGTTGCCCACCGCCGGATAGCCGCCGTTGTCTTTCAACATCCGTGCGGCATGCAGCAGGTTGAAGGCCATGAAGGTGGTGTTGCGCTGGGTAAATTCGTTGTCGAAACCAACTCGGCTGCCGTCGTCTTTTTCATCGCCATATGAGGGCCCGGGTCCAGCCTCGCCGATCCAGCCACAATCGGCCTGTGGAGGTATGGTCATCCCGACATGGCTCATGGCGTAGAGAACCGCTGACGACACCTGCTTTATGCCGTCCTCGTTTCCGGTTACCACACAGCCGCCCACTTTACCGTAAAAAGCGTATTGACCCTTGTCGTTGGTTTGCCCTGAGTGAGCGTAGAGCTTCTCTATCAGGCTACTCGCGACGGACGATTTCTCACCCAACCAGATCGGTGTACCAAGTATGATGATATCGGCATCGAACACGTCGGGAGACAGCTTGGGCCAGTCGTCGCGCTCCCATCCGTGCTCGGTCATGTCGGGATAGACGCCCGGAGGCAGATGATATTCGGTCAGGCGATGCCGAGTGACGCCAACCCCTTGACTGGAAAAGATTTCCGCGACGACATCCAGTAAGGTATCGGTATGTGATTCCTGCGACGGATGCTTCAGGGTCGCATTGAAGATCACTGCCTTGAGATCGGAGAAGTCGATCTCGCAGCCAGTGGTTATGCTTTTTTGCGTCGCGCTCAGTGCCATGTTCAAAACTCCATTGTCTTCCTTGGCAAAGAATAAGGCGGGCAGGCGTTCCGGTTATTGCTGTGTTGCACTCGCGTTGCCTCCGGCATAGGAGCCGTGGCAAACCAATCCGGGACTGAGGAGCTTCCGCATGAACACCGAGGAAATGACTGCAAAAATCGCCCAGGGCAACGGCTTTATCGCCGCGCTCGACCAGTCGGGCGGTTCCACACCCAAGGCTTTGCGCGGATATGGCGTAGACGACAGCGAATGGTCTGGCGACGACGAGATGTTTGCCAAGATCCACGAAATGCGCAGCCGAGTGATCACCTCACCCAGCTTCGCAAACGGCAAGGTTATCGGCGCGATCCTGTTCGAGAAGACGATGGACGGCAAGGTCGAAGGAAACCCTACTGCGCAGGCGTTGAAGGAGCGCGGCGTGGTGCCGTTCATCAAGATCGACCAGGGCCTGGCCGATGAAGAGAACGGCGTGCAGCTGATGAAGCCGCTGACGAAACTGGATGCGCTTCTGGAGAAATCGGTGGGGCAGGGCATGTTCGGCACGAAGGAACGCTCCGTCATCAAATCGGCCAATGCGCAGGGCATCGCAGCAATCGTTGCCCAGCAGTTTGAAGTGGGCAACCGCGTGATCGATGCAGGCCTGATGCCGATCCTCGAGCCGGAATACGATATCACTGCCGACGACCGTGTCGAGGGCGAGGACATTCTGAAGGCAGAAATCCTCAAGAATCTCGATGCATTGGCCGATGACCGTCAGGTTATGCTGAAGCTCTCGATCCCCGTGAAGGCCAACCTATACAAGGAACTGGTGGACCATCCCAAGGTGCTGGCCGTAGTCGCTCTATCGGGCGGTTATTCGACCGAGGAAGCCTGTGCGGAACTGGAGAAGAACGACGGTATGATCGCCAGCTTCAGCCGCGCGATGTTGCAGGATTTGCGTGCGCAGCAGAGCGACGAGGAATTCGACGCGACGCTGGGCAAGGCGATCGATTCGATCTGCGCTGCTTCTGTCGCCTGAATACCGCTATCGCTGGGCGTCGAGAAGGATAGGCGTCCAGCTGAAGCGGAAGCGATAGGCCTCCGGCGCGATTTTGCCCGTAGAGATGGTCCTGTCGGGCCAAATCCGCGTCAGTTTGAGATTGCCCGACAAAACGGGCGCGACCCGTTTATCGGTCAGCGTGATTTCACGTTCACGACCGTCGCGTTCCACAAGCGCGCGAATGCGGATTTGTCCCGGCCAGATGCACTCTGCGTCTGCCGGACAGCGGCTGTCCTCGAGTATTTCGAGTGGTGTGATAGATGCGCCATTTGTTTCGAATGGTTCCCCCAGAGTGACACATTCTGTATCGCCGCAGCCGGGTGTAGCTTCATCCGGCGTGACGCAGGCGGAGCAAAGGAAGGCCAGGCTGGCCGCGAGGATAGAGCGGATAAACATTTGAGCTTGCATAACCGATTGCTATTGGCCCCATGATGAACGCAGCAGATTGCCAGCTTTACCTGATCTCCCCCCTCGATACCGGTGGGTCTTTCCGCGATCGGCTGGACCGCGCGCTCGCGGCGGGGGATGGCCTTGCCACCGCGTTCCAGTTCCGGGTCAAAGACATGGACCAGCACGAGGCGGCACGGCTGGCCGCACCCTTGCAAGAGATTTGCGCAGCACGGGATGTGGGTTTCATCGTCAATGACAGCGTACCACTTGCCAAGCGGCTGAAGGCCGACGGGGTCCACCTTGGCCAGTCGGATGGTCTCGTGGCCGATGCGCGCGAGGAACTGGGCCGCGAGATCCAGATCGGCATCACCTGCCACGCCAGTCGCCATTTCGCGATGGAAGCAGGGGAATCAGGTGCCGATTACGTCGCCTTCGGTTCTTTCTATCCCAGCTCGACGAAAGATAGCGAACACCGACCGGAGCCTGAGATACTCGAATGGTGGAGCGCGCTGTTCGAAATCCCTTGTGTCGCTATTGGCGGTATTACCCCCGGCAACTGTAAGCCATTGGTTGAGGCCGGGGCCGATTTCCTCGCCGTGTCTCACGCGGTCTGGGGCGGTGATGAAGCAGAGGTTGTCGCAGAATTCGCCAGGATCATTCGGAATTAGAGACCGGTCGCGGAAATAAAGCGGCGTTCGCGGGTTCAGGGCGGTAAGGGCAACAGGCCCGCTATCTTGAACAAGGTTTCGATATGTCTGCAAAATATCTCGCTATCCTCGCTGCGCTGCCATTGATAGCTTGCGATGTTCGCGAAACCGACGCGCCCGAAAGCGAAGCGACCCAGACTGCCCAGCGCGACTGGAATGCGGAACTTGGGTATGAACCCATGGCCGAGGACAATTTTGCTGATTCCATGGCTTCCAGCGATGAGCAGTACACCACGACTTCGCGCGAAGGCGCTGCCATGGATGAAGCGTCCGAGGGCGCAATGGACGGCACTTCGACCAGGGGCACGCAAATCGCAGATGTGCAGGAACGGCCGATTATGCAGGCGCAGGTAGTGCTGGATCGTCAGGGTTTCGGACCCGGCGTGATCGACGGTCGGATGGGGTCTTCGACCCGCAATGCTCTGGAAGGCTTTCAGGAAGCGAATGGTCTGGAAGTGACCGGAGAATTGAATGAGGAAACCGAGCAAGCCCTGTCCGAGTGGTCGCGTATCCCGGCAACGCGGGTGGTCACCATTCCGGCAAACTGGCGTAACCTTGAGTTCAACGCAGTTCCGGATGATCCGGCCGAGCAGGCCGAGATGGAACGTCTGGGATATGAAAGTCTCAACGAGAAGGTCGCAGAACGCTTTCACACCACAGTAGCTGTCCTTCGCGAACTGAATCCCGATGGCCGGCCGGCCGGGGCGTCTGGACCTGCGTCTAGTAACTCTGCAGCACCGCGATCATCCGCATCACCGTCGGCCACACCAACACCCACACCGCCAGCCAGCGCCTCTACCACCCCAGGGGATACATCTTCGAAAAGCTTGTTTGCTGCCGGACAGCAACTTCGTGTGCCGAACATCGGCGCGGACCGGATCGAGCCCGGCGCGATACAGGATAAGGGCTGGCAGCAAACGCTCGCTTCACTGGGCGTAGGCACCGATCAACCCGATGTAGCCCGCATTGTGGTCGATGAATCGGAAGGCTGGCTGAAGGGGTACGATGCCGAAGACAGGCTCGTCGCCATGTTCACCGTCACCACCGGTTCGCGCAACGATCCCCTGCCGGTTGGCGAGTGGGGCGTTACGGGGGTAGGGCGCAACCCTCCGTTTTCCTACCAGCCGACGCTGTTCTGGGATGTGCCCGACGATGAGGAGGAGCAGCAGTTACCCCCGGGGCCGAATGGACCGGTTGGCGTAGTCTGGATCGATTTGACGAAAGAGCACTATGGAATTCACGGCACAAACGCCCCCGAAACCATAGGCAGGGTGCAAAGCCATGGCTGCGTCCGCCTTACGAATTGGGACGCGGCGCGACTGGCAGGTATGGTCAGCACGGATACAGTCGTTATATTCCAGACCTGATGGCATCTTCTTTTGCAGAAAAAGCGCGGGTCGCCGCTGTTACCGCCACACTCGTTTCAGCGGGGTGGATCGTTGCCGGCGCTTTTGTGCTGGATCGCGCCGAGACGGCACAGATCGAACAGGAAATTGCCACGAAGCAGAAATCCTCACCCGACACCGCGTCCGGTACGGACGGCGACGTTGAAAAGGCCGATGAGGACGAGAATCAGCAAAACAATGAAACCGTCTCGATGCCGCCGAAAAATGAGACCTCGACGCTCATCATCCCTGTACTGAATATCGCGGCCACCGATCTTACGGACAACTTCGCGGACGAGCGTAGCGGCGGTTCCCGTTTGCATCAGGGGCTCGATGTCATGGCGCCCGAAGGCTCGTCGGTCGTGGCAGCAGCGCCTGGGACGATCGAGCGGTTGTTCCGTTCCGATGCGGGAGGGAATACCGTCTATGTCCGTTCCGAAGATCGTGAGACTATATATTACTACGCCCACCTGGCCGAATATGCGCCGGGCCTTAATGAAGGACAGCAGGTAAGGCGCGGACAGCGGCTGGGCGCGGTAGGCTCCAGCGGGAACGCCGATCCAGAAGCGCCGCACCTGCACTTCGAAGTGATGCGAACCACTCCGAGTGCCGAATGGTGGGAGCCTGCGAACTCTGTAAATCCCTATCCGCTATTGGTGCAGCAACGATAGAAATGCGCTAGCTGCCCCGTCTGACGCAGCGTAGCCTACTGGGAGTGCCATTTACAATCTTACGCAGGTAACCACGGCTTACGATCTGGTAGGTATCGCCGTTGCGCGGGCCACTGGTCATGGTCAGACGATCTCCGCGCCGCAGATACGTGCCGCTACCCTGCGGTGACTCATAGCGAGAGGCGCTTTGGATTGAGAAACTCTCTTCGGGCTGCGCGATGCCAGCTGCGCTCCCAGCGTCACCGGGCAATTCGCACACGTAATCGCCACGTTCGATGATGCCAGGCTGGCCCTGTGCGAGCGCCGGTGAATGGGCGGGCAATGCGATTGTTGCAGTTGCCAGCGCGCAGGAGAGGATGATCCGTTTCATGGATGCTGCCTATAACATCGCAGGCTTAGCGCGGCATGAATATCTATCGCGCGCGTTGTCCTCCTGTCTTGCCGCAAGCCTTGCCCTCGGGTAGGGCGCGGCGCAATCCCGAAAACTCTCGAGGCGAGCAGCAATGAAAATCAGCGGCGTGGACATCCGTCCCGGCAACATCATCGAATATGAAGGCGGTATCTGGAAGGTCGCGAAGATCCAGCATACCCAGCCGGGCAAGGGCGGTGCCTACATGCAGGTCGAGATGAAGAACCTTATCGATGGCCGCAAGACGAATGTCCGCTTCCGCAGCGCCGATACGGTGGAAAAGGTGCGCCTTGAAACGCAGGACTACCAGTTCCTGTACGAGGACGGCGACATGCTGGTTTTCATGGATGGCGACACGTTCGAGCAGATCAGCCTGCCCAGCGACCTGCTGGGCGATGCGCGACCGTTCTTGCAGGATGGCATGCAGGTGCAACTGGAATTGTGGGAGGAGCGGCCTATCAGTGTGCAGTTGCCGAACCAGATCGAAGCCGAAATTGTCGAGGCCGACGCCGTGATAAAGGGGCAGACTGCGTCTTCAAGCTACAAGCCTGCGGTACTGGACAACGGCGTTCGCATCATGGTGCCTCCGCACATCGAAAGCGGTACGCGTATCGTCGTGGACGTGTACGAGCAGACATATGTCGGGAAGGCTGGCTAGACTCCGATGGCTGCTATTTCAGGTCTTATCCGCGTTATGGAAAAAGCTGCCCGCAAGGCGGGTGGTCGGTTGCGCCGCGACTTTGGCGAAGTCGAGCATCTGCAGGTCAGCCACAAGGGCCCGAGCGATTTTGTGTCCAAGGCGGACCAGGTTGCCGAGCGTATTCTGTGGGACGAACTGAAGGTAGCGCGCCCGGGATGGGGCTTCGTGTTGGAAGAAGCGGGCGAAATCGAAGGCGATGAAGATCAGCCACGCTGGATTATCGATCCACTGGATGGCACCAGCAATTTCCTTCACGGCATACCCCACTTTGCCATTTCCATCGCCGTGCAGGAACCGAAGCTGGGCGGCGGGGGCTGGGGCGATGTGGTGGCAGGCATGGTGTACCAGCCCATCACCGATGAGACCTTCTGGGCAGAGAAATCACGCGGTGCGTGGCTGCATGACGGTCGGCTGCGCGTCTCGGGTCGGCGCCAACTATCCGAGGCACTGATCGCGACTGGCACGCCTTACCAGGGGCATGGCGACTTCGCAGAATGGAGCCGCATCTTCGGTGCTGTCGGTCCCAGTGTCGCCGGTATCCGCCGCTTTGGCGCGGCCTCGCTGGATCTTGCCTGGGTGGCAGCGGGCCGTTTTGACGGTTTCTGGGAAAGCGATCTCTCGCCTTGGGATACAGCGGCAGGTTGCCTGCTGGTGCGCGAGGCGGGCGGCTTCGTTTCGGACTATCGGGGGCGCTCGCAGCCGATTTGCGACAGCCAGGTGATTGCCGGCAATGACCAGATGCATTCTCGCCTGCACAAGCAGATTGCCGCAGCGTTGAAGTAGGGCCTCGCCAGTGAGATAAGCAATTGCAGCAGCGCGAAAGTAACGCTAAGCGCGCTGTCCTGCCTGCCTCTGTGGCGGAATTGGTAGACGCGCTCGACTCAAAATCGAGTTTCTTCGGAAGTGCCGGTTCGAGTCCGGCCAGAGGTACCAGGCAGGGATTATGGCTTCGGCACGCTGAGTTCTCGCGGAATTCTCTTGATATTGCTGCGCCGCTTTGGGATTTGTCTTCGCAACAGTGATCGAAGCTCCTTCCTTGCATGCCTTCGCGGCGATGGCCCTGACGGTCGTAGTTTTCTATCTGTTCGTTCGCGGCAAGATGTCGATCGAGATCGTGTCGCTGCTGGCCATCGCGATCATCGCCGTCGGCCTTTATTTCTATCCCATGCCGCACACGCAGCCGACAGATGGACTGCAACTGGCGTTCGCCGGCTTTGGCCATTACGCGCTGATCACCATTTGCGCGCTGATGGTGATGGGCCGCGGCCTCGTGGTGACAGGAGCGCTCGAGCCTGCCGCGCGCATGCTGGAGCGGGTCTTCAAGTTCAACCTGCAAACCGGCCTTCTGCTTTCGCTGGTACTGGCCTTCTTGCTCTCCATGGGCGTGAACAACACGCCGGTGCTGGTCCTGCTGATCCCGATCTTCGTAACCCTAGCGCCGCGCGGCGCGATGCCCGCCTCGAAAACGTTGATGCCGCTCAATGCCTCGTCGCTGCTGGGCGGACTGGCAACCACCATCGGAACATCCACCAACATCCTGGTCGTCGCAATTGCCGTCGATCTCGGGATGCCGCGCATGGGCGTGTTCCATTTTACCCCGATCGTGCTGATGGCATCGCTGGTGGCGCTGCCTTATATCTGGCTGGTGATGCCGCGCATGTTGCGCGACAACACGCCGGAGGTCGGCCATGGCAATCGGTGGTTCCATACCCGTTTGCGCGTACCGCCCACCAGTAACCTGATCGGCAAGCATTTCGATGAAGTTGTCGATATGCTGCCGGATGATTTCCGTTTCGAGGAACGTCCGGACGGGCCTTTCGCAACAGGTCAGCGCCTGCGCATATCGGGAACGCACGACGCGCTGGAAGATGCCGTGCGCGTGTTGCAGGGCCAAATCGCGCCGGGTTGGGTGGTAGACCAGATACAGCGCGAATCCTCGGACAGGCGGCTCGACATGAAAGTGGTCGAGATGGTTGTCACCAGTGATTCCCGGCTGATCGGCCGGACGCTGGCGACATCGGGAATTGCAGATCGCTTCGGTGTTGCCGTGCTCGGCATACATCGCCCCGATCGTCCTCGCCTGTTCGATCAGGACGAGGGCGAAAGCGAACTTCGCTTTGCTGAAGGCGATGTGATGCTGGTGATGGGGCTGGGAGAGGCGCTATCCGAGTTCATCCAAAGCGACAGCCTCCTGCAGCTGGAGGGTGAGCGCGAGGTTCCCCGTCGATCAAAGGCCTGGCTTGCCGCCACCATCATGGGCGTATCCGTCGGCCTTGCATCCCTCGGCATCCTGCCAATCGCTATCGCTTCTTTGGGTGGAGCGATCCTGATGTTCCTCACCGGTTGCGTGAAGTTCGACCGGGTGGGAAGGGCGCTTTCCGGTCAGGTTATCGTGCTGGTTGCTGCAAGTATCGCCATTGGTCGCTTTGTTCTCGATAGCGGCGCTGCGGGGTGGCTGGGCGAATCGCTGGCGCTGGGGCTGCAATATCTGCCGCCTGCCGGGGTGGTCGCGGCCATAATGATTTTCGTGACCGTGCTGACGAACTTTGCTTCGAACGCGACGGCCGCCACGGTCGGCACACCGATTGCTTTCAGCATCGCGACCGAGCTCGGCCTGCCGCAAGAGCCATTGATCCTGGCCGTGCTTTTCGGCTGCAACCTTTGTTACGCGACGCCAATCGCCTATCAGACGAACATGCTCATCATGGCCGAGGGGAGTTACAATTTTCCCGATTACATGCGCACAGGTGTGCCGCTCGTCCTGATCATGGTCGTTACGCTCAGTTATCTATTGGCCGTAACCTACGGGATGTAGCGACCGCTCAGCGGTCGCTCCCGCTATGGCCGGAACGGCGGGCGGACGCGGCCTCGATCTCGCTGATCTGCGCACTGCGATCAATGTCCTCTATTGCCCCTGCTGCTGCATAGAGCGCGCGCAGCCGCTCGTATTCCTCCTGCGGCAGGGCTGCAACTTCATCGGGCGTCATATTCGGAAGCGGTTGCCGGTTGGTACTCACGGCGCGGTTGGCGATGGAGGATCGGTTGCCTCCGCCGCCCCCCCCACCCATCATAGGCTGGCCGAAACTTCCGTCGGTATTCTCGCTGCCGAAAGAGCCTACGTTCTGCGATTCGGCGCGCTCCAGCTTGGCTTCGCCGTAGGCTGGCGAGCTGTCTGTCGGAACGGCGGGCCCGTTCAGAGCAACCGGCTCGGCAGCCGCGCGCTCCTCTGCATCGGCGAACATGGCGATCGTGGCCGTCAGTGCGACGGTTACGGCTGCGAAACGTCTGTACAGCTTGGCCGGGACAGGGGGTGTCGAAATCTTTGCCATCACGCGCATATTACCGCGCCTGGGTTAACTGCCTGAACCGACATGAGGTTAATTTGGAATTACCTGATAATCCCGACATCATCGCGAGATAGCCCCGATGCCATACCCGCGGCGAACACAGCGCGCTTAACCAAACCTCGCTCATGCGGTTATTGCAGGTGTAAAGTTTACCGACATTTCATACCTCGGCGTTAACCGAGACTTCGCTGGAAATTCCTCCGGCAACGAACGGTTGAAGCGATGGTCCGCCTCTTCAAACACTACATCCCCCATGCCGTGCTTTTTCTGGGCGCGTTGGACTTCGTTCTGCTGATCGTATCGGCGGACCTGGCGTGGTCGATACGAACCAGTCAAATCGGCACGGAAGCCGGTCACCTTGCCGAGCGCGCCCTGCCGTTATTGGGCTTTGCGACGACCACCCTTGCGGCAATGATCGCGGTTGGCGTCTACGGGCCGGAAGCGCTGCGTTCCATGCGTTTCGCCTGCGCCCGCCTGCTGGTTGCTTCGAGCCTTGCCATTCTTGCACTCGCGGTACTCGATTTCGTCCTGCCGGGGCATACCTATTGGAGGTCCATCCTCCTCTATGCGATGGTGTTGGCTAACGGCTTGATGGTCCTGAATCGCGTGATCGTGGGGAGCATTCTGGGCACATCGGCATTTCGCCGCCGTATTCTGGTTCTGGGCGCCGGAATGCGCGCCCAGCGGCTGAAAGACCTGTCTTGCAAGGAAGGCAGCGGTTTCAAGATCGTGGGCTTCGTTAATATGACCGGTGCGCGACAGGAGGTTGCCGAAGCCGTGCAACGGTCGGAAATATTCGATCTTTCCGGCTATGTCGCAGGTCTTGGCGCAACCGAAGTGGTGCTGGCGCTGGAGGAGCGTCGCAACGCATTGCCGTTGAAAGACCTGCTGCGCGTGAAGACGGCAGGCGTCTACGTGAACGAGTTTTCTAGCTTTCTCGAACGGGAAACCGGGCGTGTCGATCTCGATACGCTCAATCCCAGCTGGCTTATTTTCTCGGACGGGTTTTCTTCGGGCCGGGCCGTTTCATCCGTGGCGAAGCGTGCCTTTGATATTCTCGCCAGCGGACTTCTGCTTCTGTTCGCATTCCCGGTTATCGCGCTGTTCGCAATCATCGTGAAACTGGACAGCAAGGGGCCGGCATTTTTCCGGCAGAAGCGAATTGGGCTTTACGGAGAAACTTTCGAACTGATCAAGCTGCGCTCTATGCGCACGGACGCGGAGAAGGATGGATCCAAATGGGCGCAGGAAAATGATCCGCGCATCACGCGCGTCGGCGCTTTTATTCGCAAGGTTCGTATCGACGAACTGCCGCAGGTCTGGACGGTGCTGCGAGGCCATATGAGCTTTGTCGGTCCGCGTCCCGAAGTGCCAACCTTCGTCGATGATCTGGAAGACAAACTTCCCTATTATGCAGAGCGCCATATGGTGAAACCGGGCATCACCGGATGGGCGCAGATCAACTATCCCTATGGCGCCAGTATAGAAGATTCCCGCCACAAGCTGGAATTCGACCTCTATTACGCCAAGAATTATACACCCTTTCTGGACCTGCTGATCCTGCTGCAGACGTTGCGCGTCGTGCTGTGGCCGGAAGGCGCTCGATAATGACGATGTTCTTGGATATCGCCAGTTACCTTACGTTCCTGGTCACCGCGTGCGGCGCGGTTGCATTGGCCTTGTGGCTGGCAACGAGCCGACGCGCGAAGGGCCCTGCGATCAACGCCTGCGCCGCGGCGCTTTTCTGTTCGGCCCTGTGGGCCTTTTCAGTTATCGGTTTCGGCCATGGTAGCAGTGCTGCACAGTTGCTGGCGATTGTCAGCAACCTTGCTTGGCTGTGGATGCTTTACCGGCTCTTCGGTTACGACGACCGAGGCATAAGCCTCGGTCCGATCCGGCCGGTGGTCTTCGTCCTTGCATTTGTAGAGTTGATGCAGATCGCGCTGTTTGTGGCGCGCGTGCAATTCGGCGGTGCTGTCGAGCCCGAATTGCTGGTGATGCGCTTCGCCTTCACCTTCCGCCTGTTGTTTTGCGTCGGGGCGCTGGTCCTGGTGCATAACCTGTACGCTGGTGCCTCTGCCCAAGCGCGCGAGGGACTCCGCTGGCCCGCCAGTGCGCTTGCAGTCCTTTGGTTATATGATCTCAATCTTTACACGATCGCCTATCTCGACAGTGGGATTCCGACTCTCCTGCTCGATCTGCGCAGCCTTGCGCTTGGCGTTGCCGTGGTGTTGTTCGCGATGGGCACTTTGCGAACCGAAAGCGAATTGCGTTTTCGCCCATCACGGGGATTTGCCTTCCAGTCTTTTTCACTCCTGCTGATGGGCGCCTACCTGGTCGTCATGGTCGTGATTGCGCAGGGTCTGGCCTATATCGGTAGCGATTACGGGCGAATGTTGCAGACCGGCTTCATCCTGCTGGCCAGCGTGGTAGCGCTGACGATCTTGCCATCGCGCAAGTTGCGCGGATGGCTGCGCGTAACGCTGTTCAAGAACCTTT
The DNA here is from genome assembly GCA_913061345.1 of uncultured Erythrobacter sp. The sequence goes on from CAJXTZ010000029.1 coordinate 20,025, forward strand.
TTCAGCATCGCTACGATTACCGGGCCGAGTGGCTGCGTTTTACCGAAACGATAGGCAGGGCCGGGCCGCATGCTCCACCGCTACCGGAGCGGGCCGTCCAAGCTGTGGCCGATATCACGGATAGCCCGGCGGGCCTCCTGCTAACTCCGCGTGAAGAAGGCGGATTTGCCTTGGAGGCGCGTTGGCAATGGCCGGATATCGAAGTTCCCGCGCAAGCCATAGATACTCTGGGCGCACAGTTTCTGGCGGAAAACCAGTTCATTGTCGACCTTGACGATCTACGCTCCGGTGATGCCGAGGGTGTTCCTGCCGTGGCAACTCCCGCCTGGCTGTTGGAAAGCGAGCGATCATGGGCCCTCGTCCCGCTGTTGCATTACGAGCGACTGGTCGGGGTCGTTGTTCTGGCAAGACCGACAGTGGCCCGTAGACTGGATTGGGAAGATTTTGATCTGTTGCGCGTGGTTGGACGTCAGCTCGCCAGCTATATGGCAGAGCGCAACAGCCAGAATGCGCTTGGCGAAGCGCAGCGGTTCGACGAGTTCAATCGGCGTATCGCTTTTGTCATGCATGACATCAAGAATCTTGCCAGCCAGCTATCCCTGCTGGCCGGAAACGCGGAGAAGCATGCGGAAAAGCCCGCGTTCAGGGCCGATATGATCCTAACCCTTCGCAATTCTACGGACAAATTGCAGGCTTTGCTCACGCGGCTTGGTCGATATGGAACGCATGGGGCGAGGGAACGCGAAGTGATCGCGTTGCAAAGCCTGCTTCGGCGGATCGTGGAACAGTACAACGGCAAGCACGAACTGGTGCTGACGCGCGGGGGCGACTGCCGTGTCAACGCCGATGCGGAAGGGCTGGAGCAAGCGCTCGTCCATCTGGTTCAGAACGCCATCGAGGCGAGCGATCGCCATTCACCGATTTTCCTCGATCTTCGCCGGGACACCGGTCACGCCATTATTGAAGTTCTGGACAATGGCGCGGGGATGACGCCGGAATTTATCAGAACAAAGCTGTTCAAACCGTTCCATTCATCGAAATCCGGTGGTTTCGGCATCGGAGCGTTTGAATCGCGTGAGCTGGTTCGGGGGATGGGTGGCGAGATCGAAGTGGAATCGCGCGAAGGTCTGGGCACGCGTTTCATCATTCGCTTACCGCTGTGCGAAGCCGCCGAATTCTTCAAATCCATGCAAGGCCACGGAAAAGCCAGTGAGGTCGCATAATGGCTGACAACAAACCCAAGCTGCTGATTGTGGAAGACGATGCCGGGCTACAGGCCCAGCTGAAATGGGCCTATGAAGATTTCGAGGTTCTGATCGCTGGCGATCGCGACAGCGCGATAGCAGCCTTGCGATCGGAAGAGCCGCCGGTGGTCACGCTGGATCTTGGTCTGCCGCCCGATCCGGATGGCACCACAGAAGGTTTTGCTGTCCTCGATGCGATCATGGCGTTGAAGCCGGATACGAAGGTGATCGTGGCTTCCGGCCACGGTGCCCGGGAATCGGCGTTGAACGCCATCGAGCGCGGAGCCTACGATTTCTATCAGAAGCCGGTGGACATCGACCAACTCGGATTGATCGTGCGCCGGGCTTTCAACTTGCATGCTATCGAAAAGGAGAACCGGCGCCTTGCTTCCAAAGCGGGTGACGGCAACACTGTGCTGGGTGGACTGATAACCTCGGCCCCCGAAATGGTGAAAGTGGCGCGGACGATAGAGCGCGTTGCCAACACCAATGTCTCTGTCATGCTGCTGGGCGCAAGTGGCACGGGCAAGGAATTGCTGGCGCGCGGCGTGCACGATGCCAGCGACCGCAAGAACGGCAACTTCATCGCCATAAACTGTGCTGCCATACCGGAAAACCTGCTGGAAAGTGAACTGTTCGGGCATGAGAAAGGCGCATTTACAGGTGCGGTAAAGACCATCGAAGGAAAGATCGAGCTGGCGAACGGCGGCACGTTGTTCCTTGACGAGGTGGGCGACATTCCGCTCCCCTTGCAGGTCAAGCTGCTGCGCTTTCTGCAGGAACGCACCATAGAGCGGATCGGTGGGCGCAAGTCGATCCCCGTCGATACGCGCATTGTCTGCGCGACCCATCAGGACCTGGAGAGTATGATCGCCGAGCAGCGTTTCCGCGAAGACCTGTTCTATCGACTGGCGGAAGTCGTCGTAAAGATCCCCTCCTTGGCAGAGCGTCCCGGAGATGCCACCTTGCTCGCCAAGGTGTTCCTCAAGCGTTTTGCAGGCGAAATGAATCCGTCGGTTACAGGCTTTGCCGCCGATGCGCTGGCGGCCATCGATGGCTGGGGCTGGCCGGGCAATGTCCGTGAACTGGAAAACCGCGTAAAACGTGCAGTTATCATGGCCGACGGAAAGCTGATCGGTGCGCACGATCTTGATTTGCAGGATGAGGAAGAAGACAATTCCGAAGCCCTCAACCTGAAGAGCGCGCGCGAGAAATCGGACCGCAAGATGATCCGCCATGCGCTGGCGCGTAGCGAAGGCAATATTTCCAGCACCGCCAAGATGCTGGGGATCAGCCGGCCGACGTTGTACGACCTTATCAAACAATACGACTTGCAGACCTGACACCGCAGCGGCACAGCGCGCGGTGATGGTTGCGCGTTTGAAAATCCTGTTCGATCCGCTGGTGCGCCTGCTGTTGCTGTCGATTGTACTCGCCAGCATTGCACCTGTAACAGGGGACGGGAAGGCTGTAGCCCGCGTCGTGTCGGATGGCGCGATATTCTTCCTGTTCCTTTTGAACGGCTTGCGACTGCCGCGTCGGCAGGTGCTGGATGGTATCCGCAATGCGCGATTTCTGTTGCCCCTGATAATCTGGGTTTTCGGGGTTATGGGCCTGACGGGCTGGGGGCTGTCGCAAATTGGCGAGAACGTGCTGCCGCCTACAGTTGCACTTGGATTGCTGCTTCTTGGCTTGCTGCCTTCCACCGTTCAATCGGCTACGGCATACTGCTCGCTGGCTGGTGGCAATGTCGCAGCGTCGGTCGTGGCGGCTGCCATTATCAACCTGCTCGGCGTATTCATAACCGCTCCGCTGCTTTCGTTTGCCAGCGGCGGAGACGTGGGGCTTGATCTGGACGGGTTGCAGCGCATCGGTCAGATCCTGTTGCTTCCATTCTTCATCGGACAGGTTCTGCAAACGCGCGTTGGGCCTCTTATCGCCGATAACCGCGTGATTATTGCCCGGGCTGATCGGGGCGCAATTGCGATTGCCGTTTACGTAGCCTTTTCGGCTGCGGTAGAGCAGGGCCTGTGGGAACTGGTCAGCCTGACAGCATGGGGATGGCTCGCCGCGCTCATCGGAACGTTCCTGCTGCTCGGATTTGCCGGATCATGGCTGACGGGCGGGGCACTTGGCCTGGCGCGCGCGGATCGCATCGCGTTTTTGTTCACCGGCGCACAGAAAAGCATCGTTCTGGGCGCGCCGCTGGCCGCAGTGCTGTTTCCGCCGGCAACGGCTGGCCTCGTGCTGTTACCGGTGCTGGCTTATCACCTGATGCAGATGATCATCTCTGCACCCATAGCCGCAAGGCTCAACCGGGCGTAGGCGCTTCCTTGACGCCTTCTGCCTCCCGTTTGTTGTGGCGGAGCGACCACCAGAACGACAGGCCGATAAGCGCGCCGCCGATGAGGCCGGTTAGCGTTTCGGGAATGTGCACGACAGCGGAGGTCAGCATAATTGCGCCCAGCACGATGATCGCCCAGAACGCGCCGTGCTCCAGAAACCTATATTCCGATAGAGTGCCTTTGCGCACCAGATGGATGGTCATCGAACGTACGAACATCGCGCCGATCGACAGGCCCAGCGCGATAATGATCATGTTGTTCGAGAGTGCGAAGGCACCAATCACCCCGTCGAAACTGAAAGAGGCGTCCAGCACTTCGAGATAGAGGAAGCCACCAAGGCCCGAACGCATCACCTCACCCGACGCGTTCTTGCGGGTTTCCTCGCGCATGTTGAGATATTCGCCCAGCGCATCGACGGCGATATAGCTTACGAGGCCCAGCACGCCTGCCGTCAGGAATGTCAGCGCCTCTTCCTCGGGCAGTTGCAGCGAGATGAGCCAGAGCACCAGCAGCAAGAGGCCAATCTCCAACGCAGGCAATACGGCAACCTTGGTAAGTTGCCGCTCGATCACGCTGATCCAGTGCACTTCCTTGTCGGCATCGAAAAAGAACTTCAGACCCACCATCGCCAGAAAAGCGCCGCCAAACCCGGCAATCCCGATATGCGCACCGGAAACGATGGCCTCGTACCGTTCAGGATCATTCAGAGAAAGGTCGATCGCCTCTATCGGTCCGATGCCCGCGGCAATGGCGACGATTGCGAGGGGGAACACGATGCGCGTTCCGAAAACGGCGATGGCGATACCCCAAAGAAGGAACCGCTGCTGCCATTTCTCGCTCATTTCCTTGAGGATAGAGGCGTTTACCACGGCATTGTCGAAACTCAGCGAGATTTCGAGGATGGAGAGAATGAAGATGATCCACAGTATCTCCAGCACGCCGCTCAGGCTGTCTGAACTGGATATGCCGTACCACAGGCCCAGCGCAAAGCATGCCGCAGTAAAGACAAGCGAGAATTTGTAGTAACGCAGCAGGGTTGCCATGCGAGTGGGTATTCCGTGGCTAGGGAGGATTGGGCAGGAAACGCGCTAGCAGCGCGAAGGGTCCGCGATCTATTTGGGTTGGTAGAGTTGGTCCGGTCCAGGAAAACTCCGGTCGCGAACTTCTGCAGCATATTTCGCGGCGGTTTCAGAGATCGTGGTGGCAAGGTCCTCATACCGTTTCACGAAGCGCGGTACACGTTCGAACATTCCCAGCATGTCGTCACTCACCAGCACCTGGCCATCACACTGAGCCGATGCGCCAATGCCGATGGTGGGACATTCAACCGCCTTGGTCACGGCAATGGCGATGGGTTCGATCACGCCTTCTACCACGATGGCGAAAGCGCCTGCCCTGTCCAATGCTTTTCCATCGCCCACGATCTTCTCGGCTTCGGCATCGCTGCGTCCGCGCGCGCCATATCCGCCCAACACGTTTACCGCCTGCGGCGTAAGGCCGATGTGGCCCATCACCGGAATTCCGCGTTCGACAAGAAACGCTACCGTTTCGGCCATCGCTTCTCCGCCTTCCAGCTTCACTGCCGCAGCGCCGCTTTCCTTCATCAGGCGCGCCGCGCTGTCGAAAGCGTCTTCCGGTGACGTTTCGTAGGAACCGAATGGCATATCCACTACGACGACGGAGTGATAGCTGCCCCGCACCACGGCGGCCGCATGGTTGGCCATCATTTCCATCGTGACTGGAATGGTCGACGGCAGACCATAGATCACCTGGCCGAGGGAATCGCCAACCAGCAGCAGGTCGCAATGCGGATCCAGCAATTGCGCCTGTCGCGCGGTATAAGCCGTCAGCATCACCAGCGGCTCCTCGGTAACGCCATCGACCTTGCGATTGCGTATCTTGGGCACGGTAAGGCGGCGCATCGGTTGCGGCGTCGGGTTCGCGCGACTGGTGGAGGTATCGAGCTTGAAGGTGGTAGACATCACATTCCCTGGGTTAGGCAAAGCAGGAGTGGCCGTGGCCATGCCGCCCGATAGCGCCTTGGGCAGGGTGATTGCAACGTATCGTCCGTGGATGCAGTAACTGATCCTCTCGACGCGAGCCTCATTTCGTTGCATTACGCCACGGACTTAGGACCGATAGGACATAATTCATGGCGCTTACTCAAGCGGGTTCGAGCGGAGATCACTGGTCGTCGCGCACAGCATTCATACTCGCTGCTGTCGGAGCGGCAGTCGGACTTGGGAATATCTGGAGATTTCCGACGCTTGCGGGGGAAAACGGCGGGGGCGCGTTCGTTCTCGTCTATATCGGGTTCGTCATTCTTCTAGGATTGCCACTGGTGCTGTCGGAAATTCTGCTGGGCCGGGCAGGCGGCACCGATGCGATCGGTTCGGTTGAGAAAGTCGCAGAACAGTCGCGACGCTCCAGGAACTGGAAAGGGATTGGTGCACTGCAAATCACCGCGGGCTTCCTGATCCTGTCCTTTTATTCGGTCGTTGCTGGCTGGGTAATCAATTACGTTCTTATTTCTGGTCAGGATTGGTTAGCCGCACTGTTCTCCGGTGCGCCGTTCGCTCCTGCTTTCGCAGGCGAAAACCAAGGTACAATCACCGGACGAATGAGTGAATTGTTCGCCAGCCCCTGGCGTCTGATCGGTCTTCATGGGATCTTCATGGTGGCAACAGTCTGGATTGTTGCCAGCGGTGTTCATAACGGGATCGAGAGGGCTGCTAAGTGGTTGATGCCCGCCTTTTTCATTCTGCTGATAATCGTTACCGTATATGGGGCGTTTACCGGGAATTTTGCGGAGGCTGTAGCCTTCATGTTTACTCCCGATTTCAGCCAGTTAAACCCCATTGCACTTAACGAAGCCTTGGGTCAGGCGCTATTTTCCTTGAGCTTGGCTGCCGGCGGCTTGTTGACCTACGGCGCATATATTACGCGGGATGTTAATTTAGCATCGACCGCCGTGATGATTGCCATGATGGATACCGGCGTTGCCATTATTGCAGGCCTCATGATCTTTCCGATTGTGTTCGCTGTGGGGCTTGATCCCGCGAGCGGTCCCGCACTGATATTCCAGTCGTTGCCAGTGGCTTTCAATTCCATGCCTGCCGGGGCGCTGGTTGGATTTGTCTTTTTTATTCTCATTTTCTTTGCGGCGCTCACAAGTTCGATATCGCTGCTGGAAGGTCCGACTGCCTGGGTGATCGACCGCTTTCGGATCGTCCGTCCACTCGCTGCGATCATGGTGGGAAGTGTGGCATTCCTGATCGGTGTAATCTGCGCCCTTGGCTATAACGTTTGGGCCGATGTTCGTCCGCTCGGCTTCTGGAATGCCTTCGCTCAAAACGATATTCTCGATGCGCTGGATGGGGTGACTGGTAAGATCATGTTGCCCCTCGGCGCGTTCCTAGTCTCGATCTTTATCGGATGGATGGCGGATCGGCGTCTTGTGCAGCAGCAAACCGGCCTTTCGAATGGGATGTTTGCAGTATGGCGTTTTCTCGTTGCATGGGTTTGCCCCATTGCGGTTGGCCTGGTTCTGCTGTTTGGTCTTGTTCCTGGTCTTTTGGGCAGTTGATGATGGAACTGTAAGCAGCCTCTTCCGTGTACATCGCGCGAAAAAGGGGCCGCCGCTCGATCTGAGCGACGACCCCTTTATCATTCCGGTTGACGGTCTGTCTTACAGTGCCGTTTCGGTATGATCTTCTTCCGCGTCTTCTCGAACGTCGAAGCCGAACAACATCTTGGTCGTATCGACAAAGCCCAGATCGCTGTTCCAGATCTCTGCATTGCCCAGGTCCATCCGCAGCATCAGGATGTTGGGGTCTTCCTTGCCTTTCGGATACCAGGCCTCGACAGGCTTGCTCCACTGCTTCTCGAAACGTTCGCGGCTGGTTTCTTCGCTAAGCACGCCGCTGAAACGGGCGAACATGTCATGACTCTTTCCGGCAAAGGTCGCGGTGGCAGGTCCACCCTTTGCAAAGGTGTGATCCTTCGTGGTGAAAAACCAGATCGTGCCGTTGGCATCCTTGTCCAGCTGCGCGGTCATGGGCACGGCGGTCTTCGGGTCTTCATCCAGTTCAAGAAAGATGAATGGGCTGTCGGCCAGCGATTTCCAGAATTTCTGTTTCAGATCATGGGTCGAGGTCATGGCATTCTCCTTTGACGCATCAACGGAATGGGAAGGGGAGAAGTTCCAAGCTTGCCCGAAAGCCCATACTGGAACATAATAGGAACATAGGAGTCGATTCGTGATGGATACCAGCACACTGCCAAAAGCGGCGGAGCTGGCCGTCCGTGCTGCCCGCAACCCGCGCTGGCAGCCGGACGTGCCGTTGCCGTTGCATAGCGAGATATTCACCTGCGCCAATCAGGGCGTCGGGGTGGGGGCCGCGCTTGCCTTCGCGCAAGGTGCGCTGAAGGGCGACGCTGACGATGCTGCCTCTTTGGAGGAGCGCAGCGTGTTGTGGGTGCAGGATGCCCGCGCCATCAAGCTGGGCGGGCGCCCCTATCGCGCCGGACTTCCCGAAGGTTTGCGCCATCGCCTGATCCATGTCGCTGCCAAAACGCCGGAAGACGCGCTGTTCGCTATGGAGGAGGGGCTGCGGTGCCGCGATCTGGCGGTGGTGGTGGGCGAAGTGGCGGGCAATCCGCGCGCGCTGGATTTCACCGCCTCGCGCCGCCTTACGCTGACAGCGGAAAAGCATGGCGTGCCGCTGCTGCTGGTGCGTCTGGACGCGCAAGCCGACCTCAGCTCCGCCCGGATGCGCTGGCGATTGACAAGCGCGCCATCATCCCCGCCGCGCTGGAACATTGCTGCCCCTGGCCGCGCTGCATGGCATGCAGAACTGTTCCGTGC
>CAJXTZ010000030.1 GCA_913061345.1 uncultured Erythrobacter sp.
CATCGGGGCGGTGGTCGCCCTGATTGGAAGTGATTTGCTGGAACAGTTGGGGGCAGCGGAACTGGTCGTGGAACTGGTCGGCATATCGGTCCTGCGAGAGTTTGGTGTGTTGATACCCGCAATCCTTCTTGCCGGGCGATCGGCATCGACATTTGCCGCCCAGATCGGCGCGATGCGCATGAACCAGGAAACCGAGGCAATGCAGGTAATGGGTATCGATCTGTTCGACGCTCTTGTCCTCCCCCGTTTCTTGTCCTTGCTGATCACCATGCCGTTACTTTCGGTCATCGCCATGATCGCTGGCCTGGCAGGGGGCCTGGTCGTCAGCTGGGGCATTATGGGCGTAAGCCCGGTCCTGTTCATCGAGCGGTTGGAAAGCGCGGTGGAAATTCGCCATTTCTGGGTCGGGATGGCGAAGGTTCCGGTTCTTGCTGCCGTGATTGCCATTGCCGGATGTCGGCACGGCCTTGCTGTCAAAGGCGATGTCGAGCAACTCGGTTCCCGAGTCACCGTGGCAGTTGTCCAGGCGCTGTTCGCCATCATCTTTCTTGATGCTGCCTTTGCCGTTCTTTTCAACGTGTTCGGCATATGAGCGAAGAGAATGACCAGATTATCAGTGTCCAGGGTCTGACCACCCGGTTTGGCGATCATGTCGTTCACGAGGATCTGGACCTGGAGGTGCGCCGCGGAGAGATTCTTGCAATCATTGGCGGATCGGGAAGCGGAAAGTCGGTTCTGGTTAACGCTATCCTCGGCCTTTTTGAGCCGGATAGCGGAACTATCGAAATTTTTGGCAAGGAGATGTCGGATGTCTCTGATCGCCTTGCCGTTGATCGCCGCATTGGCGTGATGTTCCAGCACGGTGCGCTGTTTTCCTCGCTGACTGTTCAGCAGAATGTCGAAGCGCCCTTGATCGAGCATGCCGAATTGCGCGGCGAATGGCTGAAGCGTGTCGCCTTGATGAAGATTGGTCTGGTGGGCCTCGAAGCGGAAGTCGCGCGCCAACAGCCGACCGAACTTTCAGGGGGCATGAGCAAGCGCGTCAGTGTTGCCCGGGCCTTGGCTCTCGATCCTGAATTACTCTTTCTGGACGAGCCTACTTCGGGGCTTGATCCCATCGGCGCGGCAGAATTCGATCAACTTATCCGCACCTTGACCGACACGCTCGGCCTGACCGTAGTCATGATAACTCACGATCTCGACAGTCTCTATTCCATTTGCGACCGCGCCGCTGTGGTTGCTGACCGTAAGATTGTTGAAATTGCTTCAATTCCCGAGTTGGAACAGTCCGATCATCCATGGGTCAAGGATTTCTTCGCGGGCCGGGCGAAACGAGCCAAGGAGAGGAATTGCTAATGGAGCGAGAAGCGAATTACGGTCTTATCGGCGGGTTGACGCTTGTCCTCCTGGGCGCTGCGTTCGCATTTGTGCTGTGGTTGGGGCAATCCCAATTCGCCAGTGATTTCGACAAATACCGTATCGTTTTCGATGGCCCTATTCGTGGTTTGAGCGAAGGTAGCGAGGTTCAGTTTAACGGAATTTCCGTCGGGGAAATCACGTCAATCCAGCTCGATCCGGACAACCCAAATCTGGTTGTGACCGAAATCCGTGTTCGCGAGGATACGCCGGTAAGATCGGATTCAACTGCATCGACCGAGTCCGAGGGAATTACCGGCGGCAAGCATATTCAGATCGGCGCCGGAACGCCAACAAAGCCTTTGCTGAAAGAAAGCTCGAGTGATCAGCGCCCGACCATCCAGCCTGAAGCAAGCTCGATGGAATCGTTGATAGACGGCGGCGGCGAGGTGCTTGCGGATGCTTCGGAAGTCTTGAGCCGGGTCAATCGAACTCTTTCCGATGAGAACATCGCGAACATTTCGTCCGCAATTGCCGATGTTAGGGCAACCACCGAACAACTCCACGCCAGTCGTGGAATGTTTGAAAAAGCGGAACAGACATTTGCGCGGCTGGACCGCGCTGCTGCAGATATCGAAGGTGCTGCGCAGTCCGCGCGGACGGCGATTGACGGTGATGGCAGGGAAGCCTTCGCGGACGTGTCGGCAGCTGCAAGAGATTTGAAGGCTGGGATCGCCGAGGCGCGCACCGTCATCCAGCAACTTGACACAGCCACAAGCGGATTGGCCGGACCGGGCGGATCGGGGATCGCGCAGACACTGGAATCGCTCGACGAAGCCGCGACTGAAGTCGAGCAGCTTTCTCGTCAACTGCGGCGTAATCCCCGTGAAAGGAAACTACCAGAATGACCAGATTGCTATCGAAGAACCTTGCGATACTCGCGATTCTGGTTGGTCTGACGGGGTGCCGCGGCGGTGTTCTGGGGATTGGCGGCGAGACCTCCCTGTATCGGGTGGGTAATATTGCGGAGCCGACACCGGAAATCGCACATGGCCGCCGTCCTCTATATATCGCTCGCCCGCAGATGCCTTCAGGCGTGGATGCAGACCGGATCGCCACCGTCGAAATGCAGGAGATCACATATCTGGCCGAGGCGCGGTGGGCCAGCCCCGCACCCGAGATGATGAGCGATCTGATCAGGGAGAGCATAGAGCGCAACACAACCCAAGCCTATGTACCGATCCAGGCGGGATTAGCCGATCATCATGTTCTCTCTACGAGATTCACCTCTTACGCAGCCTATTACGAAAATGGACCGGAAGTGCCGCCGGTTATCCGTATTGCCGCTCAGGCCGAACTCACCCGGGCTACGAACTCTGCCCCTTTGGCAGTTAGAAAATTTTCCCGTGATGTGCAGGCGATGGAGAACACGGTTTCTTCAGTCATCGACGCTTTCGACACGGCAAGTGTACAAATTGCTGACGAGATGGCTGTCTGGGCCGGAGCGCACCTCGGCGAATGAACTGGTCGAGGCTTGGCGGCGGCTAAATTCTAATATCCCCCTGATGACAGGGGATGGCCATCAATCAAATTTTGGCGGACGACCGACAGCCGTGAACGAAGAGATGCACTGATCGATTCATTCGCTCGGCAGTTTCCGGAGTAAAGCCGGCGTCACTTATGCCCAGCGCAGCACGACGAAATGGGGACAGGATCACAACCGAGACGAATTGTTCAGCGGCAAAATCTGTATCCGACACAGCAATCTCGCCTCTTTCATCCGCTCTCTCCAACACCCTGACCACCAGTTTCGTCGTACGGATAAAGCCAAATTCATACAGCTTTTGCGCAAGCGCCGGGAAACGCGAAGCCTCTGCCATGACGGCGCGCTCCATTGCGATATGGATATCGGAAAGCATCCAGGAGAGAAGATTTTCAGCTAGAGCAGCAAGATCCTGGGTGACATCGCCAAGATCCGGTATGTCTTGCTCCAGATCGTTCAATCGATCGTGGATTTCCGCCAGGATCACCGTCTCGAACAATGCGGATTTGCCCCTGTAACGAGTATACAGGGTTCGCTTCGATATGGCTGCTCTTTCGGCAATGCGTTCGGTCGTCGTTCTGACGAAGCCTTCTTCCAGAAAGACCTGACGAGCAGTCCGGAGTATCTTTCTCGATAAGGCCATCGAAGCTTGGCGCGTAGGCCTACCCATTCACCCTGGATCCCATGACCTGTCACGCCCTTCTACAGCCGGTTATTGCACCATCTTACCATCGCCAACATCTTTAGGAAAGGCGGAGGCGTACCAGCGTCACCCAACGTGACTTTCACGTTATGGAGCACGAAGACCACTCAGTCTGTCGCCAAAACCATCCTTTGACTCTTAGTCTTATATCTGTATTTCATGATATATGGATAAGGCTGATGCCCTGGATGCCTTTGCGGCTCTCGGTCAACCGACGCGGCTTGATGCGTTTCGCCTTCTCGTAAGGGCAGGCAATGACGGCATGTTAGCTGGTCAGGTTAGCGAGGCCTTGAAAGTGCGGCAAAACACGATGTCGGCCAATCTCTCGATACTAACCCAATCGGGTTTGATCCGAAACCAGCGCGAGGGTCGCAGCATTCGCTATTTCGCCGATATGGATGGAATGCGCGGGCTGCTCGCATTCCTGATGGAAGATTGCTGCGGTGGACGCCCGGAACTGTGTCAGGCCGTGATAGATGAGATTGCCTGTGCCTGACAAAACTGTCGCAGTCGAAAAACCACTGCAAGCCGCAGCGGGTCTGGGAACCTTTGAGCGTTGGCTTTCCCTTTGGGTAGCCCTTGCTATCGCCGCCGGGCTTCTGTTCGGCAATCTGTTCCCCAGTCTTTTTGGGGCGCTTGCATCGCTGGAACTTGCTTCTGTCAATTTGCCAGTCGCGGTGCTGATCTGGGCGATGGTCTACCCCATGATGGTCGGCGTGGATTTTGGAGCACTGCGCCAAGTTGGCGACAGGCCGGAGGGGCTGGTCCTGACCCTGGGGGTTAACTGGCTGATAAAGCCGTTCACGATGGCTGCACTCGGTGTGCTGTTCTTCAATTATGTATTTGCAGACTTGATTCCTCCTGACGATGCGCGGGTCTATCTTGCGGGCCTCATCCTGCTCGGCGCAGCCCCGTGCACGGCGATGGTTTTCGTGTGGTCGAACCTGACACGCGGCGATGCGACCTATACATTAGTGCAAGTCAGCGTGAACGATGTCATTATGGTGTTTGCCTACGCGCCGATTGTCGCTTTCCTGCTTGGCATGACGGATATCGTAGTGCCGTGGGACACCTTGCTGCTGTCCATCGGACTGTATGTCGTGCTGCCGTTGCTGGCGGGTTATGTGACCCGTCGCAGACTGGTCGCCATGCAAGGCGAAGCAGCGGTGGACCGCTTCAAAGCCAGGGTGCAGCCGTTCTCGATGGTCGGCCTGCTGATGACCGTGGTGCTGCTGTTCGGCTTTCAGGGCGAGGTAGTTCTCGATCGTCCACTTATCATAGCGCTCATTGCCGTTCCCTTGCTGATTCAATCCTATGGCATCTTCTTCGTCGCCTATGGTGCAGCTCGGGCGTGGCGCATTCCATTCAGTATTGCTGCGCCCTGCGCGCTGATTGGCACGTCCAATTTCTTTGAACTTTCCGTTGCCGTGGCCATCAGCCTGTTTGGCCTTGGATCGGGGGCCGCGCTTGCAACCGTCGTCGGCGTGCTGGTGGAGGTGCCGGTAATGCTCTCGCTCGTCGCTTTCGCCAACCGCACCAAACACTGGTTTCCCAATGAACATCGCCACCCATCATGACCCCGGAGCTGCAGCACTTCGCGCAATCACTGGGCAATCATCGATCAAACACTTGTTGAGACTAAATATTTGCAGACAGCTTGGACCCGTCCGCAATTGGCCGGGCTATGCGGGCCTTTCGATTTCGGGCTTCTCAAAGGCTTACAAAAAGGACCGCGGAAATGTTTGGATTATTTGGGAAAATGTGGACCGCTCCGAGACTAGCCAAAGAGAGGATATATAGGGTTTCTGCGGGTTTTATAGATTATCCAAAGCAATAGAAGAAAAAATGGTGCCCAGAAGAGGCATCAAATTCATAGCAATTTTTGCTTTTATTACAATGGCTTGTATGATTAGGCTTTCCGGCTAAGCCCGCACTTAGGCCCCCAAATGGCTACTACTGCATTGGTTTGATGCCTTTTTAAGGACTCGAAACTTGATCGTTCCTTTTCAAAGTGATGACCCCATTTCGCTGCCGCGTCCTGAATTTTCAGCTATCCGCTCCGCATGTTTGTCTAAGCGTTTCGTCTGAGTAAACTATTCCACTCTTGTTGAAGCAATTTTTATTATTCCAATTTTCTTCTGGGCAAACGCCAAACTCGGATGTTCTTTTATCCTAGTGAGCCGGTCCGCTCTCGGCTCAATTCCAGCCAGCCGTTAGGCCGTCATAACGGACATATAGCCTATAGGCCCTTCTGTTTATCAGATCCTGTTTTCTTCTTTCTGGGCCAATGAGAACGTTGGGAAGCCTATGCAAACATCCGTCGATCTAAAATAGCCGGTGTGCTATTCAGCTTGCCATGAAGGTTCCCCTCTATCTAGCAATTGCCGGACCGGTTCTTGCTCTTGCCGCCTGCGCACAGAGCGAGCCAGAGTGCTCTGGTTTCATTCTAACGCCTGCGGGCGACAAGTCGACCTTCACCGTCCCCGAATTGATGGCGCACGCGCAGGCCATGGGTATGACGCAGCAGGAAGCCGAAACCTTGATTTATCTCGAAGGCATTTCCTCGTCCGCGAACGTAGAACCCGGACGCCCGCTCTGCATTGATGGTAAACCTGGATGATCGCCCCGAGGAACTCGGTGAACAGACATCTGTGATTTACGATACTGTTAGTGGCAGTGTCTCTTCACTAGCGCTGAAGGATATCATGCTCGATGCGCCACTTTGCACAAGCACTTCGGACCGAGCACTTCGTTGAGCTAGGCAACCAAGGAGAAAAGTAGGGTGCGTTTTGCCAGCATTACTGCTGCGCTCCTCACTGGAATAACGCTGGCCGCATGCGCAACTAATTCTCACGTTAGACAGGGCTCGTCGGCAGGACTTGTAAAGCAGGAGTGGATGGTACCCTCCAAACAGTCGAGAACGACTTTAAGCGAGGATTGCTCAGATATCAGCGATCCGGGCCCAGCATTTTCGTGGGATCCACGATGTGGTCGAATGCCTTTGCCGAAACCGCGCCACTTGCCACAGCCGCCTCTCGCAAGGTGAGCCCCTTTTCATGCGCATTTTTTGCGATGTCGGAGGCCTTGTCGTAGCCGAGCTGCGGTGCGAGCGCTGTCACCAGCATGAGGGAGTTCTCCAATCCTTCGCGGATGTTCTCTAACCGCGGCTCGAGACCGACCAGCAGATGATTGCGAAGGCTGTCGCAGCCATCTGCTAGGATGCGCACGCTTTGCAGAAAATTATAGGCGACGAGCGGGCGATAGACATTGAGCTGCAATTGTCCCTGTGTGCCGGCGAAAGTGATCGTTGTGTCGTTTCCAAGCACCTGTGCGCAGACCTGCGTCAGAGCTTCGACTTGTGTAGGATTGACCTTCCCCGGCATGATCGACGAACCGAGTTCGTTCGCCGGTAGCGCCAATTCCCCGAGACCGGATCGCGGTCCTGAACCGAGCAGCCTTATATCACTGGCGATTTTGTAAAGACTGCCAGCTAGAGCGGCGAGTGCCCCGTGTGCGAAGACCAGCGCATCCTGGCTCGCCAGCGCTTCGAACTTGTTGGGTGCGGTTTCCAGCGTCAGACCGGTGTCACGCGAAAGTTCCTCGGCGAAGCGGACGGCGAAACCTTCCGGCGAATTGAGACCAGTCCCGACAGCCGTGCCGCCTTGCGCCAGCTGGCCAAGACCCGGAAGCGTTGCATTGATCCGCTCTATACCTGCTTCGACCTGAGCCGCAAATCCGGAAAACTCCTGACCGAGCGTAAGCGGAGTGGCGTCCTGCAGGTGAGTGCGCCCGACCTTGATGATCGCCTCCCATGTCTCCGCCTTGTCTGCCAGATCTCTCCGCATTGCTACCAGTGCAGGAAGGAGCCGTTCGGTGAGCACCTTGGTCGCCGCAAGGTGGACAGCGGTAGGGAAGGTGTCGTTTGAGGATTGGCTCATGTTGACGTGGTCGTTGGGATGAACTGGGTCCTTTGCCCCGCGCTCTGCGCCAAGCGCCTCGTTCGCTATGTTGGCAATGACTTCGTTAGCGTTCATGTTGGAATGGGTGCCGGATCCGGTCTGCCAAACCGAGAGGGGAAATTCGTCGTCGTGTTCACCTTCGGCAACCTTCCGGGCCGCTTCGGCGATCGCATCGCCCCGTCTTTGATCTAGAATGCCCAGCTCCATGTTCGTGCGTGCCGCTGCCAACTTGACGCGCCCGAGAGCGTGGACGATATCGACTGGAATCCGCTCCTCTCCGATACGAAAGTTCGTAAGCGAGCGCTGTGTTTGCGCTCCCCACAAACGATCTGCCGGAACAGCGATCTCTCCCAGGCTGTCTTCTTCGTAGCGCGTAGGATTCATGATTTTCGATCCTTATTCGTGCCTGCATCCCCGGCTGGCGTTCTGGCAGACCGGAAGACGATCCGCGATGGCTCAGGGCGATGGTGGAACCGCGAGGACGTCGCAGTCGGATTGGGCCAACACACGCCGCACGACACTGCCCAGCAGATGTTCGGCGATCGCGCCGAGACCTTTGGTGCCCAGCGCTAAAAGGTCGGTTTCAGGCTCTTGCGACGCTCGGAGCAAGACAGCGGCGGGTGGGCCCGCTACCACCGAATATGGCACGCTTCCTTCGCCTCCGAAAACTTCCACGATCTGCTTCTCGGCTCTATCTATTATGGCTTGGCGATAGAGTTCGACATCGTTCCGCGCAGTACCTGCTGAGAACATGGCCTGTTTGAACTCCGGCGGTATCGCGACCGCATGAAGAAGTTTCCTGGCGGCCGATGGCGCCAGGCGCAGGGCAAACTCGGCAGCAGCAATCGAGGCCTCGGAAAAATCGGTTCCGACGACGATCTGCTTATACGCTATATGCGCAGCATCTCGCGCCACAAGGATCGGGCGAGAGGAGGTACTGACTATGCGGTCAGCAGTGGAGCCGAAGACATTTTCCCTTACACCTTGGGCATTGCCCGCACCGATGACGATTAGGTCGACGTCATGCGACGCGGCGAGAGTGCCTATCGCCTTGTGCGGTGCGCCCGTCTCGACCGCGACGATCGCCGGGATCCTCGCCTTTTCCAGCATAGAGCTGAGCTTGTCCGCTGCCGTGTCGCGCACGAGCCGTTCGAGGTCAGCCAAATCTACCGATAATGGAGGAGCCAATTTAAATACATCGAAGCTCGGTATGACATGAACGCCGACAAGCTGCGCGTCATGCTGATCGGCCAGCTGGACGGCGCGCGATGCTACGATCGCGCAGTCCTCTTCCAGCGAAAGTGCAACCAATATCGTCTTGATGGTCACAGTATTCTCCTCTCCGTAACGCACAGACTAGCAGTAAGTTGGCTTGTTGCCCTCTTTCTGACTAAGGTTCCGCGTTACCGAACGATCGTATATCGTGCGCGCTACCGGACTAACACCGGTTTCATATCGTTGATGAAGCAATCCAGTGATTGGACCTCAATGCCATGCTAATGAAAAAAATGCTTCAACTTCTTTTTTACGCGGCGCTGGTGGTCTGCGCCATATGGCTGCTCACCGTTCTTGTGCCTCGCTGATACCGCGTTCCGGATCAATTACGATTTAGACGCCGTCAATGTCATCTTGATCAAGTGGTCGTTCCATCAAGCAAGCATCCACTCCATAAAGGGCAATCTTTGCCCTTAGCTCAGGCGACACTTGCACTTGCGTGAACCCGAGCTTTTTCCAGTATGGCGCGGCACCGGATACCGCGATCAACTCTGCACTGCGCAATCCGTCTCGTGCTGCGCTAGCCAGCACTTGCGCTATAAGCCGCCGACCAACTCCCGATCCGCGAGCAGGCGGCGCTACAGCGAGATCGTGAATGAAGAGCACTTCCGCTTCCCCTGTCGGCGAGAGCATCTCGCCGAGACGGGGCGGCGATTTTGGCCGCCAGCCATGGGCCAACAAATAAGCTACGAGTTTCTTGCCGCAGATAGCGATTAGGCAATACGAGCTCTCGTGAGTGATGCGACTAGAAAAAGCGCGCGCGTCTTCCAGCAGAAACGGGGCGTAGGCGTCGCGCTGTAGCGCCTGCGCGTCTAGGAGATCATCTAAGATCATGGGACGGATTACTATGGACGATCGCGCGGATTTCACGACCACCTCTTCGGCCCTGCGGTAAACTTACGCCATCTCACGCTAGGCGTCTTCATAGATCGTCTGACGCTTGCCAGTTTCAGCGCGATAGCTTTCTGCGCGCGCTGCGGCCCAGTAGTGCGCATAAGGGGTTTTTTCGGGAGCCTCGAGCAGCGCGTTCTGTCTCAGGAACGGATAAATATGGTCGATCGAACTCGATTTGACTGCGTTCAAGCGTTCGAAAAGGTGATGTGGTCTGATCTGCCAAGGCGATTCCAACCCCATCGAAATCACTATATCGCGTAGCGCAGCGATGGTCTGTTCCTGAAACCGTTGGACGCGCTGCGCTTTGTCCGCGACCACCAGGCCACGTTGTCGCTTGGGATCCTGCGTGGCGATACCGGTTGGACATTCGCCTGTGTGACACCGCATCGACTGAATGCAACCTAGCGAGAACATGAAGCCGCGCGCGGCGTTAGACCAGTCCGCACCTAAAGCCGCATTCATCGCAAGATTGGCCCCGCTGGTGACCTTGCCTGCCGCGCCAACACGGATGTGTTCCCGAAGACCCGTCCCTATCAGGGCGTTGTTCACCAAAATCAGTCCTTCGCGCAGTGGTGTCCCGATCTTGTCAGAAAGCTCGACAGGCGCAGCGCCGGTCCCGCCTTCGGAACCATCGACCATTATGAAATCGAGATAGATCCCTGTTTGCAGCATCGCCTTCATGAGTGCGAAAATTTCATGTGGCTGGCCCACGCAAAGCTTGATGCCGACCGGTTTTCCACCCGATAGCGATCTGAGTTGGTTTGCGAACTGGACCAATTCCAGCGGCGTCGAGAATGCCGAATGAGCTGCAGGCGATATGCAGTCGGTCCCGGCCGGAACTCTTCTGGCTTCCGCGATTTCCCGTGTTACCTTCGAGCCTGGCAACACGCCCCCGTGCCCAGGCTTTGCGCCTTGACTGAGTTTGATCTCGATCATTTTCACCGCATCGAGTTTTGCCGTGTCTGCGAACTGTTCGGGGTCGAAACTCCCTTCGGGGTTGCGGCAGCCGAAATAGCCGCTGCCGATCTGCCACACGATATCGCCGCCATGCTTGGCGTGATATTTGCTAAATCCGCCCTCTCCTGTGTCATGGTAGAAATTACCGGCTTTGGCGCCGAGGTTCAGCGCCTCGATCGCATTTGCCCCCAGTGATCCGAAACTCATTGCCGATATGTTGAGAACGGAAGCCGAATACGGCTTGGTGCATTGGGGGCTACCGACGTCGACGCGAAATTCGCGGGGAAGATCGTCGTTCGGGTGCATCGAATGGTTCAACCAATCGTGCTCTTCGGAATAGACGTTTAACTCGGTCCCGAACGGATGGGATGACACGTCATCCTTCGACCGCGCATACACGAGCGCTCGTTCGTTGCGGCTGAAGGGCCTGCCATCGAGATCGCTCTCGACGATGTAGGACCGCAGATATGGTCGCAGATCTTCGAACAGCCAACGGGCACGGCCTACCAGCGGATAGTTCCGGCGAAGGGTGTGTTTGTGCTGGAGGAAATCCCATGCCGCCACGAGGGCCAACACGGCGGTTGGCACCGTAATCCATATAGCGAGGGGTTCGGTTGATGCACGACCGGCAAACCAAATTGTAGCGCCCAAAAGCATTAGCGGGACAAGAAACCGTGTCATTTGATGTATTCCAGTTTACGCCGCGACAGGCAGAAACCTGATCGGGTCCATTCGCGGCCTGTTGAGGTCAAGCAGCGTCGTTCTCGCGCTCCGGGGAGATAGCGGGTCGAACAACGTTAACAATCTTTAGGACGCGTTTCGCTCCGCTGCGGTCGGGCCAAGCAATCGAACTTCCCGCGCGCATGCCGATGAGACCGGCACCGATCGGCGTAAGGATAGAGATACGGTTCTCGCTGATGTCTGCCTCTTGCGGATAGACCAGCTTAACGCTCCTCCGGGCCCCGCTACGTTCGTCGACGAACTCGACGGTGCAGTTCATCGTTACAGTATTTGGTGGTAATCTATCCGCGCCGCAAAGCACAGCGCGGTCGAGTTCTGAATACAACAGTTCAGCTACGCTCGGGTTTTGCTTCTCGAGCTTTTCGGCAAGTGCCGTTATGATTTCGCTCTCGCGATCGATCATGTGGATCGCCGGACGACGGGCTTGGCCCGCCTTGCGTGAATTAGTCATGGTTGTGCTATCTCTTAAATAGAATGCGCGCAGACCTGCCCGGCATTCTCAAGCGTCAATTTTCATAGAATGGCTCCGGCACCCCGGATAGCTAAGCTAGTGCCGGAGGCCGGATCAGACGCGTATGGCGAGCTGTCCCGCATGGGAGCGAAAACGCTGGAAGGAAAGAACGATCACCATCCGGCCGATCTGGGCATTGTGCGACGGGAAGTCAATTGCGACGGCTATCGAGCACCGGATGCATGGAGCCGCACTACCTTTGCTTTAGTCTGGAAGAAGTTGCTGCGGCAGACAGCGTAATGCTTATGTTTTCTTCTTTTCCAGTTCCAAGAGAGCTTTTTCGATTTTGCGAAGCATTTCAGCTCGATCTTTGCCCGGCATGCCTTCATCGGTAGCGCGCATATAGGCCTCCTTGTCATCCCGCCATGATTCAAGCAGTTCGACTTTTTCGGCGTGGGTAAGAGCCTCGTCGGCCACGATTTCCGATGGCGACTGATATTTTCCGAAATACGCCATGACGACTATCCTCTGATGTGTGTGCGGTTGATAAACGCACGTTCCTGCGAAATTATTGGCCCCGAAGTGACCTCATGGGGTGCGGCGGTGCAGACGCACCACGCGCGACCACACCTGCGCGTGCTAGCTCTCCACCTCTAGGATCGACACCTAGCCTATATACATAGCGTGTGGAGCAATAGGGGCACAGGATGTTCTTTCTCTTGCCCATGTTGAGAAAGACGTGCGGATGGCAGTGTGGCGGGGACGCACCGATGCACCCGAATTTCTTCACCCCAATTTCGATCTCTTTCACACCTTCGTTGTTCTTGAATGTCGGTTTCGAAGTTTTCGTTGCCATTGAGTTTCAATCCGTCTGCGCTCGCCAAGTGGGAACGCAGGCTAGCAGAGTTTGATGCTCGAAGCTTACTTTATATTCGGCGTAGCAACTTGGAACTGGCTGGAATAAGACCAGACTTCGAACGACTAGGATAGGCAAACCGCGCCATGAGGCCTACGCTGGACGGGCAACAAGCACAGGAGACGGATGACCATGGCTAATATTTCGAATGTCGGATCGGTGACGGACGGGCTCTCAGAGGTGCTCGCCGATACCTATCGTCTAGTCATGAAATCTCATGTCTACCATTGGAACGTGACGGGACCGCTGTTCTTCTCAATTCATGAGATGACCGAGGAGCAATACACCAACATGTTTACCGCAGCTGATGTGTTGGCCGAAAGGATTCGCGCCTTGGGAGAGCTTGCAGTCTTAAACCCCACCGACACAGCCATCGGTAAAGATGCCGACGCTCGTCTTTCGGCGAAGGAAATGGCCGAAGATCTAGTGGACGATCACGAGCATCTTGCGCGCCGGATGCGGACCCTTGTGGAAACGGCGGAAGCTGCTGATGATCCGGCGACGGCCGATCTCGCGACCGAACGCGCGGCGTTTCACGAGAAGGCGGCCTGGATGCTTCGCGCGACCGCCGCCTGAAATAATCCAGGCCGATACTCGCTCCCAGTCTGTCGGCATGGCAGTCCCGCAGGGTCAGCGACGGACGCGGGCCCGGAGCAGGTCGAATAGGTAGGTAGCAGCATGGCAGGAAAATTGATCGCGCTCCTGGCGCCGGTAAGGTCTTTGCTGGGCGCCACCGCGGCTTTCATGGCGGGGAACGCGCTGCTTGGCGTGCTCTTGCCGCTGCGAATGGAGGAGGCAGATTATCCCGTTGCATTGATCGGTGCGATCATGGCGTCCTACTATTTCGGACTGGCGCTGGGCGGCTTCAAGGCGAAGCATGTCATTCTTCGCATCGGGCATATCCGCGCCTTTTCAACCTTCGCCGCGCTCACAGCGGCGACGTGCCTCGCCTACGACTTTCTTTTTAACCCCGCTGCGTGGGTGGCACTGAGGATCGTCAACGGATTTTGCATCGCCGGCATGACCACTTCGATCGAAAGCTGGCTGAACGATCGCAGTGCGAACGAAACCCGGGGGCGGGTACTCGGATTCTACATGCTCGTCTTCTATCTCGCCGTCGCAGTCGGTCAGACTCTGATCAATGTAGCCCCCGTAAGCTCCAGTGAGCCTCTAATGCTGTCCGCCGTGCTCATCGGCCTTTCGCTGCTTCCCGTCGCGCTCACTGGTTTGGGCGAGCCGGTCCTGCGCGAACTTCGCAGTCTGGGTGTGGGCAAGCTGTTCGAAGCATCGAGGGTCGGAGTTGTCGGCGCTGGGGTCGCGGGCATTCTCGTCGGCTCGTTCTACGCCATGGGCGTCGTATTTGCCCGTCAGATCGGGTTGAGCGTGCCAGAGGCCGCCATGTTCATGAGCGTAGTTGTGGTCGGAGGTCTTGGATTCCAGGTGCCGATCGGAATGCTTGCCGACAGGTTTGATCGAAGAATCGTGATGTCCTGTATCCTGATAGCGGTCGGAACCTTCTGGGGGCTCTTGTCGATGTCGATCGCTAATGGCGTTCCAGTGTTGCCCTTGATGATCATGGCGTTGATGTTCGGTGGCGCGATCAGCAGCATTTATCCGCTATGCGTCGCACAGACATTCGATCGACTTCACCGTAAATACTATGTGGCGGCGTCAGGGCGGCTACTTATGGTCTATTCCATCGGTGCCACAATTGGTCCTTTGCTGGCAGCCACCCTTATGTCGATCTACGGACCATCGTCATTTTTCATTTTCGAATCCACTGTGGCGGTGTTTTATGCCGTTTTCGTATTGCTCAGCATAAGACGCAGAGCCAGAAATCCCGCCGAAGACCGCGAGAAGTTCATTCCCCTTCCCGACATTTCTGCGGTGGCTATGCGCCTCGATCCACGAACCGATCCTGATATGGAAAATGCCGGCGATGATCCGGACAAGCTATCGCCATAGGAGGGAAATTGGCGCGCGGAGATAAGACTTCAGTCGGGCGGCGTCATATCCGCACTCGATTCATCAAATGTCCAGCAATGTTGGTACGATGCAGAAGAGATTGATACAGAAGGTACAGCAGCGTGAGCAAGATCCAGATCCTGACAATCGTCGTCGCTTTGCTGGCAGTGAGCATCGTTTGCGCCCGGTTGGCATTTCCATTGCCATCGTTGACGACGCGACCGACCGGGGATGCGGCCCGGCCGGCACCAACCGGGATCTTGGCGGAGAAAACAAGAGAACTAGCGAATGAGCATCCGGGGCTGTCCGGCATTTATCTACTGCGGCAGGCCGACGCCGCTTTCGCGGCGCGCATGGCGTTGGCGCGCAAGGCTACCGACACGATCGATGCCCAGTATTATATCTGGCACCGCGATCTTACGGGTCTTCTGCTTCTCGATGAACTGAAAGCTGCAGCGAACCGCGGCGTGATGGTTCGTCTGCTTCTTGATGACAACGGCGTGACTGGATTGGATGAGATTCTTTCCGAACTCCACACTCATCCGAATGTGCAGGTTCGCCTCTACAACCCCTTCACCGTCCGGAGGTTCAAGCACTTAGGATATGGATTTGATTTTTTCCGATTGAACCACCGGATGCACAACAAGTCATTCACGGTCGATGGACGCGCGACAATTGGCGGGGGGCGAAATATCGGAGACGAGTATTTCGGAACTGCGGAAGGTCCCAATTTCGTCGATCTGGACATCCTGTTGATTGGCGCGAGTGTGGAGGAGGTCACTGACGACTTCGCAGATTACTGGAACAGCGCGTCTGCCTATCCCATCGACCTGCTGGTGGACGCCTCGGGCGACCGCTCGAGCGCCTTGGAAAACGCGGTCGAGGCCATGATCGCCGATCCGAGGTTCGAAAGATACCGCGCTGAGATCGAGCAGAACGATACCGTCAGAAACTTGCTCTCCGGCGGGCCAGAGCTCGACTGGGCGGAGACGCACATGGTCAGCGATCCACCGACGAAGACACGAAGGCGGTTGGACGAACGCGAGCTACTGGTTGGGCAGCTTACGCAGTTAACCGGGGTCATTGAAAATCGGCTCGACATCGTCTCGCCCTATTTTGTGCCGGGCGACCGAGGGACAGAGTATTTCATTGAGCTGGCCCGGCGAGGCGTAGGGGTGCGGATACTAACCAATGCGCAGGAGGCGACAGATGTGATTCCTGTACATGCAGGCTACGCGAAATATCGGTATCGTCTTCTTGAAGGGGGTGTCCAGCTTTTCGAATTGAAGGCGGGAAAAATTCCCAAGACCAGCCGCTCGGACATCGGACCGTTTGGTTCGAGTGGTGCCAGCTTGCACGCCAAGACATTCGCTGTTGACGGCACCCGTTTTTACGTTGGATCCTTCAACTTCGATCCCCGGTCCGTCATGCTCAACACCGAAATGGGATTTATCGTAAATAGCACTCGGACGACCCAAGGCATTCACGACTGGTTCGACACGGCTATACTCGATGACGCCTATGCGCTCTCACTGGATGACAACGGCGACATCGAATGGCGGGAACGGCGCAGTGACGGGATCGAGATCATCCATCGACACGATCCCCACACAACACGCGCTTCGCGCGCCGCGGTGAAAGGCATCGGTTGGCTGCCCATACAGTGGCTGCTTTAAACGTCGAGAATTTGTCAGTGCGATGAGCTGCCCTCATCGGCAGTCACGTTAACGATTGCGTTCCGCGGCCATGCGCAAACTCCCGCCTCATGGAATGCTCCGACGCGATAACTGGGTTTGTGCTGTGTGGGGCAAGCAGCCGGGTTTGATGGGTGCGAACAGGAGCAATACTGTGGCTTATTTCGACGAGTTTGAACGCTCGATCAGACGCAGGTCGAAGCTCTTAGCGAAGTCTGCGCACAGGTGTCGGACAATCACGCGACTATCAGCTTCGCTGGTACGCAGGGACAGCTGCAATTAAACGTATATCGCCCTGTCGTGGCTTACAACTTCGTGCAAAGCGCGCGTATTCTCGCAGATGGCTGTGAAAATTTTTGCCGTCATTTGCTCGCTAGGTTGGAGCCGCACGAGGATCATAGGCCTGGAGCAATCACTCATTCTGGTAACCGCTCTTGCGCCGCATATCGGGTATGACAAATCTGCCGACATAGCGAAAGCAGCGCACACGGGAGGTTTGACACTCCGGCAAGCAGCCATGGAAAGCGGTTTCGTTTCGGCTGAGGAATTTAACCGGGTTATGGATCCCACGAAAATGCTCGGTCCCAATTAGCTGACAAGGCATCTATCACAGCACCTGTTCGAGCGCTGAAAGGAGCCAGCTCGTTGCTGGTCCAGGCAGATGGTCCTTGCGCCAGAACGCATGCAGGCGATAATTGACGCTTGCGCCTTCCGGCAAGGGTAGGATCTGCAGCTGTCCTGCCGCGATATCGCGCTCAATCGCGTGGCGCGGCATATTGCCCCATCCGCTTCCAGCGATAAGCAATTCTCGCTTTGCGCCCAAATCAGCCAATCGCCAGTTGCGGGGGCTGAACACCGAAAAATCCTTCCCTTCGGTGTATTTCGAACGGTCTGACAACACGAGTTGGAGGTATTTTGCAGCCTGCCCCGCTTTGATACTTTTCATTTGAGCTAGGGGATGGCTGGGTGCGGCTACCGGGACCAATTCCACACTGCCTACTTCCCTTTGTGCGAGCTCGCCGAAATCGGGAGTGTCGGGTCCAGCGATCGCCAGATCGGCAGTCCTGTCGAACACCAAAGCGGCCACCGCTCCGAGTGTTTCGACATGCAAGCGCAGGTCGACCAGAGGATAAGTCTGGCGAAAACGTTCTAGCACGGCAGATACGGTGTCGAACGGGACCATCACATCGAGCGCCAGCGCAATTTCGGTTTCGACCCCGGCGTTTATGCTTCGCACTTGCGCGATCAGGCTGTCGGTCTCGTCTATTATCGAGCGCGCCGTCGAAAGCAGCGCGCGCCCGGCATTGGTCGTAACAGGACGCCGCGATCCCTCGCGCTCGAATAAGCTTACTCCGAGCTGATCCTCGAGCGCGCCGACACCATAGCTTATGACCGAAACGGCGCGGCCGAGCTTTCGGGCTGCGGCGTTGAAACTGCCTTCGTCATGAACCGCGAGAAACACCCGGAGTTGATCCAGGGTTGGATTGCCCACATCCACTATTCAACTCCTTCGAACATTATGGTCGATTTTATCGGGCTTATCTGACTATCAAGCAAGACCTAGATAAGGCTCAACGAAACGGAGCACTCAATATGATCGATATCAGAACCTTCGATACTCTCGGCGCTGCGAACCATGGGTGGCTTAACGCCCATCACCATTTTTCCTTTGCCAACTATTATGATCCTGCGCGCATGGGTTGGGGCAATCTGCGAGTCTGGAACGACGATCAGATCGCAGCGCAATCCGGCTTTCCGCAAGATCCGCACCGCGACATGGAAATCATCACCTACGTCCGTGAAGGTGCGATCACCCACAAGGACAATCTCGGCAACGAGGGCAGGACTGAGGCTGGCGACGTACTAGTTATGTCGGCTGGCAGCGGCATTGCGCATTCGGAACACAACGCTGAAGACAAACAAGCGAATATTTTCCAGATCTGGATCGAGCCTCGCGCACCCGGCGGAGAACCGCGGTGGGGTGCCAAGCCCTTCCCAAGGGACGACCGGTCAGGAAACTGGACCGTCCTTGCCAGCGGCTTCGATGACGATACAGACGCGCTGATGATCCGCGCCGACGCCTGCGTCGCCGGAATCGCGCTCAAAGCCGGTGAGACCACCAGCTGGCCATTGGACGAAGGTCGCAAGGCCTATCTGGTCGCAGCCACCGGCAGCCTGATGGTGAACGATGAATTCGCCAATGAACGTGACGGTGTCGCGATCGAAAGTGTCGAAGAGATCAGCATCAGGGCACTGGAAGATACCGAAATCGTGCTCGTCGACACGGAATAAATTCCGTCGCCGCTTTACATCCTAAGCTATTGATTGAGGAACAATCTATGTCCCGTAACTACAAAATAGCTGTCATAGTGGGCAGCCTGCGCAAGGAATCGGTCAACCGCAAGGCGGCGCAGTCGCTGAGCCGGTTGGCTGCCGACAATCTCGACTTCGTTTTCCTCGAGATCGGCGATCTGCCGTTTTATAACGAGGATGTCGAAGCCGTTGGCGTCCCGAACGAATGGGCACGTTTTCGTGAACAATTGTCGAGCGCGGACGCAGTGCTGTTCGTGACGCCGGAATACAACCGCTCTGTTCCCGGAGCGTTGAAAAACGCGATCGATGTGGGCTCGCGACCTTATGGCCAAAGCGCTTGGGCGGGCAAGCCAGCTGCGGTGATGACGCTGTCTCCCGGCGGAATTGGCGGGTTTGGTGCCAACCATCATCTGCGCCAGTCGCTCGTCTTCCTCGATATGCCCGTGCTGCAACAGCCCGAAGCCTATGTCGGAGGAGCCTTCGATATCTTCGACGACAACGGTGAGATCAAAAGCGACGATACGCGGATATTCTTCCAGAAATTTATCGACGCGTTTGGCGATTGGGTCGAACGTACTGCTTAATAAGCATGGCCAACCGGCCCCAGCTTTCTCGGCCCAATTGGAAGGAGTTCAATATGACTAAGGCTAAACTCAGCGCGAATGCGCCGTATATGCTCAGCATATTGCGAATTACGTCCGGCTTGCTTTTCCTCGCGCACGGCACGCAAAGAATCCTGAGTTTCCCGGGCGGGGATCGGACTGGCGCGGGCTTGGTTTTTGACGATCCTGGCGCATTTGCAGGCTTGATTTAGCTCGTGTCAGGCGCGCTGATCGCTTTGGGGCTATTCACAAGGCCTACAGAATTTGTCGCATCCGGCACGATGGCCGCCGCCCATTCCCTTTCGCACGCACCGCTAAGCTTCTACCCGGTCAACAATGGCGGCGACGCGGCAGTATTGTATTGTTTTATCTTCCTGTATTTCGTCTTTGCGGGAGCGGGCCCTCTGAGCCTTAACGGAAGACTTTATCGGGGCGCGGTTACAGACGCCGACAACGCAATCGAACAGGAGCTGATTTGATGCCGACTGAACACAATGACTGGCCTGCTCTGCCGTTCGACGAATGGAAGAACACCTGCGAGGCACTGCACTTGTGGAAGCAGATCATCGGCAAATACCGATTGTCGCACACGCCACGGATCAACCACAGCTTGCACGCCACGCTATATGTAACGCCGCGTGGGCTTACTTCTGGCCCGGTGCCTGATCGGAATACCAGCATATCGGTGTCCCTCGACTTTATCGACCATAAGCTGATTGTCGAAGCAGCATCCGGCATGCGTGTGATCAAAGACCTCGTGGCCATGAGCGTTGCGAATTTCCATAACTTGGTCCGCACTGCAGTTGAACGCGTCGGCCGCACTTTCAATATCCACGGCACGCCAAACGAAATCAGGTGCAGGCGAACTGATGTTCTATTCATACAGCTATCCCTCGCCGGACACTTTCAAGAAGCAGCAGGTTGCTCCCGGCGCAGCCAATTGGGATAATGATCTCGGCGAATTTTTGCTACCTTACGAGGCAGTCAAAACAGCTGACGATCCGGAATCAATGCTCCTGCAGTTCCTTCAGTCAACTTATGACGCGGCTGCAGAAACCGCCAATTGGGACCGCGGATCGCTCGAATGTTCGATTGGCCGGGTCGGTGAACCCCATCCGTTTGAGGAAATGCAATGAGTTACACAAACTGTCCCGACGCGGCCGCAAAGACAAAGGCGGATAGCGGCCCTATCGACATGGTCCTTGTACCACGGGCAGTGGATCTGGGCGAAATGACTGTTCGGCGTGCTCTGCCGTCAAGCGAACGCCAGATGGTCGGGCCATTCATCTTCTTCGACCAGATGGGACCAGCCACTTTTAATTCGGATGAAGGGATCGACGTGCGTCCGCACCCGCATATCAATCTGTCGACGCTGACCTATTTGTTCGAAGGCGAGATCCTTCATCGCGACAGTCTGGGAACCGAGAAGCTCATTCAGCCTGGCGCGGTCAACTGGATGAAGGCGGGACGCGGTATCGTGCATTCTGAACGCACCAGACCCGAAATCGAGGCCAGCGGACAGCGCCTGTTCGGCTTGCAGACCTGGATGGCCCTACCGCTCGATGCGGAAGAGGACGAACCCGAATTTATCCATCGGACGGCTGATGAATTGCCCACGTTTGAAGGTGACGGCGCGAACGGTCGGCTAATCGCAGGATCAGCGTTCGGCGAGACATCACCCCTCCAGACGGCGTCTGAAACGCTCTATTGCGATCTGCATCTGGCAGCCGGGAAGCAATTGCAAATTGAGGCAGATAGCGAAGAGCGTGCAGTTTATACGATCAGCGGAGGACTGTTGATCGATGGCCAGGAATTTGAACCGGGTCAGATGATCATCTTGAAAACCGGCGCTCGCATCGCCGTGACAGCGTTGGCAAATGCACGCTTCGTCCTGATCGGCGGCACCGCGATGGAAGGGCCGCGCTATATCTGGTGGAACTTCGTATCGTCCCGACGTGAACGGATCAAACAGGCAGCCGAGGACTGGCGTGCCGGTTACTTTCCCACCGTGCCGGGAGACGACAAGGAATTCATTCCCTTGCCCGAGGGCGCGCCCAAAATAATGGAAGCAACAGGCGGGGTGCTATATCCATAGCAGCCCCGCACAAAATTAGGTCAGGCGGTACAATCGATACCGCGAGCCGAAGCGATGCTTTCTCCCTCAGCAAGCGGGGCAAGCATCCCTTCACTTGCGCCCCTGGTCCACCACTGTAGGCCGCCACCGATGTAGCGTGCGCCACTCGCCGATGGTGCAATTGTCATTTCCACCGTTCGGCCGCCATGTGTGACGACGGCTGTCTCCGACCTGGGATAGGAAGCTTCGAGGGTCGAACCGTCGCTGCAGCGATAGGCGACTTGAGTCATCGCAGCCGAGGGCTTGCGCGCCAGGATAGTCGCACCTTCCGGTGTCGACAGGGTCAGTGCGCCAGTGCTGTCGATCCGGTAAGTGTCAACTTCATTGAACAATTCAAGGAAGCGTTGTTCCTGATCCATCACCGCGGGAGCGCATGCGCGTCTGGTCGTCCCAGCGTTGCCTATTTGTAGGCTGCTTCCACTTACTTCGTAATCGGCGAAATAACGGTTGCAGGCCGTGTCGCCCGACAACCTTCCATCGCTTGAAAAGCTCACTGTAGTGCGCGCGTCGTCTATCACACCGCGTCCCGCGATATCTTCGACCAACCACTCGCCGCCCATAAGATCCGCGGTCGCGTGATCGCCGGGATAGGTAGCACAAGCGGCAGCGGCGGTAGCGAGCAGAAGTGCTAAAGCAGGCTTAAAATAGGGCATATTCTTATTTCCAATGTTCGTGCAGTCAGGCTACGGCGTCGAGGTCGAGGTCTGGTAGTTTGCGTTGGCAAGAATCCGGACGGTTTACTGAAACGATTTTGAGCAGTCTTTTCGCACCGCTTCGGTCCGGCCAGAAAATTGATTCACCTTCAGTCATGCCGATCAATCCAGCACCGACAGGGGTGAGGATCGAGATCCGCCCAAGAGCGATATCGGCGTCCTTTGGATAGACCAGCTGAACCGTGCGACTTACTCCGCTGCGCTCATCCACGAATTCGACCAGACAATTCATGCTGACGGTGTCGGCTGGAAGATCCGCAGGCTCGTGCAGTTCGGCTCTGTCCAACTCAGTATAAAGCAAGTCGGCGACAGTTGGATTTCGTTTTTCGAGCGCCGACGTCATCTCGGTAATAATCCGGCTTTCGGATGCGAGCATGTGAATTATCGGACTATCCGACGATGTCAGATTTTGATGGTTTGCCATGATGGCCTTTCCTTCATTCGTTGAAAGCCAGCCGACACACGTGGCGCGGCTTTCGAAATTTCTAAGATGATGAAAGCTTTCCCGGCCTGCGAGCGGCATCGCCAGACCTGCGGCCGGGATCAGACTCGTGCGGCGAGTTGACCCGAATGATGGCGAAAGCGCCGATATGTCAGTTCAATGACCATGCATCATACTTGGTGATGGGATCGGCGAAGTCAATCACAGCGCGCTGAGCGGATCAGTAGCGTACCAGTCGAGATGACCTCGTAATGATCGCGATCAATCAATTTCACAGGTTCGCCGCATAAAGTTCGCCAGCCTTGTGCGCCCAAATGCGTTCGCTCGCCTCGGGGCGTGTTCCTCACATCCACATATCGATAATGAATAACATGCACCTCGCCCCCATCGGCATCTACACACGCAACCTCCTCCAGCAGATGTTCGCGGCTGCTCGACTGGCTCATCCGTCCAGCATGCGCTCAAGGCCCCGAGCGACACACCCGGATGGGTCATCCGCGACGGTCACTGGAACATCGCATTCTTGCGCGATCGCCTCAGCCAGAAAATGAGCACAAATCCCTCCTCCAGTCGCAACGATCCGTTCGTTCAACAGATCCGCTGCAAGATCCGGAGATAGCTCGTTAAGCACTGCGCGCGTTGCCTCTGCAAAACGCGCGAAATGCTTTCGGAAGACCGGATCGAATACGGACGGTTCGATCGTCATGGTGCCGGGCAGGCCGGAACGCAGATCGCGACCCTTGATCAAAAGGGATTCATTGCCAACCAAAGAAGTTGGATCCCGGAACGATAGGCTCTTTTTCAGTGACTCAGCGGTAATCTGTCCGATCAAGAAATGGTGTTTAACCTGAAGCAGCTCTGTCAAAGCCATATCGAGGCTTTGTCCGCCGATTCGAACCGATTTTGTCTTGCATACGCCATCGGATGAAAACACTGCGATCTCTGTCGTACCGGCGCCGCATTCGACGATCATGGATGCGCGCGGCTCACCGATTTGTAAGCCGGCTCCTACCGCTGCGGCGAAAGTTTCTCGAACCAGTTCGACCTTGCCCAATCCTGCATCGCTGGCAGCCACCATCAATGCGTTTGCTTCCGCTTTCGTGGCGTCAGCCGGAATTCCGATGAGAGCGAATGGACGTGATCGGCTGCCCTTTCTGGCGATAGCGGCAAAGCCGTGGGCCAGCAGCGCGCTTGCCGCCTCGATATCTTGAAGTACGCCTCTCGCCAGTGGACGACGAACGCTGAACGACTTGGGCACTCTGTCTACCATTGCGCGGACGACTTGTCCTGCCGAGACGAACCGCGATTGACCATTCTCGTTCCGAAAATAGCACAACGACGGTTCATCGAAGACAAGACCCTCGCCACGCGTCATAATACGCATGTTGGCTGTACCAAGATCGATTGCCAGCTCGGGCTTTTTCTGCCGCATGATAGATGTGAAATTTAACATTCTCGTGAGATAGGCCCTAACGTCAGCCTTGTCGCGCGCCATCATGCATTTACCGAGGATGACTAGGAAATCGAAAGGAGATTTTCCACGCACGGCATTCGCGCGGCCTTTAAGGATCCGCTCATCGCGCGCATTGTCAAATCGAAAACCGCAAGCTTGGCGCGCGCCAAGGCTACTATGCGGCATATCGTGGTGGCAGCAGCATCGTCGCGCGCGAAAGGAGCCAACCAGGCCGCTCACCACTTCAACTTATAAATGCGGGCTAAATTGTGGACTCGAACAGCCCCAAAACGTTATTTTTGTCCTGTGGTTCAAACAATTATCTGTCGGCTTTGTAGCTTTTTCGGGCATCAAATCCCCATAGATATGAGCCGTCAAATCGTACTGTCCGCTTCTGCCTCCCATAGGCGACGCAATCTATGTCTCAGAATGGGTGGAAAGCGGACGATCGATCATTTAGCTTGGTGATTGTGATAGTGGATTTGAAAACCTTTGCAGAGCGCTCACGCTATAGGCCGGGATCCATAGCCCTCATTTCAATCTCTTATCTTGCGGTTGCATCGGCGTTGATAGGTGTTCCCGTTTTGCTTGTTTTTGTCATTGGAGCATCCGCCCTGATTTCACTGACGGTCATCACCTATCACCGCCTCCGCAATGCCAATCTCTCAAGTGCATGGTTGCTATTGATGATCCTTCAGTTTGGCATAGGACCTACTTGGCATCTTTCGGAGCACGTGACGTTCAATATCGGCGGGTCAATCGTTGGCTTGGTGCCAGTGATATTGGGATGGTTCGTTCCCGCGAAGTCTACTCGGAAGGCTAAGCCTTAGTCTGTAACTTGGGTCGTTAGCCGCCCGTCCGCTCCTGGCACTCGTCGAGGTCGGTGAAGGTGTCACGAACTGGGGTGGTTAGCGGAATGTCGGCTCTTGGATGGCCAAGTAGCTGTCGCGGACGGTGGCGTTGCAATTTTCAGTTGGCAGCTTTGCGCGCCCTCAATTCGGTCATGGGCCCATAGCTCTTAATGCATGAAAGCCGACACACAGATAGAACCTTACTAAGGGTTTTGAGCTGCCGTGCTCGACTAAGCTTTCGGATTTAAAACGCTGGAGTTCTCCCTCAGCGCTTCAATCACCGCGTCCGCAACTGCGCGAACCCTTGGCATGTGTCGCATATCGACATGCACTCCTAGCCAGATGTCACGGACCAGTTCCGGTTTCGCGTCGTTAAGCCGGACAAGATTTGGTTCGACGTCGGCTCTGTAGCAGGCAAGCGCTGCGACCCCGGCACCTGCGAGAGTAGCATGCAACTGCACTTCGCGACTGTTCGATCTAAAACCTATCGACGCGTTAGGAAACACTTCGCGCAGCAATTTTGCTTCCGGAAGGTGTGCCTGGTCGTCCAAAACCGTCACGAGACGCACGTCGCCGCGTTTGGCTAGTTCGATCCACTCAGCGGTGGCATAAAGCCCGATGGCAACCGCACCGACGCGTCTGGTTGCAACTTCATGTCCTTCAAATCGTGTCATGCGAAGCGCAACATCAGCTTCCCGCTTCGAAAGACTGAGCGACCGCGTGTCTGGAACCAACTCTACCACGATGCCCGGGTGCTTCTCTTGAAGAGCAGCAAGGGCCGGAGCGACGATCCGCGCTGCCAGCGTGTCAACCGTCGTCAGCCTCACGACACCTTCGAGAGCGACGTCCCTTCCGGTGATCGCGCGCTCTGCAGCCAGAACTTCAGCCTCGGCGCGTTCAGCATTGCCAAGCACCGCCTCGCCGGGAGGCGTCAGCGCATAACCGGTCGGGGTGCGCTGAAGCAATCGAGCCCCAATTCGTTTCTCCATAGCTGCAAGGCGGCGCCCCATCGTTGGTTGAGTGACTCCTAGCGAGCGCGCGGCGGCCGAGAGCGTGCCATGACGTGCGATTGCAAGGAATGTCCGAAGGTCGTCCCAGTCCATGCCTCGATATACGTAAACGCATAGCCAGTAGTCAATGATGGGCAATTCAATGCGTAACTGTATAAGTCTATCTAGTGGGCAACCGACCTGGAGGATTTTATGACTGACACCATTACAACGTCCCGAGCCATTGCCCTGTTGCGAGTGACCAGCGGCACGCTCCTGCTCACGCACGGACTGACCAAGCTACTTGTATTTACCCCAGCCGGAACGGCAGGATTCTTCGAAAGCATCGGCTTTCCCGGCATTCTCGCGTATCCGGTGTTGGCGGGCGAGATTGCACTGGGCCTCGCTTTGATCGTGGGTTTCATGACCCGTTGGGCCGCGCTTTGCTCGCTGGTCATCATGATCGGAGCAATCATCCCGCACCTTTCCGCTGGCTTCAGCTTCTCAAATCCAGGTGGCGGATGGGAATATCCCGTATTCTGGGCAGTGACCCTGCTCGCCCAGGCAATGTTCGGCGACGGCGCCTATGCGATCGGTAATCCGTTTGCAGAGAAGGCCTAAGCCCATGCTTCGCCCGCTTTTCCTTTCGCATGGGGCTCCGACGCTTCCACTCGAGAATGTAGCCGCCCGCTACTTCCTCGAGGGGCTGGCGCAGGCGATGCCCCGTCCCCGCGCGATCCTCGTCGTGTCAGCCCATTGGGAGACCCGCGTTCCCACGGTCAATGCTGTCGAAAAGAACGAGACGATCCATGATTTCTCGGGCTTTCCCGATGCCCTTTACCGGCTGTCCTATCCTGCGCCCGGTTCTACTGAGCTGGCAGAACGCGTCGTGGAACTTTTGGGCGATGCCGGTCTGTCAGCAGTCACCGATAAAGCTCGTGGTCTCGATCACGGAGCCTGGGTTCCGCTGATGCTGATCTGGCCCGATGCGGAAATCCCGGTCGTGCAGCTTTCAGTACAAAGCCAGCTGGGACCAGGGCATCATCTCGAGGTTGGACGGGCCATCGCGCCTCTAACGGGTGAAGGCGTCCTGATTATCGCCAGCGGCAGCTACACACATGATCTCTCCAGCTGGCGCGGCCAGCAGGGCAAGAAAGAACCTGAATGGGTCACCGAATTTGCTGATTGGTTCGATGAGACACTTGGAGAAGGTCGCACTTGCGATCTTCTCGCTTACCGACGTCTCGCGCCAAACGCTCAGCGCAATCACCCGACCGAAGAGCATATTCTTCCCCTGTTCGTTGCCCTTGGTGCGGCAGGCCCAAAGGCGACAGCCGAGAGACTACATACCAGCACAACCTACGGCGTGCTGCGGATGGATGCATACGCATTCAGTCAGGCCGACGAACAACTTCAAAGTGAAGGGACGAAAGCGGCCCATTAAGAATCAATGCCAACGAACAAGACAGACGACCGCATTGGGCAGTTGCCAACCATTTCTAGACAGTCTGCTAACCTGTCTCTTATACACATCTGACGCTGCCGACGAAGAGGATAGTGGAGGTCTC